>JBBPZE010000072.1:0-5561 GCA_038199185.1 Solirubrobacterales bacterium
TCGGTCGTGATGCCCGAGATGTCCTTGGCCTTCTTGGCGTCGAAGTCGGCGGCGCCGGTGACATAGCCGGTGACAAAGCTCTTGCCACCCCAGTTGAGCTTGAGCATGCGCTTGATGCTGTAGGCGAAGTCCGACGCCTTGACGGGCTTGCCGTCCGAGAACGTCAGGCCCTTGCGTAGCGTGAACTCGTAGGTCTTGCCGTCGGCCGAGACGGTGCCGAGGTCGGTCGCCAGGCCCGGGATCAGCGTTCCGCCGGCGTCCCCGGACTCGTGCTTGTAGGTCAGCAGGCCCGTGTAGCTGATCCAGTCGGCCTCGGCCGCCTGCGTCGTGTACCCCTCGCTGGGATCCAGGAAGTCGGGCGCGGTGCCCATCAGGACGGTGATGGAGCCACCTTCCTTGACGTTTGCCCCGCCGCCACTCGACGACGATCCGCCGCCGGAAGACGACGTACTGCTCTTGTCGTTGCTGCTCCCGCAGGCCGCCAGGCCCAGCACCAGAGCAGCGGTGGCCGCGGCGAGCAGACCTCGCGCCGCCAGCCGATCGAACTTCACCATGGAGTCCTCCTCGAAGGGACAGGGCCCACCGACGGTGGACCCACTGCGCGCAAACCTACATGAAGAAGGGCGGGCGATCCGAGAATCGCCCGCCCGTGGACGAAGAGCCGAGTGCCGCTGGCGCTCTCGCAGTGCGACGGCGCTTCACCGGCCGGCGGCCTACAGCTGCATGGACTTGACCGCCAGGAACTCCTCGAGGCCCAGGCGCCCCAGTTCGCGGCCGTGCCCCGATTGCTTGTAGCCGCCGAAGGGCGCCAGCGGGTTGAAGGCGCCGCCGTTGATCTCGACCTGGCCGGTGCGGATGCGGCGCGCCACCGCCTTGGCGTGCTCCTCGTCACCTGACCACACCCCGCCCGCCAGCCCGTACCGGGTGCCGTTGGCGATCCGGATGGCGTCCTCCTCGTCCTCGTAGGGGATGATCGCCAGCACCGGCCCGAAGATCTCCTCCTGGGCGATCGTCATCTCGGGCGTCACGTCCGAGAAGACGGTGGGCCTGACGTAGTAGCCCCGGTCGAGGCCCTCGGGGGCCTCGGCGCCGCCGGTGACGAGCCTGGCCCCCTCCTGCACGCCCTTCTCGATGAAGCCGCGCACGCGGTCGCGCTGGACCTCGGAGACCAGCGGCCCGAGCGTGGAGCCCTCGGCGAACGGATCGCCCACGGTCCACGCCTCGGCCGTCGCCTTGGCGATCTGCTCGACGACCGGCAGCTGCTCGCGCGGGACGAGCATGCGCGTGAGGGCGCTGCAGGTCTGCCCCGAGTTCAGGTAGCACTTCCCGATCCCGTCGACCACGGCCTTCTGGAGGTCGGCATCCTCGAGGATCACGTTGGGCGACTTGCCGCCGAGCTCCAGCGCCACGCGCTTGACGGTGGCCGAGGCCACCTCGCTGACCCGGCGCCCGGCGACCGTGGAGCCCGTGAAGCTGATCATGTCGACCTCGGGATGTCCCGCCAGGGCCTCGCCGGCCACGGGCCCGTATCCCGTCACGAGGTTGAACACGCCGGCGGGGACACCCACCTCCTCCATGATCTCCGCGAGGACGAACGCGTTGAGCGGCGTGACCTCGGACGGCTTGACGACCACGGTGCAGCCCGCGGTCATGGCCGGAGCGACCTTGGCGCAGATCTGGTGCAGGGGGTAGTTCCACGGGGTGATGGCGCCGACGACCCCGACCGGCTCGCGCACGACGAGCGAGTTGCCGATCCGCTCCTCCCACGCGACCTGCCCGACGAGATCGGGCTGCGAGCCGAACGTCATCGCGGGCAGGCCGGCCTGGATGGCCAGGCTCAGCCGGAGCGGCATCCCCAGCTCGGCGGAGATCAGCCCGGCGATCTCCTCGGCGCGATCCTGCAGGCGCATGGCCACGGCGGCGCACAGCTCGGCGCGCTCCTCGGCCGGAACCCGGCTCCAGGGGTCGAAGGCGCCGCGCGCGGCGGTGACAGCGCGATCGACGTCCTCGGCGCTTCCCTCGGGGATGCGGCCCATCACCTCCTCGGTGGAGGCGTTGATCACCTCGATGGTCGCGTCGCGGGCGGGCGTGATCCACTCACCGCCGATGTACAGCTCGGCGCGCTCGATGATGGTGGGAACGATGCTCATGCTCGGATCTCCTGGGCGGTGGTGGGCGGCGGCGCCTTCGCCCCCGCCGCGGCGACGATCCGCTCGGCGGTGCGATGGGCCAGGGCCATGATGGTGATCATCGGATTGGTCCCGCTGGACGTGGGAAAGGCGCTCGCGTCGCCGATCCACACGCCGCGCGTGTCGTGGAGCTCGCCGTGGGCGTTGGCCACCGACCGGGCCGGGTCGGTGCCCATCCGGCACGTTCCCATCTGGTGGGCGGCGAACATCCGCATCGCCCCCGCGCGCAGCGGGATACGCCGGACGCGAGCGATGAACTCCTCGAGGTCGTCCTCGCCGCGGTGCCAGAGCGGCAGCCCGGTGGCGAGGACGCCGATGCGGCTGGCGCCGGCGGCGTGGTGCAGTCGGATCTGGGCTTCGAGCGCGCGCCGCGTAGTGGCGACGTCGACGGGATCGGTCAGCGCGTAGTAGGGCATCCCCATGCCCGTCGACTCGTCGAGCACGACCTCGCCCGCGCCGTGGTCGCGGACGAGCCCGATGAAGGTGGCCACGTGGGCGAAGTCCTCGAGAAAGGCCTTGTGCTGCTCGCCGCTCGTCCACGGGATCGCCGTCGCGCCGACTCCCGTCGTGTACTGCACGCCTTCGATGAGGAAGCCGTAGCCGTCCTCGTCGATCCCCGGAGCGAACTCGTCGATGAGCGCCGGATGCGGCGGCCCCCACCACGGCTCGGTGTCCCGGGGGTAGGTGCCCATCGTCGCCGTGCACGGGTGCAGCCGCAGGTGCTTGCCGGCGGCCGGGCCGCCGATCTCCGAGCGCAGCAGCAGCGCCGGAGACTCGAGCGCGCCCGCCGCGAGGACGACGTGCGGGGCCGTGACGGTGACGTTCGACGTCGTCCGGGTGGAAGGATCGGTGTGGATCGCGAAGATGCCCGCAGCCCGGCCGCCGTCGGTCATGATCTTCAGGGCAAAGGTGTCGACGAGGATCTGCGCGCCGTGGTCGGCCGCGTCCTGCAGGTAGGTGCGCAGCGTCGAGTTCTTGGCCCCGGACTGATCGCCGAAGCCCATGTATCCCGCCGTCTCGGGGTCGTATCGCTCGCGGTCGGTGTTGCGGTTGGTCCTGACGAAGTTCCAGCCCAGCGCCCGGGCCCCGTCCTGCATCAACCGGTGCGGGACGTTGAGGTCCGAGCATTCGCCGTTGACGCCCAGTCGCTCCCAGACCGCGTCGACATGGCGGTCCCACTCCTCGGTGCCGACGTCCTCGAGGCCGTGCTCGGAGGCCCATTGGTCGCGGACCCACGGCTTGGTTCTCAGCGAGTTGGTCCAGTTGACGACCGTGCCGCCCCCCAGGCATCCCCCGGCCTGGATCGAGATGTTCATGTCGCCGCTCATCTGCGGCCCGCCGCGCCAGTAGAGGTTCTGATAGGCCCAGAGCTCGGACTGGTTGAAGTCGGCCTCGTTGAAGTAGCCGCCGGCCTCGACGATCACCACGTTGAGGCCGGCCTTGGCCAGCGCAGCCGCGATCACCCCGCCGCCGGCGCCCGAGCCGATGACGACCGCGTCCGCCTCGAGCGTCGTGTCCCCGTCGATCGTCAGCGGCGACAGGCGCTTGGGCTCGTCGGGCGGCACGGACCGCGGGCCGGGGAAGCCGAACACCGGCCAGTTGGGGTTCTGCCCCGTCTGCGGGTCGACTCCGGCGTAGGTGATCAGCAGCGTCAGGCCAGCGAGGGTCGCGATCGCACCCGCGGCGTCGCGGTTGGCCAGCGAGGTCGTCCTCAGCAACTGCTCACGCGAGGCCCGGCTGGCGGACAGGAAGCCCTGCCCGCCGATGGCCTCGAGCAGGCCCAGCATCCCGGTCGCCTGCTCGTCCGGAAGCGTGGCCAGGACCCGCAGGATGGCCTGGTCGGCGCCCATGTCGGTGGCCGACCGCGCCCAGAAGCCGTGCGGGTCCGGCGTGTGCTCGAGAGAGGGAACGAACGTGTCGCAGACCGCGCGCAGTACCTCGACGTGGAACTCGGACGGCTCGACGGGCATGACTCGGGGCGCTCCTCCGACGGAGTTGACGGAGTGTCGGACCCTACCGAGGCGGGCCGGCGCTCCTCAGCTCGCCGTCTCGGCCTCGGAGGGCGGCGTGCCCGCCTCCCACTCGACCTCGTGCCCGAGGCCGGCGCTCTTGAGGACCTTCAGCGAGAGCATGGCGCACTTCATGCGCGTCGCGGAGATGTCGATGCCCAGCAGCTCGAGGACGAAGCTCCGGTCGAGCGCCATCAGCTCGGACACCTTCATTCCCTTGACCTCGTCGCCGGCCATCGAAGCGGCGGCCTGGCTGATGGCGCATCCGTGACCGGAGAAGCGCAGATCCTCGATCGTGCCTTCGTGGTCGATCTTCATCGCGACGTGCAGGATGTCGCCGCACAGCGGGTTGTTGTCCTCGAACTCGACCGTCGGATCCTGCAGCGGCCGTCCGGGCGGGGTCCAGTTCTGGGGGCGCTTGTAGTGCTCGAGGATGTTCTCGCGGTAGAGCTCGTCCATGGCCTAGGCGAAGACCCCTTGCACCGCGTGCAGGCCCCTGACGAGACGGTCGACGTCCTGCTGTGTCGAGTGGATCGCGAACGACGCCCGGTTCGACGCGCTGATGCCCAGGCGCTTCATCAGCGGCTGAGCGCAGTGATGTCCGGCGCGCACGCAGACGCCGTCGCGCCCGAGGATCTCGGCCACGTCGTGGGGATGAATGCCCTCGAGGCCGAACGAGACGAGTGCGCCGCGGCGGTCGGGGTCGGCGGGGCCGTGGATGCTCAGGCCCGGCACCTCCTCGGTCAGGCGCCCGATGGCGTGGGCGACCAGGTCGCGCTCGTGGGTCCGGACGGCTTCCATGCCCAGCCCGCTGAGCAGATCGACGGCGGCGCCCAGCCCGACGCCCTCGGCGATGGCCGACGTGCCCGCCTCGAAGCGCGCGGGCGGCTCGGCGAAGGTGATGGTCTCGAAGGAGACCGAGTGGATCATGTGCCCGCCACCCAGCCACGGGGGCATCGCCTCGAGCAGCTCGCGACGCCCGTGCAGGATGCCGATGCCCGTCGGGCCGTAGGCCTTGTGTCCGGTCCATGCGTAGAAGTCGGCGTCGATGGCGCGCAGGTCGACGGGAATCTGCGGCACGGCCTGGGCCCCGTCGATCACGCTGATCGCCCCGGCGGCGCGCACCCTCGCGGCGATCTCGGCCACGGGATTGATCGTGCCCACGACGTTGGAGACGTGGGTGACGGCGACGACCTTGACCCTCCCCCGGGCGAGGATCGCGTCGAGCTCGTCCATGCGCAGCTCGCCCTCGTCGTCGATCCCGACGACCTCGAGGATCGCTCCCTTCTCCTGGGCGAGCATCCACCACGGCACGATGTTCGAGTGGTGGTCCATCTCGGTGACGACGATGCGGTCACCCTCA
>JBBPZE010000073.1:0-4956 GCA_038199185.1 Solirubrobacterales bacterium
CGAAGGCGATGACCATGTCGTCCGGCTTGGCCACGAGGTCGAGCTGGAGGTCGAGCGCGCCGCCCTCCGCGGTCAGGCCGAGTGCGGGAAGCGCGCGCTTGCCGACGATCACCGGGTGCACGAACTCGACGGCCACATGACGGGCATCCGAGCGCGCGGCCGGGAAGCCGCCGAGGGCTACGAGCCGACCGCCGCGGGCGAAGCGCTCGGCCATCCGGTGGCAGAGGCGCGCGATGCGCGGAGCCTCCGCGGCGAAGAAGCGCTCGTTCGCCTCGGACCGGCGCGCGCGCAGCGCCTCGAGGCGGACGGCTAGGGCGTCGGCGCCGGCGACCGTGCTCACGCCGGGGCCGCCGCCCGTCCTGGTCCCCGTCTCATCAGCAGATCCGCGGGAGCGGGTCGCCCACGAGCTGGTCCATCACGCGGCGCCCGCCGAAGGCCGTCTCCACGAGCACCATGCCCGGCGGGTCGGTCCGCACCTCGCCGAACTCGGCCGCCTGCTCGCACCCCGGCACGCTCCGGAGCGCGGCGAGCGCGTCCTCGGCGGCCTCGGCGGCCACGCTGGCCACGAGCTTTCCCTCGTTGGCGACGTAGATCGGCTCGATCCCGAGGAGCTCGGACGCGCCCACCACGACCGGGCTGACCGGGAACGCGGCCTCGCGCACGATCATCGCCACGTGCGAGGCGCGCGCGAGCTCGTTGAGCACCGAGGCCACGCCGCCGCGGGTGGCGTCGCGCAGGCAGTGCAGGTGGGGGCCGGCGGCGTCGAGCAGCGCGTCGACCGCCGGCCACAGCGATCTGGTGTCGGACTCGATGTCGGCGTCGAGCCCGAGCTCGCCGCGGGCGAGCATGATCGCCGTGCCATGGTCGCCGATCGTCCCGGAGACGATCAGGCGGTCGCCCGGTGCCAGTGCGGTCGGGCTGAGCCGCGCGCGCGGGTCGCGGTGGCCGATCCCGGTCGTCGAGATGTACATCTGGTCGGCGTGCCCGCGCTCGACGACCTTCGTGTCCCCGGCGACGATCTGCACCCCGGCGTCGCGCGCCGCGCGGGCGATGGCCTCGACCTCGGCGCGCAAGTCGTCCGAGGAGAGGCCCTCCTCGAGGATGAGCGAGACGCTCAGACCGACAGGGCGCGCGCCGGCCATCGCCAGGTCGTTGACCGTTCCGTTGACCGCGAGCTCCCCGATCGACCCGCCGGGGAAGCGGATGGGCTTGACCACGAAGGCGTCGGTGGTCAGGGCGAGCTCGACGCCCTCGACCTCGACCTGGCCGGCATCGCCCAGCTCGCTCAGTGCGTCGGAGGCGAAGGCGGGAACGAAGAGCCCCTCGATGAGCGTCTGGGTCGCCTTGCCCCCGGCGCCGTGGGCCATGGTGATGGCGGGATCCTTGAACCGCGGGCGCTTCGCGCGGGTGGTCTCGATGATCCCCAGGATCCGCTGCTCACGGTCGGAGACGGGGACCGACTCGGCCACCCTCAGACCACCGCCTTCTCGCGCGCGAACCGGCCGTAGTTGTAGTAGGCGGCGCACGCGCCCTCGGGGGAGACCATGCACGTCCCGATCGCGTGCTCGGGCGTGCACGCCGTGCCGAACACCTTGCACTCCCACGGCTTGATGACGCCCTTGAGCACCTCGCCGCACTGGCACGCCTTGGGATCGGCCACCCGTACGCCGGGCACCTCGTAGCGGAGCTCGGCGTCGAAGTCGGCGTAGGCGTTGGACAGTCGCAGCGCGCTCTGGGAGATGAAGCCGAGCCCGCGCCACTCGAAGTGGGGGCGCAGCGCGAAGACCTCGGCCATGACCTCGAGCGCCTTGAGGTTGCCCTCGTAAGGCACGACGCGCGCGTACTGGTTCTCGACCTCGCAGCGCCCCTCCGCGAGCTGGCGCAGGATCATGTGGATGGACTGGAGGATGTCGAGGGGCTCGAAGCCCGAGACCACCACGGGCCGCCCGTACTGGGCGGGGATGAACTCGAGCGGGCGCGCCCCCACCACGGTGGACACGTGGCCGGGGCCGACGAAGCCGTCGAGGCGCAGGTCGGGCGACTCGAGCAGCGCGCGCAGCGGCGGCACGATGGTCACGTGGTTGCAGATGCAGGAGAAGTTCGACACGCCCTCGGCCTTCGCGCGCTTGAGGGTCAGCGCGGTCGACGGCGCGGTGGTCTCGAAGCCGATGGCGAAGAACACCACCTCGCGGTCGGGGTTCGCCTTGGCGATGCGCAGCGCGTCGAGCGGCGAGTAGACCATGCGGATGTCCGCGCCGGAGGCCTTGGCGTCGAGGAACGTCTCCCGCGAGCCCGGCACGCGGAGCATGTCGCCGAAGCAGGTGAAGATGACCCCCGGCTGGCGGGCCACGGCGATCCCGTCGTCCACGCGGCCCATCGGGATGACGCACACCGGGCACCCCGGGCCGTGCACGAGCTCGACGTTCGACGGCAGCAGGTCGTCGATCCCGTACTTGTAGATCGAGTGCGTGTGGCCGCCGCACACCTCCATGATCTTGTAATGGTGGTCCGGATCGACCGTGGCGAGGATCTCGGCGGCCAGCGCCTGTCCCAGCTCTGCGTCCCGGTACTCGTCGACGTACTTCACGCGGCAGCTCCCTCGAGTCGTTGGATGGCGACGGCAGCGTGGACGAGCAGCACGTCCCCCACGTCGACCGTGTCGACGAGCGCGGTCTCGACCGTGGTTCGCTCGCGGTCGTCGTTCTCGCACAGGGCGAGCCCGCGCGCGGGGTCGAGCTTCACGACCCGCATGGCCACGGCCTCGTCGCCGCACGTGATGCAGTGATCCTCACGGCACGCGGGACCGAGGTCACCTGTCTCGAGCGTCACGCGTCACGCTCCCTTCATCTCTACGGCGACGTACATCGTCAGCGGATCCCCCTCGTGAAGAGCTTCCCGTCAGAGCCTGCGAATGATACGCCCCCCGTTGGCTCGGCCCGGGCCGTCGTGGCGACGACGCGGATCCGCGCCAGCGGAGAGAGGGGACCGCGCGCTGCCCTACGATCTCGGGGCTCCGCGCGGCGCCCCGCGCTCCAGACCATCAGGAGACCTCGATGCCCGCCGAACCCGAGACGAGCCATACCTGGGTTCTCATCGGCAAGACCTATGGTGCGGTCGCCGGCGAGCGGATCGTGGCGCTCGTCTACCACGCCGAGGCGCAGCCCGGGGAGGTCGGCGGTCCCGGCGGCGACCCGGCCGTGACGGACACGGGGTGGTTCTTCTTGTGGACCGATGACCCCCACCGACACTTTCAGCTCGCCGCGCCCGCGGCGAGCGCCGGCATGGTGGAGCAGGTCGCCTACGTCGCCCTCGCCGAAGCGGGCAAGATCATCGACGATCAGCTCCCCCGGCGCGGCCGCTGACGTACGCCCAGCCGGGCGCGCCGTCCGCGGGTAATGCCTCGTCCACGGCACCGAGTCCACGCACGGCCGCCTCCGCTCCAAGCGCGCTGCGCGGAGACGCGGCTCAGAAGCGGTGCGGACCGAGGATCGCGACGGCGTGCTGTCCGTATCCCCGCGAGGGGGCTCGAGCCGCTCCGTGGTCGGTCAGGCCCCTGCGGGGTGCCCCGACAGCCTGGTCGCCCTGGGGGAGGGGGAGCGCTCGACATCGGCGGCGGTAGCCGAGCGCGTCGCGAGGGCCAAGCCCAGGGCCAGCGAGCCGAGGACCGCGATCAGGGCTCCCGTACCGTAGTGGTAGCCGATCGCCTCCAGTGCCTGCCGCGTGCTGGAGGCGTCTGAGCTGAGCCACCCATCCCCACCATCGTCCCGCCGGTCATCGCGTGACCCGCGGGCGCGCTCGCGCTCGCCCACAGCGGATGCAACGACGGCCCGATCACGAACCACACGCCGGCCACGGCTGCCGCCAGCGCGCTGATCGGTCTGGCGACGCCCACGATGAGCGCGGCGCCGGCGATCACGGCCACGATCGCAGGGGCGACATGGAGAGTGCCAGCCGATTCGGTCCATGTCCAAGCCGGTGTGCTCCCCATGCTGAAGCCGAAGCTCGGACCGACGAACGGGACGAGGCCGCCCCAGATTCCCACCAGGACCAGAAGCCCCCCAATCGTGTGGTGGCTCGACCGGTGTGCTGGCTGGGGACAGTCGGTGGCGAAGAGGGGCAAGGATCGAACGGGCGGGTCCACTAGCCAGACAGCATTCCGCTGACGAGCGCGCGCCAGGTCACCGGGCCGACGATGCCGTCGACGGTGATGTCGAGCGCCTCCTGAAAGCCGCGCACGGCCGCGTCCGTCCTGGGGCCGAAGATCCCGTCGATCTGCAGGCCCTGGTTCGGGTCGCCCGACAGGTTGCGAAACTGGAACTCCTCCTGGACGCCGCGCACGGCGTCGCCGTTGCTGCCCTGCTTGACCGTCAGGGCGATCGCCGGCCAGGTCTTGCGGCCGACCTTGCCGTCGACGGCGAGCCTCTTGGCCGTCTGGACCGCCTTGACGGCCGCCTCCGTCTTGGGCCCGAACTCCCCGTCGACGGCGATCGTCTGTCTCTGCGCGCGCAGGAGGTGCTGCAGCGTGCGAACGGGATGCCCGGCGTCACCCCTTGTCGTGAGCGGCCAGGGAAGGATCGGATCGGTGCTCATGCTGGACTCCTCGAACTCGCCAAACGCCCGAGACATTCTGCAGTTCGCGGTGCGTGCTGGCGACGGTGGCGAATGCGGCTGCGCGAACTCCACCCCACGGTCCCTCATCGTAGCTCAATGCACCCCGCTGGTTGTTCCCGCTCGAGGCCTGCGCGACGAGCGCGCCCGCTGGTGCCTCGCGCTGACGAACGCGAGCGCCACCTACGCCGGGAGTACTGTCTCACGAGCGAAGAGGACTTCCTCGCTCGCGAGGCGGACGACGCATTGCGCAACCACGTCCGCCATCTCCCCTTCGGAGCGGCTGAGACCATCGGGTAGCATATGGTCATGGCTCGGACGCAGACCCTCGTCCAGCTCAGCGACGAG
>JBBPZE010000074.1:0-23711 GCA_038199185.1 Solirubrobacterales bacterium
AGATGGATGACGTCCTCTGCGATGTCGATGTTCAAAGCTCCGAACAGCGACTTCTGTCCCAACAGCAGCCCGACGATGCCGATCGAGACCACGGTGACGCCGACGATCTTTCCGTACTCGCGTACCACTCTGGTTCCTCCCGCTCAAATGTACCACCCGGTCCAATATAGCGGCTCTCCACCGGGTGGGTACGGTCTTGTGGACAGCGAGACCGCGTTATGCAGAAGCCAAAGACAAGGCGAGGGCAGGAACGGCGGGACGCCATCGTCCATGCTGCAGCGAAGCTGATGTACGAGCGCGGGTTGCGCGGCACGAGTCTCGAAGACATTCTTCGCGCCGCTGACGCGGGCAAGAGTCAGATGTATCACTACTTCTCAAGCAAAGACGACCTGGCCGCTGCCGTGCTCGAGCATCAGCTCACCCAGGTACTCGGACAGCAACAACGGTTCCGTCTGGAGACGTGGAGTGGCCTGCGCGCCTGGTTTGACGTCTTAATCGAGGGCCAGAAGGCCCGTGAGTTCCGGGGTTGTCCCGTCGGGTCTCTCGCGGTCGAGATGAGCGCGACCAGCGAGGAGCTCAGGGCAAGCGTCGCTGAGGCCTTCCTGCACTGGCAATCAACCCTCGAGCAGGCGTTTGAGAAGATGCGAAGCCGAGGCCGCATCGAGACGGATGACACGCCCGCGGAGCTGGCGCAAACCACGCTGGCGGCGATCCAGGGGGGCTACCTGCTGTCCACCGCCGAGCAAGATCTCCAGCCGATGGTCCGATCCCTGAAGCTCGTATATACCCACCTGCGCTCGCTGATCCCGAGGGCATTGCCGTGACGGCCCGTGGGGGAAAACTGGCGCCACAGGCCTCTCCCGCGACAGCCGCGACGACCGGCGCGCCATGACCCGTCCCCCGACCCCAGTCGTCCTCAGGATTCCTGCCGGTCGGCCGCGTGGGAGCCCGAGCCGATCTGCGCGACGATCTGCGCCCGCAGGAACGCGGCGATCTCCCCGTCGGACATGATGGTGGTCAGTCCCGCGGCCTGGCGATGGCCGCCGCCGGCCGCCTCGCGCGCGATGGCCGAGACGTCGACCTCGCCGTCGGTGGAGCGCAGTGAGACCTTCTTGGGCCGGTGGGCGGGGTCGTGATCGTCGAGGAGCTCGCGCACCACGGCGGCGACCTTGGCCCCCTCCACCGAGCGCAGATGGTCGATGACGCCCTCCGAGAGGCTGTCGTCGGCGCCGGCGGCCTCGAAGTCCTCGCGGGTGATCACCGTCATGACCAGGCGCCCGCCGTCCTCGCGGCGCACGTTCGCCAGCGCGCGGCCCAGCAGCTCGAGCTTGGCGAAGGGCAGGCCCTCGTACAGGCGCCGGTAGATGTCGTGGGTGTCGACGCCGGCCGCGATCAGGTCGGCGGCCATGACGTGCGCGCGCGGCCCGGTGTTCTCGTACATGAACTTCCCGGTATCGGTGATCAGCCCGACGTAGAGGGCCTCGGCGACCTCTCGCGTGGGACGGACCCCGAGCCCGGGCATGAGGTCCCAGACGATCTCGGCGGTGCAGGATGCCTCGGGCACCACGTGGTCGACGTCGCCGAACAGCGTGTTGTCATGGTGGTGATCGACGTTGAGGATGTGCGCGCCTTCGCGCTTGACCCCGCCCACCACCGCCCGGTCGATGTTCCCGCAGTCCAGGAACACCACGACGCGGCTGTCGATGTCCGGTGGCGGTGCGCTGACCATGCCGTCGAGATCGAAGAACCGGTACTCGAGTGGCAGCGGAAGGTCATCGGGCGAGACGAACATCAGCGAGTCCTTGCCCAGGCTCCTGAGCACACCGTGCATCGCCACCAGCGACCCGATCGCGTCGCCGTCGGGATGCTCGTGGGTGACGAGCAGGAACTCCTCTCCCGCGCGGATCACGTCGAGCACGCGGTCGCGTGAGTCGGTCGTCAGGCCGGTCATGACGCGTCGTCGCCGAGCCGGCGCTCGGCGAGCAGTCGCTCGATGCGAGCGGCGTTGCGGACCGTGTCGTCCTCCTCGAACTGCAGCAGCGGCGTGCGCTTGAGCCGCAGCTCGCCCGCGATGGCCCGCTGCAGATAGCCGTGAGCCGACTGAAGGCCGGCGAGGCTCTCCTCCCGCTCCAGGACGCTGCCGAGCACGCTGACGTACACGCGAGCGTGCTGGAGGTCGGGGCTGGTGTCGACGGCGGTCACGGTCACGAATCCGACGCGGGGGTCCTTGAGGTCCTGTGTCAGGGCGTCGCTGAGCACTTCGCGCATGGCCTCGTTGACGCGGCGCATGCGATCACTCATGCTAACCGCGCCCCGATCTAGACCGTCAGCTCGCGCTCGACCTTGCGCGTCTCGTAGATCTCGAGCACGTCGCCCTCCTTGACGTCGGCGAAGTTCTCGAGCACGATGCCGCACTCGAAACCCGAGGCGACCTCGCGGACGTCCTCGTTGAACCGCCGCAGGCTGGCGATCGTCGTGTCGTAGACCACGGTGCCGTCGCGCACGATGCGGGTGCGGGCGCCGCGGCGGACGATGCCGTCGGTGACGTAGGAGCCGGCGATGGTGCCGATGCGCGAGGCGCGGAACGTCTGGCGGATCTCCACCGCGCCGACCGTGTCCTCGACCTCCTCGGGCTCGAGCAGGCCCTCCATCGCGGCGCGCAGGTCGTCGATCGCGCGGTAGATGACCGAGTAGGTCCGGATCTCCACGCCCTCGCGATCAGCCACGGCGGCGGCGTCGCCGACTGGACGCACGTTGAACCCCAGGACCACCGCGTTCGAGGCGGAGGCGAGCATCACGTCGGACTCCGTGATGCCCCCGACACCGGTGTGGATGATGGTGGCCAGGATCTCCTGCTGGGGCAGTTTTGCGATCTCGTCCTCGAACGCCTCCAGGGAGCCGGAGACGTCGGACTTGAGCACGAGCTGGACACCGCGCACCTCGCCGTCCTGGGCCCGCTTGAAGACGTCCTCGAAGGACACCTTGCGGCCGGAACGGCGGGCCAGCATCTCGGACTTCAGGCGGGTGGCCCGCTCGTTGGCCTGCGACCGCGCCACGCGATCGCTCTCGACGCCGCGGAACGACTCACCGGCGTCGGGCACGCCGTCGAAGCCCAGGATCTCGACCGGTTCGCCCGGCAGCGCGTCGGAGACCTTGCTTCCCGCGTAGTCGTGCATCGCCCGAACCTTGCCCCAGTGGGCCCCGGCGACGACCGCGTCGCTCACCTGAAGCGTGCCCCGCTGGATAAGCAGGGTCACGACGGGCCCGCGGCCCGGGTCGAGCCTGGACTCGATGACGACGCCCGAGGCGTCCGTGTCGGGATTGGCCTTGAGCTCCTGGAGGTCGGCGACCACCTGGATGGTCTCGAGCAGGTCGTCGAGGCCGTCGCGGGTCTTGGCGGACACGTCGACGAACTCGATGTCGCCGCCCCAGTCCGAGGGCTGAAGCCCCAGCTGGGTCATCTCGGTGCGGGTCCGCGTCGGGTCGGCACCCTCCTTGTCGATCTTGTTGACCGCGACGAGCATCGGGACCCCGGCGGCCTTGGCGTGGTCGACCGCCTCCCGGGTCTGCGGCTTGACGCCGTCGTCGGCGGCCACCACGATCACCGCGATGTCGGTGACCTGCGCGCCTCGGGCGCGCATGGCGGTGAACGCCTCGTGGCCCGGCGTGTCGAGGAACGTGATCGCGCCGTCGCCGTGATGGACCTGATAGGCGCCGATGTGCTGCGTGATGCCGCCCGCCTCGCCCGCGGTCACCTCGGTCTGGCGGATCGCGTCGAGCAGCGACGTCTTGCCGTGGTCGACGTGGCCCATGATCACCACCACCGGCGGGCGGTCCTCGAGCGTGTCGGCGTCATCCTCGTGGAGGATCTCCTCCTCGACCTCGTCCGCCGCGTAGACGATCTCGATCTCCTTGTCGAACTCTTCGGCGAGGACCTGGATCGCGTCATCGGCCAGCGTCTGGGTCAGCGTCGCCATCTCGCCCAGCGACATGAGCTTGCGGATCACATCGGGCGTGCCGACGCCGAGGTACTCGGCGACGTCCTTGACCGTCGAGCCGGAACGGATCCTGACGACGTCGGTCCGGGTGTGCGCGTCCTCGGCGATCGGCGCGGCGACCTCCTCGAGCACCTCTCGGCGACGCCGGCCTCGGCGACGGGTGGGGCGGCGCATCGGGCCGCCGGGCCCACCGCCGGGGCCACCGGGACCGCCGGGGCCCCGGCGAGCGGCCTGCGAGTCGATGACCACGCGCCTTCGACCCGGCCCGCCCGCCGCGCCGGGGGTGCCGGGGGCGATCTCCCCCTTGCTGGACCCCCGGTTGGGGCGCTTCTCGGGCACGGAGACGATGCGCGGGCCCTTGCCGGGCGCCGGCTTGTCGACCGTCGCATCGGGATCCTGGGCGTCCGGATCGGCTCCGGCGTCAGGGGTCTCGCCGCGGGGCGCCTCGGCAGGCGCTCCTTCCACGGTGGGTGCCTCCGCGGACGGCGTCTCGGAGGCGGGGGCATCGGCCGGCGCAGCGGCCTCGGCCTTGGCCTTGGCCGCCGCCGCCCGCGGCGTGGTCCCGGTCTTGGCGGCCTCGGCCTTGGCCTCGGCCTTGAGCTCGGCCTTGGACTTCACCACCGGCGTGGGTGCCGTCACGGCCGACGCCTGCTCCGCCTGCTCGGCGGCGGCGGCCTGCGCAGCCTCGGCCTTGTCGAGCTGGGCCTGCGCCTGGACCCGGGCCCGGGCATCGGCCTCGTCGGCGGCGGCCTGAGCCTTCGCGTCGGCCTTGTCCCTGGCGTCGTGGGCCTTGGCGGCTTCCTCGACAGCCTCGGCGTGGGCCTTGGCGGCCGCCTTCTCCTCGGCGGCACGAACCTTGGCAGCGGCCTTCTCCTGCGCTTCCTGGGCCTTGGCGGCGGCCTTCTCCTCGTCGGTGCGGGCTCGCTCGGCGGCCTTCTTGGCCTTGGCGGCGGCCTGGGCCGCCTCGCGCTCCTCGGCGGCCTTGGCGGCGCGCTTGGAGGGGGCAGACTTGGGATCGGCCGCCGGCGCACCGCCGTTGGAGAGAACCTTCAGGGCGGCCGCCTCGTCGACGGTCGACGCGGCCGCGGACACGTCGAGGCCCGCCTCCTTGAGGCGTGTGACGACCTCCCGGGTGGAAAGGCCCTGCTGCTTGGCGATCTCGAATACGCGCTTGTCGGCCATCAGTCGTCCAGTGATTCTAGGGTGTTTCCACCGGTCTGAACCGACCGCCGGAAGGCCCGCGGAAGGGCCCGCGTGGCCAATGCCTTCTCAAAACAGACAGGGCTGCAGACATAGGCGCCGCGCCCCGTCCTCACCTCTGCCTCGTCGGTCACGACGCGGTCGCCGTCCAGCGCGAGCCGCACCAGCGTGTGCTTCGCGCGGATCTCGCCGCATCCCACACAGCGCCGCTGGGGCTCACTGAATCCTATGAGGCCGGTTCCTCCTCGGACGGCGGGTCGGGTGCGACCGCCGCCATCTCGCCGTCGCCGTCGAGCTGTCCGATGACCTGGTCGTCGTCATCGAGGATCTCGGGCGGTGGCTCACCGCCCACGTACACGCTTCCCGTGCCCTCGAGCGCCTGGTGAACCGGCAGCCCGCAGAACTTCGATCCCGGAAGCGGGGCGTTCGGACAGCGGCGGCCAGACGTCAGGATGGCCGCGCAACGGCCGCTGGCCTCCTCCTCCTCGTAGCCGCCCTCCGACTCCTCCTGGGCGAACTCCGTCTCGGAGCGGATGTCGATACGCCAGCCCGTCAGCCGCGCGGCGAGCCGCGCGTTCTGGCCCTCACGGCCGATGGCCAGGGACAGCTGATCGTCGGGTACGACGACCGTTGCCTGCTTGGCGTCGTCGTCGACGAGGACCTCCCGCACACGGGCGGGCGAGAGCGCCTTGGCGACGAATCGGGCGGGTTCGTCGTTGTAGGGGATGATGTCGATCTTCTCGCCACGCAACTCCGAGACGACCATGCGCACGCGTGAGCCCCGCGGGCCGACGCAGGCTCCGACCGGGTCGACACCGTCGGCGTGCGAGATCACTGCGATCTTCGAGCGGTAGCCGGGTTCGCGCGCGACGTTGGCGATTTCCACGAGACCGTCGGCGATCTCGGGGACCTCGAGCTCGAAGAGGGATTTGATCAGCTCGGGGTCGCGGCGTGAGACGATGATCGACGGGCCCTTGGTGGAGTTCGACACCTCCTTGATGACCGCCTTGATGCGCTGGTTGTGCTCGTAGCGCTCCCCCTCGACCTGCTCGCCCTTGGGCAGCAGCGCCTCGACGCGCTCGCGCAGCTGGATCAGGGTGTAGCGCGAGTCCTTCTGCTGCACGATGCCGGTGATGAGCTCGCCCACGCGGTCCTGGTACTCGTCGAACATCATGTCGCGCTCGGCCTCGCGGATTCGCTGCAGGATCACCTGCTTGGCCGTCTGCGCGGCGATGCGGCCGAAATCGTCGGGCGTGACGTCGCGCTCGTCGATCTGATCGCGGAACTCCTCGAACTTCGCGGGATCGATCTCGGGATCGGCCGGCTCGATCAGCTCTCCGGTCTCGGGGTCGACGGTGCGCGCCTGCTCGACGGCCTCGACGAGCAGCTGGTCCTCGAGCTCCTCCGGCACGATCAGCTCGAACACGCGGAAGTCCCCGGTGTCGTCGTCGAGCTCCACTCGCGCGTACTTGGCCGCGCCCGGCTGCTTCTTGTAGGCCGACTGGAGCGCGTCCTCGAGCGCGTCGTGCAACTTGTCGGTGGCGATGCCCTTCTCGACGGCCAGGGCGTGCATCGCTTCCAGGATCTCGCGGCTCATGTGGACTACTCCTCGACGAGATTGGAACGGTTGATGTCCGCGTAGGGGATCTGCACGACCCCGGTCTCGGCGGCCAGGACGACCTCCGTTTCGCTCGCGCCGACAAGCTCGCCGGTGAAGGTGCGCCGGCCGTCGTGATCCCCACGCGTGCGCACCCGCGCCCGGCGCCCCAGGTAACGGCGGAAGTGGTCGGGTTTGGTCAGCGGGCGTTCCGTGCCCGGCGAGGACACCTCGAGCGCGAAGCGCTCGCGGACGTCGAGTAGCGCGCTGGTCACCCGCTCGCACAGAGCCAGCGAGACGCCCTCGGGATGATCGATGAACAGCCGGACCGTCGAGGAGCCGACGACCTCGGCGAGGAGGACCTCGACCTCGGGCTCGCTGCGCGCGAGCTGCGCCTCGATCTCGGTCTGGATGCTGGTCATATCTCCTCCTTCCGGGCAATAAAAAAAGCGGGCGAGCGCCCACTTTCGGTACGTCTTGCCGGGTAGCGAACCCGACACGAAAGCTGTCGAGCGAGCATAGCGGAAGTCAGGTGGGGCGCTAGGTGGCGTGCTTGCGCGCCCGGTCGCGATACTCGCGGTAATCGCGGCGGTCCGGTCGAAGGTTGCAGGCCAGGGCCAGCGGGTGCCGGGCCTCGGCGTGGCGCCCGAGCAGCTGGAGCGAGCGCCCGAGGCAGAACAGCGCGTAGTCGTTGGTCGGCGCGTGCTCGACGATCGCCTCGAACTCCTCGCGCGCCTGCTCGTAGCGCTGCGTGTGAAACAGCGCGCGCCCGAGAGCCTCCCGAATCGAGTCCTTGCCGGGTTCGAGGTCGCGGGCCTGCGTCAGAGGGATGACGGCGGCGTGGAAGTCACGCTGCTGGAGAAGGCTCGTCCCTCGCTGGAACAGGTCATACGCACTGTTCATCCACCCTCATTGTAGACCCGAGGCCGCCCTCGCCGACCGGGGGGAAGTGCCCACCAGGAGCGCAACCGGCCGGCCGGGCCCAGGCCGGCGGCCAGCTCTGCGCGAAGCCCGGCGCGTTGCTCGCGAGTGGGTCCCTCCCGGCGACCGCCGAAGCGCTCGAGCCGAACGGCAGCGACGTATCCGGCCGCCAGCGGGGCGTGGGCGGCGTAGCGATGCTCGAGGGCCCGCAGGGTCATCGGGGGATGAGGGGAGCGACCCGTGCGCCGCAGGGCCCTCTCGAGCTCCGCCAGTTCGTGGGCGACCGGCTCTGGCCGGCGGCGCGAGCGGACCGCATAGACCCCGGCGCCGCCGAGCATGCCCGCCAGCAGCGCGCCGGCGAGCAACGCCCACATTGACACCGTCGCATCGCCCGGTGACCGCGGCGCCTCGGCCTCCGGCACCGCCGCGGGGACGTCCCCGCGCCGCGCGTCCGGTCGCCGGGCAAGGTCTCGGGTCGTTGACGGCAGCGGCGTGTTGGCCAGCTGGGACCGCGGGGGCGCGACGCCGGGCGTCGGGTCCAGCGTGATCCAGCCGATCTTGGGCACGTAGGCCTCGACCCACGAGTGCGCGTCGATGTCACGGACCACCCACTCCTTGCGCCCGTCGTCGAAGGTTCCCGGCGCGAACCCCGCCGCCACGCGCGCGGGCACCCCTCCCATGCGCAGCAGGAGGGCCATCGCGCCACTGAACTGCTGGCAGTAGCCCGCGCGGCCGTCGAACAGGAACGAGACGAGCGGCGGGCGGTGCGCGAGCGGCCGCGGCGGGTGCTCGGTGTACGCATATCCGCCGGCGAGCTTTGCCTGCACCGCCCGGATGAGGTCATAGGGCGTCCGCGCCTGCGCCCGCAACCGGCGAGCGAGCGCGTAGAGCGGCGCGTACTGCGAGGCGCGCAGCAGCGGGTCGCCGTCGATCGCGATCCGCAGGCGGGGGTTCACTGCCGCCGGCGGGCTCGTGTGGCTGCGGAGCGAGAAGTTCGGGAACTCCAGGCGCACCGGTCCGAGCGCCGACGGTGTCCCGGGCACCGTCGGGTCCGGCCCGCCGACCGACGGCGGCAGGTCCATGCTCAGGTAGCGGGCGGTGAACGCCGGATACCCCGTCCCGGCCGCGCTGAGCTCGTGCAGGCTCGGGTGGGGCGTGTAGACCTCGGTCAGGTAGGTGTCCCCGCGGCGAAGCGGCTCGCGACCGGTCGCGTACGTGCCGGGCGCGGACGGGAGCACTAAGCGGGGCGAGTGCCGAATCGCGAGCGTGGTCCCCGCGCCGACGTACGCCGAGGAGCGCAGGTCGCGAACCGAGACGCGGAGCGTTGCGTGCCAGTTGTCGTGATGGGGCGCGGTCTGTGTGTCGGCACCCTGCGGCGGGGAGGCCTGGGCACGCCAGCGCACGCCGTCGAACGCGTCGAGGTCGACTGCCTTCCAGTAGGCGGGGCCCGGCGCCGCGACGCGCAGCAGGACCCGGTTGTCGCGCGGCCAGTCCAGCGGTCCGTATGAGTGGTTCCAGTCGAACGCGATCGCCGGTGGCGCGTTCAGCGACTCGACGATCCCCTGGTAGTCGATCCACGGCCGGTTCGCGTCCAGCCCCGGGGCGACGACCGCGCCCCCGATCACGGCCACGCCGACGAACACCGCGGCCGGTGCGAGGTGCGCACGTTCGAGCCGGTCGCCCCACAACAGGCCTCCGACGAGCACCGTGAACGCCGCCCCCCACGCGTAGGGGTGGCTCGGGGTGTGCTCCACCACCGGGATGGTGAACACGGTCGCGAGCACGATCGCCGCCCCGAGTGGCCGGACGCCGCGGTGCAGCGCCCGCACCGCCAGCCCGCCGGCGACGGTCAGGAGCAACCCGCAGGCGACCACCAGCACCAGCCGCACCCACGGATCGACCCCGCGGTAGGGGACACCGACGCCCGGCAGCGACTGCAGCCCCTGCGCGACGCCCGCGGCGAGATCACCCCAACGGGCGGGGGCGAGCAGCCTCACGGGCAGGCCCGCGCAGATCAGGACCAGCACGAGTGCCGCGATCCCGAGAGCCACGAGCACCAGAGCCCGGCGGACGCGGTCGAGGCGAAGGGTCCGATGAGCCCCGAGCGCCGTCGCGCAGGCCACGGCTGCCGCCAGGACGAGCCGCCCACGGGGCGCGGGTGCCGCGAGCAGCGCCCATTGCCACGACGCGAACAGGGCGAGCGCACCGTAGGCGAGCAGTCGCGAGGCGAGCGGGCCCGCCCGCCCCCCGTCCGCGCTGCGGTCGAAGGCCGCGGGGGCAGACAGGCCCAGCGCGCTCATGCCGCCATCCGCCGCCGGAGCGGGGCCAGGTCATAGCCCGTGCAGCCCGACACCTCGAAGCTGGAACGCCGCCGGGCCAGCGTGCCCGGGACCACGAGCACCCGGCCGGCCGCGGGCGCATGGGCGAGCACTGGCGGTACCCGCTGCAGGAGGCGCGCCGCCACGTAGAAGACCGATCCCCTGCGCGAGGCCAGCCCGCTGAGCGCCGGTGATCCTCCCGCCTCCACCACGGCCAGCCGAGCGTGCAGGTGCGGCCAACCGGCGAGGCCCGGCTCCAGCGGCGCCGGTCGCCGCTCGCCGGGCAGTAGGAGCGCGCACCCGCCCAGCTCCGCGAGATGGACGCACAGCGACGCGGCGGCACGAACGGCGGCGTCGAGCATGTCGGCGTCGTCGCCGCGCGCGTCGAGGAGGATCAACGGCCGGGTGTCGCCCTCGGGCCGCAGCCGGCGCTCGAGCAGCTCGCCGGTCCGAGCGAGAGCGGGCCAGTGGATCCGCGATGCGGGCGCGCCCTCGCGGTGCGGCCGCAGCCCATCGATGTCGACCTCCGCGGCCGGAGCGACACCGGGTCGCGCACGGCGGGTCACCGTGCCGCTCTGGCCCGCTCCATCGGGGGCCAGCCGGATGGCCTCGACGCGGGGAAGGACGAGGATCTCGTCACCGCGATCCCCGACGATCACGCGCCGGACGAGGCCGAGCGGATCCCGCACGATCACCGCGGGCGGAGCGAGCTGCCTGCGCCCACGGCGCGCGAAGCGGGCCTCGATCGTCACCGTGGCTGTGCGCCTCCCGCCGGGAACCGCGATGGCCGCGGCCGCCAGCGGGTCCTCGATGACGCAGGAGGGAAGCGCGACGCGGCTGCCGCTGACGACGATCCGGACCGGCAAGGACTCATCCTCGACGACACGGGCGGCAAGCTCGGAGCGCCCGATCCGCAACCCCCGCGCCCCGGAGGACACCCACCCCAGGCAGCCCGCGGCGAGCAGGAGGAACGCCACACCGGGGACGTAGAGCGGAGCCGCGTCGAATACGCCGGCGACCACCAGGAGAGCGAGCCCGAGCTTGCCCGCCGCGCGCGCCGCCGCCGTCGAGGACCCGGCCCGGGACGCCACTACATCGCGGGGGTCGCGGCGAGCGCATCGCCGACGATGCGCTCGGCGGTGACGTCCATGGCCTCGGGTGCGAGGACGATCCGGTGGGCGAGCACCGCGCTCGCCAGCGCCTGCACGTCGTCGGGCAACGCGTGGTCGCGCCCCTGCAGCAGAGCCCTGGCCTTGGCCGCCCGCAGCAGCATCAGCCCCGCCCGCGGCGACGCTCCGAGCTCCACGCGGGCGTCCCGGCGGGTTCGGCCCAGCAGGCCGACGACGTACTCGCGCAGCGCGTCGGTGGCGAGAACGCGGCCCGCGGCGTCCTGGGCCGCGAGCAGGTCGGCAGCCGCCGCCACCGGCTCGAGCTCGGCCACGCGGTCGCCGGCCTCGTGGGCCGCGAGCATCGCGACCTCGGCCGCCGGCGCGGGATAGCCGAGCGAGAGGCGCACCATGAAGCGGTCCACCTGCGCCTCGGGGAGCGGGTAGGTGCCCTCGTACTCCACCGGGTTCTGGGTGGCGAGCACAAGGAAGGGCCTCGCCAGCTCGTGGGTGTGGACGTCGACCGTGACCCGTCGCTCCTGCATGCACTCGAGCATGCCGGACTGGGTCTTGGGCGACGCGCGGTTGATCTCGTCGACGAGCACGATGTTCGCGAAGATCGGGCCGGGCCGGAACTCGAAGCGGTCCTCGCGCTGGTTGAACACGTTGGTCCCGACGACGTCGGCGGGCAGCAGGTCGGCGGTGCACTGGATCCGCGCGAACTGCAGGTCGATCGACCGGGCGAGCGCGCGAGCCAGCGTGGTCTTGCCCACTCCGGGCAGGTCCTCGACGAGGATGTGGCCCTCGGCGAGCACCGCGATGAGGACGTGGTCGAGAACCTCGCGCCGCACCTCCACGGCGCGCTCCACGTTGCCGGCGACCCGTCGGACCAACTCGCCTGCGGCGGCGACCTCCTGCGACGCGAGGATGTGGCTCACGGGGGCATCGTGGCAGCCGCCGCCCGTCGGCGGCCGACCTCGCCGAGGATCACGCGCGCGACCTCGGCCTTGGAGGCCCGTGGCACAACCTGCTCCGCGTCCGCCGTGACGATCGTCACCTCGTTCTCGGGCACATCGAAGCCGATGTCGGCGCGGGCGATGTCGTTGACGACGATCGCATCGAGGCCCTTGCGGCGCAGCTTGTCGCGACCGTAGGCAACTGCGCCCTCGCCGTGCTCGGCGGCAAAGCCGACCAGCACCTGGCCGGGCCGGCGGCGGGCCGACAGGCCGGCGAGGATGTCCTCGGTGCGCTCGAGATCGAGCCGCAGCGCGGCGCGCTGCGACTTCTTGAGCTTGGCCTGCGCAGGTTGCGCAGGGCGGAAGTCGGCGGGCGCGGCGGCCATGAGCAGGACGTCGGCGGCACCGAACTCCGCCTCACAGGCCTCCCGCAGCTCGATGGCGGTTTCCACGTCGACGTAGCGGATCCGTGCGTTCCGCGCCAGCGCCGCGACGTTGGCCGCCACGCAGACGACCTCGGCGCCCAGGGCCGCGGCCTCGTCGGCCAGCGCGAAGCCCATGCGCCCGCTCGAGCGGTTGCCGACGTAGCGCACGCTGTCGATCGGCTCCCGGGTCCCTCCGGCGGTGACGAGGACCCTCAACCCGTCCCACGGGCGGGGCCCGGCGGGGACCGCGGCCTCGAAGGCGGCCAGCAGCTCGGCGGGTTCGGCCATCCGGCCCGTACCCCACTCGTGCCTGGAGCCCAGGGCGCCGACACCGGGTTCGAGCAGGGTCACGCCACGGATCCGCAGCGTCTGGAGGTTGGCCTGCGTCGCCGCGTGCTCGTACATGTGGTTGTTCATCGCCGGGGCGACGATCAGCGGGCATGTCGCGGCCAGCGCCGCGTTGGTCAGGAGGTTGTCGGCGAGCCCGGCGGCGAGCTTGGCGATCGTGTTGGCGCCGGCCGGCGCGATCATCAACGCGTCGGCGTTGCGGACGAGCTCGAGATGACTGACCGGGTCGTGCTCGGGCATCGCCTGGTCGGGAAACGCTCCGCGGGCCGGGTCGCGCTCGAACTCGTCGATCAGGACCGGCGCGCCCGACAGCGCCGCGAAGGAGGCCCGCCCGACGAACCGCTCGGAGGTCGGCGTCTGCACCACCCGCACGCCGTGGCCGGCCTTGGTCGCCAGGCGCACCAGCTCGAGCGCCTTGTACGCCGCGATCCCCCCGGTGACGCCGAGCAGGAGCCTGGCCACGCGAACCTATCGGTAGTGGTACTTGATCTTGCCCGCAGCGACTTCCTCGAGCGCGATCGTGAGGTAGTTCTTCGAACCCGTCTCCACCATGGGCGGCGGGAACTCGTCGAAGGTCCCCTCACCGAGGTTGTGGTAGTAGGAGTTGATCTGGCGCGCGCGCTTGGCCGCCACGATCACCGACGCGTAGTTCGAGTCGACGTTGTCGAGCAGGCGGTCGATGCGCGGGGAGATCATGGCCCGGAGTCTAGCTGGCCCCTGACGATCGCCACGAGCGCTGCAACCGCGTCCTCAAGGCGATCGTTGACCACGACGTGGCCGAACTCGTCCTGGGCGGCCAGCTCCTGTCCGGCCGTGCGCAGCCGGGCCTCGATCTGCTCGGTGTCGTCCGTGCCGCGACCCACGAGCCGCGCGCGCAGCGCATCCGGCGAGGGCGGGGCGATGAAGATCTGGATCGCCTCGGGCATGGTCTGGCGGACCTGGCGCGCGCCGTGCAGCTCGATCTCGAGCACGACCGCCACCCCCGCCTGGGTGCGCCGGACGAGCTCCGAGCGCAGCGTGCCGTAGCGCCTGCCCGAGTACGCGGCGTGTTCGACGAAGTCGCCGTGGGCGACGCGCTCGTCGAAGTCGGCATCGGAGAGAAACCAGTAGTCCACACCGTGCTGCTCGCCGGGACGCGGACGGCGGGTGGTGGCCGAGACCGAGAGCTGGAGCGCGGGCAGGCGCTGGAGCAGGCTGCGGATCAGGGTCCCCTTCCCCACCCCCGAAGGGCCGGTGATGACGAAGACCTTCGCTCCCGGATGCGGGGCGATCGGGCGAGCCCTATCGCCGGAGCAGCGACACGAGCTCGGTGCGCTGTCGCTCCGAGAGCCCGCCGATGGTCTTGCTCGGCGAGATCCGGCACTGCTGCAGGATCTTGTTGGTCTTGACCCGCCCGTACTTCGGCACGGCCAGCAGCATGTCGAAGACCTTGGCCGTCTCCAGGTACGTCGGCGGGGTGGTGAGCAGCACCTGGATCCTCACCCGACCGGCCTTCAGGTCCCGCTTGAGCTGGGCGCGCCGGGAGCGGATGTCGTTGGCGCGTTGGAGCGCCTCCATGCGCTGCGTGAGGGAGCGCTCGGGAGCCGAAGACGGCTTTGCAGGGGCGCTCTCCGTAGTCGGCGGCATGAGCGGCGAATATACAGACGCCGCGGCCCCGTGCAAGCGCCGGAGGCCAAATTCGGCTGGACGTCGACCTGAGGTCGATACTTCTTCAGGCTGCTTGACGGTATTGGTCGCAATTTGCAGCGGTTTTTCGGAGACCCGGCCTGCGGCGTTCACGCTCAGAACGCCCGTTGTTCCCGGTTTGCTGGGGTTTCCCGTAATGCCGCGGCGATCCGGGCCCCCGCGAGGGGATCGCGGAAGGTCTCCGTGCCGACCGCGACCAGCGTCGCTCCCGCCTCCAGGAGCTCGCGAGCCTGCCGTTCGCCACGCACGCCGCCCATCCCGACGATCGGCAATCCGACCCTGCCCGCGACGGCGGCCACCTGCGCGAGAGCGACCGGATAGACCGCCGGGCCGCTCAGGCCCCCCGTCCCCGCGCCGAGTCCGGGAGCGGCGCGGTGCGATCGATGGCTCGCCGGCGCTCGCGCTCGCAGCGTGTTGATCAGCGACACCGCGTCGGCCCCCTCGGCCTCGGCCGCCGCGGCCACGAGCGCCACGTCGGCGGTGTTCGGGGTGAGCTTGACGATCAGCGGCTTGGCGGTGTGCGGCCGGACCTCGCGCAGGAGGGCGGCCAGCGAGGCGGGATCGGCCCCGAGGTCGAGGCCCGTCTCGACGTTGGGACAGGACACGTTGAGCTCGACGGCCGAGACCTCCGCCCGCTCGCCGACGGCCTCCACCAGCGCGATCACCTCGGCCGCCGTCGAACCCATCACGTTGGTGATCAGCGGCACGGGAAGCCGCGCGAGCTCGGGCAGGTCGTCGGCGAGATAGCCACGCAGCCCCTTGTTGGGCAGGCCGATCGAGTTGATGAGCCCCGCCGAGGCCTCCCACAGGCGCGGTGGGGGGTTCCCGGCGCGGGGCCGCAGGGTGATGGTCTTCGACACGTAGGCGCTGAACGGAAAGCGCTCGTCCAGATCGCTGCCGAACACGCGCCGGGCGGCGATCGCGTCGAAAGTGCCCGACCCGTTGATCACCGGGTGCGCGAGCGTCAGCCCGCAGAACTCCACCCGGCTCATGCGGGGCAGGGCGGGCCGGTGGTGATCGCGGCGACGGAGTCGAGCAGGTCCGCGTCGACGACCGGCCCGTCGACGCACACGCGCAGGTAGCCGCCGCGGCGGGTCGGCACCACGCAGCCGAAGCACGCCCCGAACCCACACGCCATGCCCGACTCCAGCGCCAGCTGGGCCGGGACCCCACGGCGCTCGCACAGGGAGCGCACGGCCTCGAGCATGGGCGGAGGACCGCAGGCATAGACCTCGGCTCGAGGATCGTCCTCGAGCTCGGTCTCCAGGAGCTCGGTGACGAGGCCCGGGTGGCCCAGCGAGCCGTCGTCGGTGGCCACGCGAGCGCAGCGCAGCAGGTTCGCACCGAGGGCGTGGTCGCCATCGCGGAAACCCAGCATCAGCGCGTGCGGCGCTCCCCGGTCGAGCAGCTCGTCCTGCCAGATCGCCAGCGGCGCGATCCCGACGCCTCCCCCGACGAGCACCGCGCGTCGACCCTCCCGGGGACGGCGGAACCCCCGGCCCAGGGGTCCGAGCACCCAGACCTCGTCGCCGGCGCGCAGCTCGCACAGCCGCCTCGTCCCGGGCCCGACGTCCTCGAGGAGGTAGTGGGCCTCGCCGTCCTTGCAGCGCGCCACCGAGAACGCGCGCGGCAGGTGGGGCCGTTCGTCGACTCCTCCACCCCAGCGCTCGGCCGCGGTGAGCATCGAGAACTGTCCGGGCGAAGGTGGCGGCCCGTGCGGGTCGGAAACGCGCAGGACGCGGTAGGCGCCGACCCCGTCGTTGCCGGTGACGGTCAGCCGCCGGCGTTCGAGTGAGGCGAGGCTCACGCGACGGGCGCCTCGCCGGCGGCGATCTCCCGGTGCAGCTCCTGTAAGGACAGCACGGGAGCCTCGCCCCGCGAGCGGGCCTCGGCTATCGCCCACGCCGCCGACACGCCGGCCGACAGCGTGGTCAGGCACGGGATGCCGCGGGCGACGGCGGCGCGGCGGATCTCCCAGCCGTCGGTCCGCGCTCCCGACCCCGTCGGAGTGTTGACCACGATGTCGACGTCGCCCCGCTCGATCCAGTCGACCACGTGCGGCGAGCCGTCACCGATCTTGTTCAGTGTCGTTACGGGAACCCCCATGCGCACGATCGCCTCGGCGGTTCCGGCGGTGGCGACGATCCGAAAGCCCTGGGCGTGGAGGATCTGCGCCACCGCGAACGCCCCCGCCTTGTCGGAGTCGGTGACGGTGATGAACGCCGTGCCGCCCATCGGCAGCGGCGCGCCGGCCGCGGCCTGCGCCTTCGCGAACGCGGTCGGGAAGTCGCGGGCGATGCCCATGACCTCCCCGGTCGAGCGCATCTCGGGCCCGAGCACCGCGTCGGCTCCGTCGAAGCGGTCGAATGGCATGACCGCCTCCTTGACGCTGACGTGGTCGCAGGCCATCGGATCGTGCGGCAGGTCGAGCTCTGGAATCCTCTCGCCGAGCATGATCCGGCAGGCCATCTTGGCCAGCGGCACACCGACCGCCTTGGAGACGAACGGCACGGTGCGCGATGCGCGCGGGTTGGCCTCGATTACGTGCAGCGTCCCCGCGTGGACCGCGTACTGGACGTTCATCAGGCCCACGACCCCGAGCCCCAGGGCGATGCCGCGGGTGGCCTCGCGGATCTGGTCGAGCATGTCGCCGCCCAGCGAGTGCGGCGGCAGCACGCAGGCGCTGTCGCCCGAGTGCACCCCGGCCTCCTCGACGTGCTGCATGATCCCGCCGATCCAGACGTCCTCGCCGTCGCACAGGGCGTCGACGTCGACCTCGATGGCGTTCTCCAGGAACCGGTCGAGGAAGATCTCGCGCCCGATCACCCCCGGCGCGGGGTCCCAGCCCACCTCCCGTTGCAGATAGTCGGCCAGCCCCTCGGCCGAGTAGACGATCTCCATCGCCCGGCCGCCGAGGACGTAGCTCGGCCGCACGAGCAGCGGAAAGCCGACCTCCTCGGAGCGCGCGAGGGCATCCTCGAAGTTGCGCGCGGTCCCGAACGGCGGGGCCCGGTAGCCCAGCTCGTCGAGGAGCCGGCCGAAGCGCCCCCGATCCTCGGCGAGATCGATGGCGTCGACGCTGGTGCCGAGCAGCGGCACGCCGGCCTCGACCAGGCCGGCGGCGAGCTTCAGCGGCGTCTGGCCTCCGAACTGCACGATCACGCCCTGGGGCCGCTCGACCGCGAGCACCCCGAGCACGTCCTCGAGCGTCAGCGGCTCGAAGTAGAGGCGATCGGAGGTGTCGTAGTCGGTGGAGACCGTCTCCGGGTTGCAGTTGATCATCACCGCGTCACGGCCCGACTCGCGAACGGTCATCGCCGCGTGCACGCAGCAGTAGTCGAACTCGATGCCCTGGCCGATCCGGTTGGGCCCGGCGCCGAGGATCACGATGCTCTCGCGATCGCCGCGCCTGACCTCGTGGGCGGCCCGACGCTCCCAGCCTGAGTAGTAGTAGGGCGTGCGGGCGGGGAACTCCGCCGCGCAGGTGTCGACCGCCTTGAAGCAGCGCTCACCGGAGAAGGGCGCCTCGGGATCGAGCGCGAGCGCCTGTATCTCGCGCAGGAACCACGGATCGATCAGGCTGAGCTCGCGGACCGCCTTCAGCGCGACGCCGCGCCGGAAGAGCTCGGAGATGGCATCGAAGCGATCGGGTGCCGGGGAGGCGAGCGTCGCGAGCAGCGTCTCGTCCGGGACGTCGCCGTATTCGGGGGCCTTGTCGAGCTCCCGGGAGCGCATCGCCTTGCCGAAAGCCTGCTGGAAGGTCCGGCCCATCGCCATCGCCTCCCCGACCGACTTCATGTGGGTGGAGAGGACCGGGTCGGCGCCCGGGAACTTCTCGAAGGCGAAGCGCGGCCACTTGACGACCACGTAGTCGATCGCCGGCTCGAAGCTCGCGGGAGTCACCCCCGTGATGTCGTTGTCGATCTCGTCGAGCGCGTAGCCCACCGCCAGGCGGGCCGCGATCTTGGCGATGGGAAACCCGGTGGCCTTCGAGGCGAGGGCGGACGAGCGTGAGACCCGGGGGTTCATCTCGATGACGAGGATCTCCTCGGTCTCCGGATCCACGGCGAACTGGACGTTCGAGCCGCCGGTCTCCACCCCGACCGCCCGGATGACGGCGATCGCCTGATCGCGCAACTGCTGGTAGAGCGCGTCGGTGAGCGTCTGCTGGGGGGCGACCGTGACGCTGTCTCCCGTGTGCACCCCCATGGGGTCGATGTTCTCGATGGAGCAGACGATCACGACGTTGTCGTTGCGGTCGCGCATGACCTCGAGCTCGAACTCGCCCCACCCGAGCACGGACTGATCGATGAGGATCTGGCCGATCGGCGAGGCCTCGATGCCCCGCCCGACGATCGACCGGTACTCCTCGATCGTCCGCGCGATGCCCCCGCCCCGCCCGCCGAGCGTGAAGGCCGGGCGGATGATCGCCGGAAGGCCGAGGTCGGGCAGCGCGTCGATCGCTTCGGCGACCGTGGTGGCGATCGCGCTCTTGGGCATCCTCAGCCCCGCCGTTTCCATGCAGCCGCGAAAGAGGTCGCGGTCCTCCGCCCGGGCGATCGCGTCGTAGTTCGCGCCGATGAGCTCCACGCCGTGCTTGTCGAGCGTGCCGTCCTCGTGCAGCGCCTTGGCGAGGTTCAGCGCGGTCTGGCCGCCCAGCGTGGGCAGCAGGGCGTCGGGCCGCTCGCGTTCGATGACCTGCGCGACCGGGCCGGGGAGCAGCGGCTCGACGTAGGTGGCGTCGGCGAACTCCGGGTCGGTCATGATCGTGGCCGGGTTGGAGTTGACGAGGATCACCTCATAGCCCTCCTCGCGCAGGACCTTGCACGCCTGGACTCCGGAGTAGTCGAACTCGGCCGCCTGCCCGATCACGATCGGCCCCGAGCCCAGGATGAGGATGCGCTGGATGTCGTCGCGGCGCGGCATCAGGCCGGGCTGCCCTCCGGGGATGCCTGTCGGATGCGGTCCAGGAACCGGTCGAACAGGTAGAGGCTGTCGTGCGGGCCCGGGCCGGCCTCGGGGTGATACTGAACGGTCCCGCCGGGAACGTCGAGGAGCTCGAGGCCCTCGACCGTGCGGTCATAGAGGTTGACGTGGCTGAGCCGGGCCGCGCCGAAGTCGGTCTCCCAGCACACGGCCTCGTCGGTGTCGATGGTCTGCTCGCCGCCTGGGCCGAGCACCGCGAAGCCGTGATTCTGGGAGGTGATCTCGATCTTCTGGGTCTGCAGGTCCTTGACCGGGTGGTTGGCTCCGCGGTGGCCGTACGGCAGCTTGAACGTCTTCAAGCCGACCGCACGGCTCAACAGCTGGTGGCCCAGGCAGATGCCCCACACCGGCTTCCTGCCGACAACCTCCCGCACGGTCGCGACGATGTAGTCCAGCGCCGCCGGGTCGCCCGGGCCGTTGGCCAGGAACAGCGCGTCAGGGTCGGCGGCCAGCAGCTCGGCGGCGGTCACCGTGCACGGGTGAAGGGTGACCTCCGCGCCCCGGGCAACCAGGTTGCGCACGATCGACAGCTTGATCCCGGTGTCGATCGCCGCGATGCGCGGTGAGCGGCCCGCGCCGTGAACGCTCGCCGCCCGAGGCGTCACGACGCGGGCGAAGTCCGCACCCACCATCGAGGGCTCGGCTTCGATCAGCGCGCGGGCCTCCGCCTCGCTGACGGCCGCGGGGAAGACCCCGCCGCGCATCGCCCCCGCGTGGCGGATGTGGCGCACCAGTTCACGGGTGTCGACCCCGGTGATCGCCGGGATGCCACAGTCGGTCAGCCAGTCCAGCCAGCCGCGCTCCGCGGTCGGTGCGTCCTCGGCGTTGGTGGCGGCGCGCATGATCGCCGCGCGGGCCCACACGCGATCGGACTCCATCGCCGGCTCGCTCACGCCGTAGTTGCCGATATGGGGGTAGCTGAAGGTGATCAGCTGCCCGGCGAAGCTGGGATCGGTCATGGACTCCTGATAGCCCGCCATGCCCGTGGTGAAGACCACCTCGCCCACCGCGTGGGCCTCGGCGCCGACGGAATCACCGTCGAAGCGGGTGCCGTCGTCGAGCAGGACGTAGCTCCCGCGGGTCCCCTTCATCAGGACACCACCGTGAAGGCCCGCTCGCGGAATGCGACGGCGCCGGCGCCGATCGTCATGACGACCCGCCCGCGCAGCCGCCGGCCCATGAAGCAGCTGTTGTCCGAGCGGCTCTCCCAGCCGTGCTCGCCGGCGATCCACACGGCTTCGAGGTCGACGAGCGCGAGGTCGGCCGGCGCATCCCTGGCGATCCTCGGCGTCGGGAGGTCGAAGAGCCCCGCGCCGGCCGTCATCCGTTCGACCAGCGTCTCCAGCGTGAGGATGCCGGGGCCGACGAGGTCGGTGTGCAGCACGGCGAACGACGTCTCCAGCCCGGTGGTGCCCATGGGCGCCTGTTCGAACGGGACCTCCTTCTCGTCGCGCGCGTGCGGAGCGTGGTCGGTGGCGACGCAGTCGATCGTGCCGTCGCGCAGGCCGTCGACGAGCGCTCGGCGGTCGTCCTCGGTGCGCAGCGGCGGGTTCATCTTGAAGCTCGTGTCGAGGGAGCGCACGTCCTCGTGGGTGAGCAACAGGTGGTGCGGCGAGACCTCGGCGCTGATCCGCACCCCCGCCGCCTTCGCCGCCGCGACGGCGTCGACCGACTCCCTCGCCGAGAGGTGCTGGACGTGGATGCGGCCGTCCTCGTACCCGGCCAGCGCGGCGTCGCGGGCGATCATGGTCGACTCCGAGACGGCCGGGATCCCCGCCACGCCGAGCGCCGTCGAGATCTCGCCCTCGTGCATCACCCCCCTGCCGCTCAGCGACGGGTCCTCCTCGTGCAGCGCGAGCACGCCTCCCGCGAGCCGCTGGTACTGCAGGGCCTTGCGCAGCATTCCGGCCGAGACGACGGGGCGCCCGTCGTCGGTGAACCCCACCGCGCCCTCGACCCGCAGCTCGCCCATCTCGGTCAGCTCGGTGCCCTCGAGGCCCCTGGTGATCGCGGCCAGGAAGCCGACGGGAATGCGCGCCTCGCGGGCCGCGGCGTCGCGCAGCGAGCGCAGCAGCGGCGCGCTGTCGACCACGGGATCGGTATTGGGCATGCCCAGGATGGCGACGAAGCCGCCGGCGGCGGCCGCTCGGGTGCCGGTGTCGAGGTCCTCCTTGTGCTCCTGGCCGGGGGTGCGCAGGTGCACGTGGGGATCGACGAAGCCGGGCAGGAGATGGCGGCCCCGGCCATCGAGCACCTCGGCATCGCCGGCGGGCAGAGCGCCGGGCACGCCGATCTCGGCGATCGCCCGCTCGCGGATGCGGACGTCGTGGCGCCCGTCGATGCCCTCGCGCGGATCGAGGACGTGCACGTCTCGGATCAGGAAATCCGCCGGGTTGCTCGGGCCCTGCGTGAGCGTGGTCACCTTGACCCTCCGTCCGCCGCGCGTCGTCGGCGCCGAGGGTGGCTGGTGGGGAGGCTCATGCGGGCTGGGGCTCCAGGTCGGGAGCGGCCTCGGCTACGCGCGAGCCCGCGAGGAGCTCGTAGAGGACCGCCATCCGCACGACCACCCCGGCCTCCACCTGGGCGGTGATGACCGCCTGCGGTGAGTCGACCACCTCGCCGGACAGCTCGACACCCCGGTTGACGGGACCGGGATGCATCAGCACCTGGCGCGAGCCGAGCCGCCGCCCGTTGACCTGATAGAAGGTCGCGTACTCGCGCATGCTGGGGACCCACGCCTCGGTCATGCGCTCCTTCTGCATCCGCAGTGCGTAGACGACATCGGCCTCGCCGAGGTCGTCGAGGGTGTAGCGCACGTCGCAGCCCATGGCCTCGATGCCGCGCGGGATCAGCGTGGGTGGCCCGGTAACGGTGACCTTGGCTCCCATCTTCTGAAAGGCGAGGATGTTCGAGCGGGCGACGCGCGAATGCGCGACGTCCCCGACGATCCAGATGTTCGCGCCGTCGAGCGCGCCGATCCTGCGGACGAGCGTGTAGACGTCGAGCAGAGCCTGCGTGGGGTGCTCGTGCTTGCCGTCGCCCGCGTTGACGATCGCCGCCTCCGTCCACCGCGAGACCAGCTCGGCGGCTCCTGCCCACGGCGTCCGGATGACGATCGCGTCGGGCTTGTGGGCGCCGAGGGTGAGGATCGTGTCCTTCAGCGACTCGCCCTTCTCGACGCTCGAGCCGCTGGCGGCGAAGTTGACGACGTCGGCGCTCAGTCGCTTGGCGGCCAGCTCGAAGCTCGACCGCGTCCGCGTCGAGGCCTCGTAGAAGAGGTTGAGGATCATCCGGCCGCGCAGCGCCGGCACCTTCTTGATCTCGCGATCCGACACCTCGGCGAACCGCTTGGCCTCATCGACGATGCGCTCGATCCCCGCCCGGTCGAGATCCTCGATCGAGATCAGGTGCCTCATGCCGTGGCCTCCACCCGCGCCGGCCCGATCGCCACGTCATCGACGCCGTCGAGCTCGTCGACGCGCACGTTGACGCGCTCCCGGCGCGACGTCGGGAGGTTCTTGCCCACGTAGTCGGGGCGGATCGGCAGCTGACGATGGCCGCGGTCGGCGAGAACGGCGAGCTGGACCCGCTCGGGCCGGCCGTAGTCGAAGAGGGCCTCGATCGCCGCTCGCGCCGTGCGCCCCGTGTAGAGGACGTCGTCGACGACCACCACGGTGCGGCCCGTGATGTCGAAGTCGATGTGCGAGGCGTGGACGACCGGGGCACCTTCGCGGGTGGCCACGTCGTCGCGGTAGAAGCTGATGTCGAGGTCTCCGAGCGGGACATCGGCATCGAGCAGGTCCGCAACCAGGCGGTGGATCCGCGAGGCGAGCACGGCGCCACGCCGGTGGATACCCACGATGGCCAGCTCCCGGGCGTTCGCGTTGCCCTCGACGATCTCGTGGGCGATGCGCACCAGCGTGCGCCGAATGTCGTCCCGGTCCAGGACGACCTTGTCGTCTGCCATCTTCTTCCGTCCTTCCTGGCCTCACAGGGCCGGGTTAAAGGAGCGATTTCGGCCACACTAGCAGCGGCCGCGGGCGCCACTCCGGCCGGCCGCGGGCAACCCGGCGCGCCCCCGCGCACATCGAGTGGACAGTTGACGGGCCAGGGGACCGCGAAGTGTCCACTCGACCGCCCGGACGAAGTGTCCACTCGACCGCCCGGACG
>JBBPZE010000075.1:0-6383 GCA_038199185.1 Solirubrobacterales bacterium
ATGTGGGTCATGACGTTTCACGCCGCCTGCGCTCGCATCCTGCGGGCCGAGGCGCCGCGGCTGGGCTACACGCGGCAGTACACGATCTACGACCAGTCCGATGCCCGGCGGCTGGTCAGGCGCTGCATCGACGGCCTCGACGTCGATCCCAAGCGCTTCACCCCGGCGGCGGTCCACTCCCAGATCTCGGCGGCCAAGAACCGGCTGCGCGATGCCGAGGCCTACCGCGGGCTCGTCGGCTCCTACTTCGAGCAGACGGTCGCCGACGTCTACGAGCTCTACGAGCGCGAGCTGCACCGCATGAACGCGATGGACTTCGACGACCTGCTCGTGCGCACGGTCAACGTCCTCGAGCTGTTCCCCGAGGTTCGTGCCCGGTACGCCGCCTCGTTCCGTCACGTCCTCGTCGACGAGTACCAGGACACCAACGCCGCGCAGTACCGGCTGCTGGCGCTCGTGGCGGGAGAGCACCGCAACCTGATGGTGGTGGGTGACGACGCGCAGTCGATCTACGGCTTCCGCGGAGCCGACATCACCAACATCCTCGAGTTCGAGGACTCGTTCCCCGACGCGCTGACGGTCAAGCTGGAGCAGAACTACCGTTCGACGCAGATGATCCTCGACGCGGCCAACGCGGTCATCGGCCACAACCGGGGACAGAAGCTCAAGTCGCTGTGGACCGAACTCGGGGTGGGCGACACGGTCAAGGTCCGGGAGATGGACGACGAGCACGCCGAGGCCCGCTATATCGTCGGCGAGATGGAGCGGCTCGTCGACGAGGGCGTGTCGCTCAGCGAGATCGCGTGCTTCTACCGGACCAACGCGCAGTCGCGCGTGCTCGAGGACACGCTGGTACGCCGCGAGATCCCCTATCAGGTGGTCGGCGGCACGAAGTTCTACGAGCGCGCGGAGATCAAGGATGCGATCGCCTACCTCACCGTCCTGACCAACCCCCAGGATGCCATCTCCTTCACGCGGGTGGCCAACACGCCGCGGCGTGGCATCGGGCAGACGTCGCTCTCGCGGGTGCTCGCCCACGCCGACACGATGGGCATCCCCGTGTGGGACGCGGCCGCCGATCCGGCGTCGGTGCCCGGCCTCGGCACGGCGGCGATACGGGCCTTCGAGCGTTTCATGGGGACGATGGCCTCACTGCGGGCCCGCGCGGACGACGGTGTGCCCGTCGGAGACCTGCTCGAGGCGGTGCTGCACGACTCTGGGTACTTCGAGGCGCTGGAGGCCGAGCGGACGATCGAGGCGCAGGGACGCACCGAGAACCTCCAGGAGCTCGTCGAGGTGGGTCGCGAGTTCGATGCCCGCCAGGATCCCGAGGCGGACACGCTCGATGCCTTCCTTCAGCAGGTCGCGCTGGTCGCCGACGCCGACACACGTCGCGACGACGAGGGCATGGCGACGCTGATGACCCTGCACAACGCGAAGGGCCTCGAGTACCCGATCGTCTTCATCATCGGGATGGAGGAGGGCATCTTCCCCCACTCGCGTGCGCTCGACGAGGGAGGGCTCGAGGAGGAACGCCGGCTCTGCTACGTCGGCATCACCCGTGCGATGCGCGACCTCTACCTCACCCACGCGCGGCGCCGCAACGTGTTCGGCGCGGTCGCACCCGGGCTGCCCAGCCGCTTTCTCGCGGAGCTGCCCGCCGACGTGCTCGACGACGAGAGCCGGCCCGCCCCACGTAACGGGATACTGGGCCGGGCGAGCTCATGGGCGAGCGCCGCGGCCGGGGTGGCGGCGAGCACGGCCGGACGGACGACCACGCCGCCCGCGGGCGGGCAGGGCTTCCGGCTGGGAGAGGACGTCGCGCACCCCGCGTTCGGCGAGGGCGTCGTGACCTCGATCGAGCCCGGCGGGATCGTCGTGGTCCGCTTCGCCCGGGACGGCTCGGAGCGCAAGCTCATGGCGGAGTACGCGCCCATCACCCGTCGCTGACCCTCCTCGGCCCATCGAGTGGACACTTCGCGGGCCCTGAGACCGTCAACTGTCCACTCGACGCCCCGGGTGGGTGGTGCGACCCCCGGGTGGGTGGGCGCGGTCAATGGGCGCGGTTCGGCAGGCCGGGTGCCCGCTAGCCTGCCGCCCCTCATGGCAGCCAGGGTCATCGACGGCAGGGCGGTCGCGGCGCGGGTGCGGGCGGCCGTGGCCGAGGAGGTCGTCTCCTTCGCCGGCGAGCATGGTCGCGTCCCGGGCCTCGCGACGATCCTGGTGGGCGACGACCCGGCCAGCGCGGTCTACGTGGGAGGAAAGCAGAGGGCGTGCGAGGAGGTGGGCATGCGGGGCGTCAACCATTCGCTCCCAGCCGGCACCTCGCAGGACGAGGTCGAGACGCTCGTCGCTCGCCTCAACGGCGATCCGGAGGTCAGCGGCATCCTCCTCCAGCTACCGGTGCCCGGCCCCATGGACGGGACGCGCCTGACCGGCATGATCGACCCTCGCAAGGATGTCGACGGCCTCACTCCGGTGAGCGCCGGCCTGCTCGCCCTGGGACGACCGGGACTGCGGCCGTGCACCCCCCTGGGCGTGATGGCCCTGCTCGACGATGCGGGCACGGTCGTGGAGGGCGCCGAGGCAGTGGTCGTCGGGCGATCGAACCTGTTCGGCAAGCCGATGGCCCGGCTGCTGCTGGAGGCCGATGCCACGGTCACCGTCTGCCACTCGCGCACGCGCGACCTCGCCGAGGTCTGCCGACGCGCCGACATCCTCATCGCGGCCGTCGGGCGTGCCGAGATGGTCAAGGGCGACTGGGTCAAGCCGGGTGCGACCGTGATCGACGTGGGGATCAACCGCATCGACACGACTCCGGCCACACTGGTCGGCGACGTCGAGTTCGCCCGGGCGGCAGAGGTGGCGGCGGCGATCACGCCGGTCCCCGGAGGGGTTGGCCCGATGACGATTGCGTGCCTTCTGCGCAACACGCTCGAGGCGGCGCGCATGCAGCTTCCCGGGTAGCGTTGCGCCGGTGAGGCACCGCACCCGCTACGGGGAGAAGGTCGCCGTGATCAGCGCGCTGGCGATGCTTGGCGTGCTGTTCGCCGACTGGTTCGCCATGCCCGGCGGTACCGGCGAGCGCGGCTCCGGGAGCGCCCAGGCGCCGCTCTCCGGCGGGGGCATCCGCGGCTGGGATGCGCTGGGCTGGCTCGCGCTCGCCCTCTGTGTGATCGCGGTGGTGGCGGGCATCGCGCTGCCCTTGGTCTTCGCGCTGTGCGAGAGCCCCGTCCTACCCCTGTCCGCCGCGATCGCCGCGATGCTCCTCGGCGGGCTTGCCGTCGTCGCGCTGCTCGTCCAGGTCATCGCCCAACCCGGCCCCGACGAGCTGGTCGAGGTGCGGTCGGGCTGGTGGCTGGGCCTGCTCGCGGCGACGGGCATCGCCCGCGGTGGCTTCCTGTCCCTGCGCGACGAGTACATGCCGCGGGCACCGCTGCCCGACGTGGCGGTACGTCCCGCTCCGCCCGTCGCGCCGCCGCCTAGCATCGAGCCGGGATGATCGATCGCGAGCAGGTACTGCACGTGGCGCGGCTGGCGCGCCTCCGGCTGTCCGCCGACGAGGTCGAGACGATGGCCGTCGAGCTCTCGAGCATCCTCGGCCACATCGAGCGTATCTCCGAGCTCGACCTCGAGGGCGTGCCGCCGACCACGCACGTGGTGGAGGTGGGCAACGCCCTGCGGGAGGACGAGCCAACTCCGTCACTGCCGCGCGAGCTGATCCTCGAGCAGGCGCCGGCCACGCAGGCGGGTGGCTTCCTCGTGCCCAGCCCGCAGGCATGACAGCCCGCAGCGCGCCGACGCCGGCCGCCCCCGGTCGCCAGGAGGGCCGTGCGGCGTGAGCGATCTGGTCGACCTCACCGCCGCGCAGGCGATCGACCGCGTGGGCGGCGAGTTCAGCGCCGAGGAGCTGTTCGAGGCCTACCGCGAGAGGGCCGCGGTGGAGGACCTCAACGCCTTCCTGTGGCTCGCCGACGACGCCCCCGAGGGCATCGACGGCCCGCTGAAGGGTGTGCCGCTGGGCGTCAAGGACCTGTTCTGCACGGCGGGGGTGCCCAGCCAGGCCGGCTCGAAGATCCTCGAGGGCTATCGGCCGCCGTACACGGCCACGGTGGTCGAGCAGCTCGCCCGGGCCGGCGCGCCGCTGCTGGGCAAGACCAACCAGGACGAGTTCGCGATGGGCTCGTCGAACGAGAACTCCGCCTACGGCCCCGTGCTCAACCCGTGGGACCGGACCCGCGTCCCCGGAGGATCGAGCGGCGGAAGTGCCGCCGCCGTGGCCGCCGGGCTCGTTCCCTGGGCGCTGGGCACCGACACCGGCGGCTCGATCCGCCAGCCCGCCGCGCTGTGCGGGATCGTCGGGCTGAAGCCGACCTATGGAGCCGCGTCGCGCTACGGGATGATCGCCTTCGCGTCCTCGCTCGACCAGGCCGGCCCGCTCACCCGCGACGTCACCGACTGCGCGCTGCTGTTCAGCCACATGACCGGGCGCGACCCGCGCGACTCGACCTCGCTGGGCTTCTCCGCCGAGGCGACGATGCCCGGCGCGGAGCGCCTCGACGGCATCCGCCTGGGCGTTCCCGAGGAGCTGACCGGCGAGGGCATCGAGGAGGGCGTCCTGGCGAACTTCCGCGAGACGCTGGCCAGGGCGGAGGACCTCGGAGCGGTCGTCGAGACCTGCCGGCTGCCCCATGCTCCGCACGCGCTGAGCGCCTACTACGTCATCGCCCCCGCCGAGGCCAGCGCCAACCTCGCGCGCTATGACGGCGTGCGCTACGGGCTGCGGGTCGCGAGCGACGACCTGTACTCGATGTACACCGAGACGCGCCACGACGGTTTCGGTGCGGAGGTCAAGCGCCGCATCCTGATCGGCACCTACGCGCTGTCGAGCGGTTATTACGAGGCCTACTACGGCCGGGCACAGCAGGTGCGGACCAAGGTCGCCGAGGACTTCACCACGGCGTTCTCGCGGTTCGACTTCATCGTCACCCCCACCAGCCCGACCGTCGCGTTCGAGCTCGGCGCCAAGACGTCGGACCCGCTCGCGATGTACTTCAACGACTACTGCACGGTGCCGATGCCGCTGGCGGGCATTCCCGCCATCTCGATCCCCAGCGGCCTCAGCGAAGGCCTGCCCGTCGGCTTCCAGCTCGCCGGCCCGGCCTTCAGCGAGTACCGCATGATGGACGCGGCTCACGCGCTCGAGCAGGCGATCGGCTTCGACGGCTCGCTACCACGGGCCGCCGGTCGGGCCTCGGCCTCAGAGCGCCGGCCCGACCAGGGGTGAACCCGCCGTGACCGCGTTCGAACCCGTCATCGGCCTCGAGATCCATGTCCAGCTCGCGACCCAAACCAAGATGTTCTGCGGCTGTGAGCTGCGCTTCGGCAGCGAGCCCAACACGCTGTGCTGCCCGGTGTGCCTCGGGCTGCCCGGTGCGCTTCCCGTGACCAACGCCCAGGCGATCCACTACGGCCTGATGATCGGGATGGCGCTCGGCTCCGAGCTGGCCCCGAAGTCGATCTTTCACCGCAAGAACTACTTCTACCCCGACAGCCCGAAGGCCTACCAGATCAGCCAGTACGACGAGCCTCTCTGCCGCGGCGGCCGGCTGGGCGACGTCCGCATCCATCGCGTCCACCTGGAGGAGGACGCGGCGAAGCTCGTCCACGTCGGAGCCAGCGGCCGGATCCATGGCTCGGACGCCTCGATCGTCGACTTCAACCGCTGTGGCACGCCGCTCGTGGAGATCGTCTCCGAGCCGGATGTGCGGTCGGCCGGGCAGGCCCGCGAGTGGCTGAACCTGCTGAGGGTCACGCTGCGGCGGCTCGGCGTCTCGGACGTCAACATGGACGAGGGCTCGCTGCGGTGCGACGCCAACGTCTCGATCCGGCCGGCGGGCAGCACCGGGCTGGGCACCAAGACCGAGCTGAAGAACATGAACTCCTTCCGGTTCATCGAACGAGGCATCCACGCCGAGGTCGCCCGCCAGACCGCGATCGTCCAGGACGGGGGGGACGTCGAGCAGGAGACGCTGCACTTCGATCCGCGCACGGAACGCATCACGTCGCTGCGTTCCAAGGAGGAGGCTCACGACTACCGCTACTTCCCCGAGCCCGACCTCGTGCCGATCGCGATCACCGATGCCATGCTCGAGCGCGCCCGGGTCGCGATGCCCGAGCTGCCCGCGGCGCGCGCCGAGAGGCTCGAGACGCTGGGCCTTCCGGCCGACGGCGCGCGGCTGCTCGCCTTTCGTCCCGAGCTGGGCGACCACTTCGAGGCGGCGCTCGCATCGGACACCGCCTCGGCCCCGGCGCTGGCCAACTGGATCGCCAACGAGGAGGCCGCTCTGCGGGTGTCGCCGGGTACGCTCGCAACGCTGGTC
>JBBPZE010000076.1:0-43757 GCA_038199185.1 Solirubrobacterales bacterium
GCCAGCGCCGCGTCGAGCGTCGCCCTCAGCCCCGTCTCCCAGCGATCTACTCGGACGAGCACCGGCGCGCCGCGCGAGCCCGCCCAGCGCACCGGCGCGCTGCCGCGCGCGAGGTCCTCCGCCCCGACGAGCACGGCGTGCAGGTGGCCCCCGGTCCACGCAGCGTCGAGCTCCTCGGTACCGGGCGCCACGCCGTCGCGCGCGTCGAGCGCCAGGAGCGCCTCCAATGACCTCGGCGCGTCGGGGTCCAGCGCGCGGGTCACGGCGATCGCCGGACGGTGCGGCGACGCTTCGCGCCCGGCGGGAACGAAGGCCTCACCCGGAGGGCCGAGGGGCAAGGGCCGTGGGCTCCAGGCCGCGACGTGATCGGCTGGAGCCTCACAGCGAACCGTCAACCGCTCGGGCCGCTCCTGCAGTCGCTGGACCCAGGCCTGCACCGCATGGCCGTCTCGCCACGCGCACACCTGCAGCTCCCACGCGGTCGGCGCCGGCCTTACGAGGCGCGCGCAGACGGCCGTCGGGTTGACGCCGAACTCACCTGCGTGACGACCACCGAGCGCGAGGTCGAGAGTCGAGCGCCATCCGGAGCCGATCGCTTCGACCTCGATCTCGGGCGGCGCGCCCGTGAAGCCCGCCGACAGTTGAGCTTCTCCCCTCACCTCCAGCACGGGCTCGCCGCCGCGGGCGAGATCCGCACCGGCAACGGCGTCGACCACGGTGTTGCGTCCCTCGGGGGCCTCTACCTTCGCGTGCTCGAAGCCGGCGTCGGCCAGGATCGCGGCTACGGTCTCGGGGGTGTAGCGGAGGGTTCGCGCTTCTTCCCCGCTGCCGCGCCCGACGGCCGCGAGCAGAACCACCAGTCTGCCACCCGGACGGAGGATTCGCCGCGCTTCCCTGAGCGCCTGGCGCACCCCGATCGGCGAGACGTAGTCGAGGACGTAGTGGCTCAGCACTCCGCCGACGCTGGCCGTCGGGATGAAGGGCAGCGGCAGCGTCAGGTCGTGCAGCAGGATCTCCACGCCGTGACGGGCGCCGACCTCGACGAAGCCCGGCCAGCGGTCCAATCCGAGCACGTCCCGGACGCCGCGCTCGCGCAGCGCGCGCAGGGCGAGTCCGGTTCCGCAGCCCAGCTCCACTACGCTCTGACAGTCCAGGAGCGGGCGTATGGGCGACGAGTACCACGATGGCTCGCGACCCTCGTAGTAGCGCATCAGACTGCCGAACACCTGGGACACGTGCCACGAGCGCTCATCGCCCGGGTCCTCCCACGCGGACGTGCGCCGCGGCGGGAACGAGCCCAACGGTCGCAGGGCAACCGGGAAGCGTGCGTCGTCAGCCATCACGGCTCGCCATCGGCTGGAGCTCGATGCCGCTCGGCATCGCCCGGAACGTACCGGAAGCCTCCCGGCGGGTGTCGATACCGGTGCGGGACCGCCAGATCAAGCCGAGGCTTTTCGCTTAAGCGTGTGGCTTGGCCAGGTAGTACGCTGCGCGCGACCACTTGAAGGAGGCGAGGAAGCGACATGGCGGACAACGGCGAGAAGAAGGATCGTTGGGCAGCAGGGGTCACTCCGTACGCGGAGATGGGCTTCTGGAACGAGGACTACCAGCCCAAGGACACGGACATCCTGGTCGCCTTCCGGATCACCCCCCAGGAGGGCGTGGATCCGATTGAGGCGGCGGCCGCCGTCGCCGGCGAGTCCTCCACGGCCACGTGGACCGTGGTGTGGACGGACCGCCTGACGCCGCACGAGCACTACCAGGCCAAGGCCTATGAGGTCAACGAGGTCGCCGAGGGCCAGTACATCGCCAAGATCGCCTACGACCTCGACCTCTTCGAGGAAGGCTCGATCGCCAACCTCACCTCCTCGATCATCGGCAACGTCTTCGGCTTCAAGGCGCTGAAGGCGCTGCGCCTCGAGGACATGCGCATCCCGCTGACCTACCTCAAGACCTTCCAGGGCCCGCCGCACGGGATCGTCATGGAGCGTGAGTACCTCGACAAGTTCGGGCGCCCGCTGATCGGCGCCACCACCAAGCCGAAGCTCGGGCTCTCCGCGAAGAACTACGGGCGCGTCGTCTACGAGGCGCTGCGCGGCGGCCTGGACTTCACCAAGGACGACGAGAACATCAACTCGCAGCCGTTCATGCGCTGGCGCGACCGCTACGTCCACGCGATGGAGGCCGTGAACCGCGCGTCGGCCGTCACCGGCGAGGTCAAGGGCCACTACATGAACGTGACGGCGGCGACGATGGAGGAGATGTACGAGCGCGCCGAGTTCGCGAAGGAGCTCGGCAGCGTCATCATCATGCAGGACCTCACCGTCGGCTACGTGGCGATGACGTCCATGTCCAAGTGGGCGCGAGCCAACGGGATGATCCTGCACCTCCACCGCGCCGGGCACGCGACGTACACGCGTCAGAAGACGCACGGCGTGAGCTTCCGCGTGATCGCCAAGTGGTGCCGGATGCTCGGCGTGGACCACATCCACGCGGGCACCGTCGTGGGCAAGCTCGAGGGCGACCCGGGCATGATCAAGGGCTACTACGACGTCTGCCGCGAGCGCTTCAACAAGGCCAACCCCGAGACCGGCATCTACTTCGACCAGGACTGGGGCTCGATGCCGGCGGTCTTCCCGGTCGCCTCCGGTGGGATCCACGCCGGTCAGATGCACCAGCTCCTGGACTACCTGGGAGAGGACACGGTGCTCCAGTTCGGCGGCGGCACGATCGGCCACCCGATGGGGATCGCCGCGGGCGCGACCGCCAACCGCGTGGGCGCCGAGGCGATGATCAAGGCACGCAACGAGGGCGTGGACTTCCTCGAGGAGGGTCCCGACATCCTCCGCGAGGCGGCGAAGGGGTGCCCCGAGCTCAACGCCGCCCTGGAGGTCTGGAAGGACATCACGTTCGAGTTCGAGTCCACCGACACCGCGGACACGACTCCCACCGCCACCTCGAGTCGCTAAGCGCGTCGAAGGAGAAGATGCATTCATGAGGATCTCACAGGGAACGTTCTCGTTCCTTCCCGACCTGACGGACGAGGAGACCGAGGCGCAGATCAAGTACGCGCTGAGGAACCAGTGGTCGGTCATGATCGAGTACACGGACGATCCACACCCCAGGAACTTCCTCTGGGAGATGTGGAAGCAGCCCAACTTCGATCTCGAGGAGGACGAGGCGGACGTGCCGATGAAGGACGTCCACGAGTGCCGCCAGGCCTACCCGAACCACTACATCAAGGTGGTCTGCTACGACAGCGGGCTCGGCAAGCAGACGTCGAAGCTCTCCTTCATCGTGAACCGACCGGCGGAGGAGCCGGGCTTCCGCCTCGAGCGTCAGGAGGTGCGGGACCGCGTGATCGACTACACCCTGCATTCCTACGCCACGGAGGTCCCATCCGGGCGGCGCTACGGGAACGAGGGCAGCCTCACGTCCGAGCGCGACCCCGCCGGCGTGCAGGACGCCATGGCGGGGCAGGATGCGGCACCGGAGGCGCGGAAGGACGGGGCCACGGCCGACGCGGAGCCGGAGAGCGATGAGGGCGTCGGCGAGTCGTAGTGAGCCCCCGAGGCCGCGATACCACGGGTAGATGGCTGGACCCGGAGAGTAGAGGCGAGATGGGTGGCGATCAGGCTGAGGCGTCGGGGGGCGGGCAGGGGAGCTCCTCCTCCTCGGAGGACTTCGGGGGCGAGGTCTTCGAGCCCTCCAAGGACGCCGAGGAGGGCGGCGCCGTCGAGTCCGTCGACTTCTCCGAGGCCGTCGCCGACGGGAAGGCGGACGTGGGTACGGTCGTGCGGGACTCGCGCGTGGACGAGGTCCTCGAGCGGCTCGACCGCGAGCTGATCGCGCTGGAGCCGGTGAAGCGGCGGATCCGGGAGATGGCGGCGCTGCTCGTCATCGATCGGCTGCGCGAGCAGCTCGACCTCTCCTCCACCCGCCCGACGCTGCACATGAGCTTGACCGGGAGCCCGGGGACGGGCAAGACCACCGTCGCTCTGCGGATGGCCGACATCCTTCACCGGCTCGGCTACCTCGCGAAGGGCCAGCTGGTCGCGGTCACGCGCGACGACCTCGTCGGCCAGTACGTCGGCCACACCGCTCCGAAGACCAAGGAGATCGTCAAGCGCGCGATCGGCGGGATCCTCTTCATCGACGAGGCCTACTACCTGCACCGGCCGGAGAACGAGCGCGACTACGGCCAGGAGGCGATCGAGGTCCTGCTCCAGGTGATGGAGTCCGAGCGCGAGAACCTCGTGGTCGTGATGGCCGGCTACAAGGACCGGATGGAGGAGTTCTTCGTGGCCAATCCGGGAATGGGGTCGCGCGTGGCCCATCACATCAACTTCCCCGACTACACCGCCGACGAGCTGATCCAGATCGCCGACCTGATGATCGACCAGCAGGGCTACGAGTTCGACGAGGACGCCAAGAGCGCGTTCCACGACTACGTCGAGCGCCGTGTCGAGCGGCCTCGCTTCGCCAACGGGCGCAGCATCCGCAACGCCATCGAGCGTGCGCGGATGCGGCAGGCCCTGCGGCTGTTCGAGTCGGGCGGGAAGCTCACGAAGGAGGACCTCGTCACCATCCAGGCCGACGACATCCTCCGCAGCTCGGTGTTCGACGACATCGACGAGGAGGAGCCCGACGACGGCGCCGAAGGCGCGGAGGAGGGGAGCGACGACTCCGAACGCCAGCCGGACGAGGAGAGAGAAGCGAGTGCCGCAGCGTAGGAGACCCCTTCGGGCTGGAGCTCGTTCCCAACCCGCTCGACCGCCGGGACGGTGCATCGCGTCCTCGCGCGGCGGACCGCTGACCATCTAGGAGGAACCCCATGCCGCGCCCCATCATCCTCGGCGTCGTCGGCGACTCGGCGTCGGGAAAGACCACCATCACGCGCGGACTCGTCCGCCTCCTCGGCGAGGACCAGGTGACCGCCGTCGCCACCGACGACTATCACCGCTACGACCGAAAGCAGCGTGCCGAGCGCAAGATCACGCCGCTGCACCCCGACTGCAACTACGTCGACATCATGTGCCAGCACCTGCACCACCTCCGGCAGGGGGAGCCGATCCTCAAGCCGGTCTACGTGCACTCTGACGGCAGCTTCGGCCCGCCGGTCTACGTGGCCCCGAATCCCTTCACCGTCGTCGAGGGCCTGCTCGGCTACTACTCCGAGGCCCTGCGCCAGTCCTACGACGTCCGGGTCTACCTGGCGCCGCCCGAGGAGCTTCGCCGCAAGTGGAAGGTGCAGCGCGACACCTCCCGGCGCGGATACACGACCGACCAGGTGCTCGCCGCTCTCGACCAGCGCGAGCCGGACTCCGCGGAGTTCATCCGTCCTCAGGAGCGCCACGCGGACATGGTGGTCGCGTTCCAGCCGCACTCGGAGGAGGACGGCGATCCCAACGTCCTGGACGCCCACGTGATCCTGCGCGACGGACTGCCCCATCCGGACCTCTCGCCCTTCACGGGCGACGGTCAGAGCGGCATCACGCTGGAGGAGCATGGCTCGGAGCGTCATCTGGAGATCCCGGGCGACATGGACCGAGAGGTCGGAGCGGAGATCGAGGAGGCGATCTGGGAGAAGCTCCACTTCGCGACCCACCTGCGCTCGGAGCGACTCGGGGAGTACACGATCGGGTCGGACCTCCACCGGTCGGAGTCCCTCGCGCTCGTGCAGCTCCTGATCCTCTACCACCTGGTGACGGCGAGGGCGGCGGTCGCGCTCGGGGGGGAGAGCCCGCGCACCGAAGCCGACAACGAGAAGGCCGAGAGCGACGGCGACGAGGGCGGGAAGGACGAGGAGTCGGGCGAGAGCGAGGACACCGAGGACGAGTCGGCCGCCGTCAAGTAGCGGTGACGGCGACCGGCCACGAGTAGCGGCGGGTCCACCAGCGCCGGGTGCACTCGCACGGGACTCCGTGGCGGGTCGGCGTCACGCCGACCGTCGTCGAGGTATGGTGTCGGATCGAGGTTGAACATGCTGGTGCGGGACGGGATGAACGAGATAGTGGTGACGGTGGGCCCGAGCCACACGCTGCGCGAGGCCGCGCGGCGGATGCACGAGCACGGCGTCGGTGCCGCCGTCGTGCTCGACAACGACCAGCAGGGCCCGGGGATCATCACCGAGCGCGATCTGCTCGCGTCCACCGGGCGCGGCGAGGACATCGACTCGGAGCTCGTGGGGGATCACCTCTCGAGCCGGCTGGTCTACGCCGTGGCCGACTGGTCGCTGGAGCGTGCGGCCGACGAGATGACGCGCGGCGCCTTCCGGCACGTCGTCGTGATGGACGAGTCCGACGTCGTCGGGATCCTGTCGATGCGAGACATCGTGCGCTGCTGGACCCAGGCGGGCGCGAGCTCCGACGTCTGATCGTCAGCCGCGGCGGGCTCGGTTTCTTTCGCTCGGGGCGCTTCGATGCTCCCGTCGACGTGTAGGGATGCGGACGGCCGGGTAAGCACGCTCGTATCGATCGCTACTAGTAGGAGGATCCTCGCATGTCTGCCTCGCCTGCGCGCGTGCTCGTCGTCGCCAACCGGACCGCCGCCACGCCCGGTCTCCTGGACGCCGTGCGCGAGCGCTCCGCCCGCGGTGCCGCCAGCTTCCATCTGCTGGTCCCCGCAACTCCTCGCGGCCTGCATCGGGTCGTCGACCCGGAGGTCACCGGCCGCGCGGAGGCCGAGCTGAACATGCACGAGGCGCTGCCCCTGCTCGCCGAGGCGGCGGGCTCGGAGGTCGCCGGCCACGTCGGGGACGCCAACCCCCTGGCCGCGATCCAGGATGCGCTCTACGAGCAGCGCTTCGACGAGATCATCGTCTCCACGCTGCCTTCGCGCCTCTCGCGCTGGATGCGACTCGACCTGCCCAGCAAGGTGCGCGCCCTCGGCCTTCCCGTGCTCCATGTCGAGGCGCGGACGCTGGTCGCCGCCGCCGCCTGATGGCCGCCAGCCGGCTTCTGCGCCGCGAGCGAAGGTCCTCGCGCCCACCTGGCCGGCGCCACTCCCAGAGTGGTGCTTCGGTCCCCCCAAGTCGCGTCCGATGGAGTAAAGTCCGTTCGCACCCGCGAGGGTCTGAGCGCACGGGGATCGACGAAGGGGGAGGTTTCGCCGGATGAGATCGCAAGGCAAGAGCTTCGCGCAGATCGGCGCCATTCTCATCGGGGTCGTGTACACGGCGGCGGGGCTGATCGGCTTCGCGGTCACCGGCTTCGACGACATCGTGCAGAACACGAACTACACGCTGCTGAGCTTCGACGTCAACCCGTTCCACGACATCGTGCACCTCGGCATCGGCGCGTACCTGCTGATCATGGCGCAGTTCGCCAGCTCGATCACCGAGGGCGCGCTCATCGGCGGCGGCCTCTTCTACCTGCTCGCGGCCTTCCTGGGGTTCACCAACAGCCTTCAGATCATCTCCATCAACTCGTCCGGCGCCACGGACAACTTCCTGCACCTGGCCTCGGGCTCCGCCGCCTTCGCAATCGGCCTCATCTCGGCCCTACGCGGTGACCGTGAACGTGCGCGCGATCCGATCGAACAGGCCTGAGAGCGACGCCAGGCGACTGGCGGGCAGCGCCTGGAAGACGAGCGTGACCATCAGCCCGCGGCTGAACAGGAAGAAGTGGGCGTGCGCGCCGCGCTGCCCGCCTCGCCCCGAGCTGAACGTGTACAGGTAGCGGTAGCCGGGGAGCCCGCCGAGGACGAGCGCCGCGGGCTGCGCGAGCTGGCGCACGCGCCGGTCCACGCTCACCAGCGAGTCGGTCAGAGTGCGGACGATGGGCAGGGTCTCGGGGCCCCTTACGTCCAGCCCCACCGGCGTGACCCGGACGAGCAGCGAGGCCTGGCTGCCCGCTGCGACGAGCAGCCTCGCTTGACTGCCGGAAGGCTTCAGGCGCCTCCACGTCCGGGGGTAGGAGATCGAGTAGCCGGTCCGCTTGTCGCGGAACTCGACGAAGTCGGGAGGCCGCGTGGGGACAGGGCGAGCGATCACGGGCGCCGGCGAGGTCCTGGCGGGCACCGAAGCGGGAGCCGGCGTGCGCGAGGGCGAGGAGACGAGCGTCCGTCCTATCGCCGCCCCCGCGAGCAGCAGCGCGACCCCCGCCAGACCCGCTGCGGCCAGCTGTCTCCGCGTCACGACTTCGGGCGAAGCGATCGGTCGGCCGCCTCGCCTCGCTCCTCGGCTGCCGCCTCAGCCGAGCGCCTGCCCTCACGGGCCGCTCGGCGAGCCGGGTAGGTCGGCGCCTTGCGCTCGAGCACCGATTCGAGCTCCTCCTGCGCCGCGCGGAGCTCGTGGCTGACCGAGGAGATGGCGGGGCCGACGGGGTTGCTCCTCTCGCCGATCGTCCCGATGACCCCGATGACTCCGCGGAGGCGAAGGCTGATGCCCGACAGCAGCACCGCCACGGCGATGAGGGAGGCGACGATCACGAGGACGGCCACGACGGCGGCAAGGATCGTGACGACGGCGGCGGCGCTCACGGTGAGCTCTCCGATCAGAGGATCTCGTCGAGGGCGGCGCCGTACCGGGTCAAGCCGGCGGTCGTCTCACGAACGAGGTACTCGGTCTCGGGGAGCACGTCGACGGCGCCCAGCTCGCCGACGATCGCGACGCTGCGGTCGGAGATGTCCTCCAGGGTCCGCCGGACCGCCATGGCGGCGGCGATCACACGCTGGAGAAGGATGATGACCACGGGAATGATCGCCACGAGGAGGGTGATGTTCAGGATCCACCACAGCCCCATGACGTCGTCTCAGCGCCTCGCGACGGTCTCGGCCATCTCGGCGATCCTCGGGAGGGCCCCCGCGATGGACCTCAGAGGGGCGTTGATGTTCAGCACCGCAGGAGCGAGCCCGCCCAGTTGACCCTCGACGTCGCCAAGGTTGGAGCCCAGCTGAGCGAGCGAGCTCGAGGCCGTGCGCAATCGCCGCTCGACCTGGCCGAGGGCGACCACCAGCACGAGCACCAGGAGCACCGCCTCGGTGATGCTCAGGCCGATCAGCAGGTCGGTGCTCATCGGGTCTGCTCCGAGAGGTAGGCGTCGTGGACCTTCGCCTCCTCGACGAGCTCCTCGAGCACCGGACCCGTGGCCGCGAGCTCCTCGATGGCGGCCGTGTTGCCCGCGAGGTGGCGCCCCGACGCCAGCAGCGCGGCGGCGCCCGCCTCGATGTCCTTGAGAAAGCTCAGCAGCAGCACCATGAGGCCGATGACGACAAGCAGGACCACGGCCCCGATCCCCAACGCGATAGTCCAGAAGGTGTGGGACTCCGCTGACGCGAGCACGACGCTCACCTCGTCAACAGCTGCCGGGCCCCTCTGGCGCCCTCCAGGATCGCGTTCGCCGAGGCGTTGATGGTCGTGGCCTCGTGGAGCGAGTCGGTGCGCTCGCGCGCGACCTCGAGCGCCTCGCCGGCAAACCGGATCTGGTCGGCGATCTGCGCCGCGAGCCTGAGCATCATGGACACGAGGAGCACGAGCACGGCGACGGCGGCGAAGCCCAGCGACATTCCCACCCACCAACCCGTGGAATCGGCGGCGAAAGTCATCGCGCTACTGGTTGCAGGCTTGCGTAGACGCTCGTGGCGCCTTGAGGATGGTCGTGAGGAGGGTGTTGAGGGCCGGGAGGACGGTCAGGTTGGTCGGGAGCCCGGTGACTCTGAGGAGCGCGCTGCAGTCGATCGAGTTCGCGTGCGCGAGGATCGTCCGGCCCGCGTTCGAGGTTCCGACGTCTGCGAGCACGCGGTCGAGGTCGCTGCGCAGGCCCCGCCCGACGCCGATGATCGCCCTCGCGCGCTTGTTGATGCCGGCGACCTGCGGGTCGATCGACCCGACGGTCGCGAGGATCGTGCTCCCGCGGCTCCGGATGCTGCGAACGCTCGAGTTGATCGAGCCCGCGTTGGACAGGATCGACCTGGCGCTCGCGTTGATCGACCTGGCGTTGCTGTTGATCGCCTTGACGGACGAGTGGATGGTGTCGATGTTGTTGCCGATCGAGCTGACGGTCCCGTTGATCGACTTGACGGTGACGTTGATCGCCCGGGCGTTCGAGTTGATGGACCCGGCGGTCTCGTTGATCGCTCGGGCCGTGACGAGGATGTCGCGGGCGCGCAGGTCGATGCTCTTGGCCGCCTTGAGCGTCTGGTCGAGCTGGCCGGTCAGCGGCACGGCCGCCTTCTTGATGGACGCGGAGATCTTGGCGGTCTTGCCGGCCAGCCTGATCAGCGCGGTGTTGCGCCCGATGTGGGACACCTCGGGCCGGATGATGACCACGTCCTTGTCGATGCGCCGGGCGGTGAGCAGCGTGCCGGTGAGCAGGAGCACGGCGACCAGCGCCCAGACGATGATGATCACGAGGACGGTCGGCGCAAGACCGCGCTCTCCGGTGAGGGTGCGTCGCACGGGCCGCGGCTCCTAGCAGCGCGGGTCGGGTGTCACGAGCCCAGGCAGGTTCACCTTCAGCACGTTCGCCTGGCAGATGCTCGTGAGGTGCTGGTTGACCCTTTGCAGCCCGCTGTTGATGCTGGTCGTGTCAGTGTTCACCGGCCGGAGCACCGAGTTCGCGATCGCCACGCGGATGGGGATCTCAGCGGTGCCGAGGCTCCGGCGCCGCTGGGTGGCCTCGAGCCTGCCGTTGATCTTGGCCACGAGGCCGCGCACGTTGACGAGCACTCCGGAGGTGTCGCTCAGCGATCCCGTGATCGATTGCAGGACGCCCTCGGTGTTGCGCAGGGACCCGGAGGTGTTGACGAGCGACCCGGAGGTGTCCGCCACCGAGCCCGCGACCCCGGTGAGCGTGCCCGACGTGTTGGAGAGCGTTCCGGCCGTGTCGATGAGCGATCCCGAGGTGTCGACGAGCGAGCTCGAGGTGCTTCCCAGTGAGCCGTCGACGGTTCCGAGCGTGCCGTTGATCGAGGTGAGCGCGCCCAGGATGTCGCCCGCCTGGCCCTTGATCGGCTTGAGCGCGTTGTCGATGGCCACCAGGTTGCCGTTGATGTCCTGGATGTGGCTGGGCAGCGGCTTGGTGTTTCCCTTGATGTCGGTCACCGAGTTGTTCGCTTCCCGGAGGCCGCCGTTGATCGAGTCCAGCGCGCTGACGATGCCGGTCAGGAACCCGATGACGACGATCACGACGAGGATGGCCACCGTGGCGAAGATCCACGTCCATCTGATGTCCGACGCTACGCGCATTCCAACCCCCCCATGGACTCTGCGTTCGCCGAGGTCCGCTCGCTCATGGCCTCCCCCCGCAGTCGGCCGGGTCTCCGTTGCCGCCGTCGAGCTTCTTGTCGATGCACGCGGCGGTGTCCAGCGCCGACCCAGCCTGGCCCAGGATGTTGCCGGTGTCGACCTTGATCGACCGGGCGAGGCCGATCGTCGCGTTGAGGTTCTGGTTGATGTGGAGGGCGTCGCGGTCGATCAGCTTCGCCACGCCCACGATCTGGCCGGCGCTCCCGTTGATCCCCCTGGCCGTGCCGTTGATGCGCCCGGCGAGGCCGTTGATCGATCGCGCGCTCCCGTTGATCGCTCCCGCGGTGCCGTTGATCGTCCGAGCGCTTCCGTTGATCGATCCGGCGCTGGTGTCGATCGACTGGGCACTGCTGTTGATCGACGAGGCGATGCCGTTGATGTCACGCGCGCTCGAGTTGATCGTCCCCGCGGTGGAGTTGATCGTCCGCGCCTTGCCGTTGATCGATCCGGCGAGGCGGTTGATCGACTGCGCGCGGTTCACGACCGGGGCGAGGAGGCCCTGCAGCGGCTCGGCCGACTTGAGGATCGACGTGGCCAGTCCGTTGGTCCGGTTGAGCTGGACGATCGAGTCGGTGTCGACGTTGATCCCGCCGCCGTTCTTGGCGATGTTCTGCGCCTTGGTGTCGATCTGCTGGGCGACGTTGATCGTGCGGGCCAGGAGGATCGCTGCCCCCCCGACGGCGAGCACGACCAGGACGAGGATGATCAGGTTGGTGCCGCGGACGCGCCCGGGGCTCGCCGCGTCGCGCCCGTCGTCGCGCGGACCCCGGCCTCCGACACCGGTGCGAGCGGAACGAGGAAGCTGCCTGCTTACAGGCATGATCCACCCCGGGGGCTAGACGCCGATGCTGTGACCCGTCCGCGCAATTTCTCCTCCCACCTCTGCTGGGGGCAGCTTGGCCCCGTAGCCCATTGACTGCCCTCCGAGGGTCGCGAGATTAGTACGACGCGCGCTATCTGTCCAGCCCAGCTAGTCAGGAAGTTGTCTGAAAGCCGGTCGTGGAGTCGCCCACGGGGTCCCGCCGGGCTTCGGATCGGCCCGGCAGAACCGCCTGTTTGCAGGGATTTCCTCTGGTGGAGAGGGCTCGGATCAGGTACCGTAGAAGAAGCCGACCCGCGCGGCACCGCGCGTGCAGACCACCCGGGCGACCTGACGCCCCCCGTTTCGGTACGGGCGCTGGCGGCAATCGAAGCCCACCACGCGGCACGAGACGTGCTCGAGGCCGCAGACGCCGTCGTGAGAGACGGAGGACAGATGCTTGTGGGCGACCCGGCGTGCCGAGCGACAGCTCAGCCCTCGACCGCGGATGTCCTTCGGTCCGGAGGGAACGACGGTTCCGCACCGGCCGTCGGCCTTGGCCTGGCCCGGCGCGGCGGTGGCGAGCACGGCGACGGAGAGTGTCGTCGCGAAGGCGAGGAGGAGCATGGGTGTGCGGCGACGCAGCATGAGAGAGCCTTTCGTCGAGACGGATCGTGGCAACGCGAAGCGGGCGGCTCCTCGACCCCCCTGAGCTGCTGGTGGACGCGGCGCCGGTCCGACCGACGCGCTGCGATCACCGGGAGAAGAGGCCGCCTCCCAGGGCTTCTGCTCGTTGCTACGCCCTATCGGGAGGAGTGGATCAACGCGGCCCGCGTTCGATCCGCTCGCGGGTGTCCGGCAGGGGAATGACCTGCTCGGGGGCGACGACCCACCCGGGCAGGGACTCGAGCAGGTCGCGCAGTGGCTGCTCGTGGGACTCGACGAGCAGCATGCGGGCAGACGACTCGTCGAGCATGGTCGCCCCGGGGACGCTGCGGATGCGCTCGACGTCCTCGGCCGGCTTGGCGCGCTTGCCTGCGAAGCGCAGGACGAAGCGCTGCTTCGCCACCCGCGCCGCCCTACTTCGGTGGCTCGGGAAGCCCGTGGCCCTCCCTGACCGGGGAGAAGCCCAGATCCTTGGCCGAGGCGGCCACGGCCGTGACGATGGCCGCGGAGCGCGCGGCGTCGCGCTTCTCACCCAGTGTGGGCATCGACGCCACGACCCGGGCAGCCACCCCCGTCACCGCCGGGCACGCCATCGAGGTGCCGCTGATCTCGGCGTAGCCACCGGGGACGGTGGAGATGATGCCGACCCCCGGCCCGATCAGGTCCAGCTCCGGCCCGGTGTTGGAGAATGTGGCGACGAAGTCCTTCTTGTCCTTCCCGAAGGGCGCCTGCACGTCGTCGATCTCGGTGCTGTCGCGGGGGAACGTGCCCTTGTGCCCGAGGGCGCCGACGGCCACGGCCATGTCGTCGGAGGCCGGAAAGCTGACATGCGGCTGCCCGTCGTTGCCGGCCGCGATGATGCAGACGCTGCCCGCGGCCCGGACGTCCTCCACCGCCGCTTGGAGGACGGGGTCGGGCGACCCTCCGCCCAGGCTCATGTTGATCAGGTCGCAGCCGTCGGCCACCGCTTGGTCGAGGGCCTTGGCGATGGCGAAGCTGGACGCGCCCCCGGCGCCCTGGGCGAACACACGATAGGCACGGAGGGTGACGCCCGGGGCCACCCCGCGGATGCCGGAGGGAGGGGTGCCGCGCGCGGCGATGATCCCGGCCACGTGCGTCCCGTGGGGCTCGCCGTTGCTGCCGAAGTCCTTGGGATCCTCCCCCGGCACCGTGTTCATCCCGCCGTCGACGACGAGGTCGGGGTGCGGGTCGACACCGGTGTCGACCACGGCGACCTTGACGTTGGCCCCGGCGTCCTGCGAGCCCTTCTTGCCGTAGTAGTGCCGAAGGGCGTCGGTGTAGTCCAGATCGAGCGGGTGCAGCTTGACCTCGCTGCCCTCGGACACGGTCACGCGCTTCTTGAGCAGGCTCCACATCGCCGTGTTGGGATAGACGTACAGGCGTTCGAGCTTGACGTGCGCCGCTCCCAGGGCCAGGCTGACGTTGCCCTCGGCGTCGGTCACGCCCTCGGCGCCGGTATTCGTCGAGAAGTCGGTGAACGCCACGACGATGGCGCCGGCGACCGGGTCTCCGCCCGTCTTCGAGACGACCCGCAGCGTGATGCTCCCCGCGGCACCAGGACGCTCGGCGACCGTCACCACTCGCTCCCGTGCCTTCGTGGCCGGTGCGTAGTACACGACGGGAACCAGGCGCAGCCCGGGCTGGAGCGCCCGGATGGCGGCCGCGGAGTCAGGCGCCACCTCCACCAGCTTGGCCCCGTCGGCACCGATGGAGTCGATCACCTGCACGCGGACTCTCGGTCCTCCCGCGGTCGCGAGGTCCCGGCTCCCTTCGGTCATGGAGCGCAGGAACTCCTTCGTCTCTGGCGTTGAGGCTGTCCCCTTGGCCCGCAGGCCCCGCATCGGGAGAAGGACGTACTGGGCTGGCGTGGTCGGCTCGGGCATGGAGTCTCCCTGACCCGGTCGGAGTCGCGGTCGCGCGGAGTGGGTCGCTCCGCGCTACCCCTGAGGGACCGAGGACGCGCCCGGTTGGGCCCGAAGCCCTGACGCCGCTGTCGCTCCGGGGCGCCGCGTGCAGGGCTGGTTCACGAGACCGAAGCGGTTCGCGTCCCACGTGTTGGCGTCGCACGGCGGGCTGGTGTTCCCGTCGTAGGCGTCGTACTGCCCGTTGGCGCGAGCGCGGTTGCGAGCGACGCGGTTCTCCGTGGCGCCCTCGTCGATCCCGATGCCGTAGGTGGCGTTGTGATTGGCGACGTTGTGCTCGATCGTGTTCCGCGTGGGGGCCACCGGGTTGGCCACGTTGAAGAGCTGGATGCCGTTGCCCCGCCCGCTCGTGCCGTTGTGGTTGGAGGTGTTGTGCGCGATCTCGTTGCGCTCGTTGGGCGGAGTGCCGGCACACGCGTCGAGGTTGGCACCGCAGGTGGGCAGGACCGTGATGCCGCTGCTCCCGCTTCCCGTGACGGTGTTGCCGACCACCTTGTTGCCGTTGGCGGCGGGCCCCTCGATGCGGATGCCCATGTCCTGGCGGCCCGCGCTCGGGTCGCCCACGTGCATCATGTTGTTGTCCGTGACGACGTTGTGGCGGACGTCGTTGCCCGCGGACGCGCCCACAAGCGAGATCCCGCTGAAGGGACCGTTGCGGCGCACGGTGTTGCGCCGTATCCGGCTCTCCGTCGCGTCGCTGACGACGATGCCGTCCCCGAAGTCGCCGTCGTCCGGTCCGACGTTGTCCTGGGCGGTCACGTCCTCGACGACGTTGCCGGCCCCGCCCGCGATGACGACCCCGGCACCGAAGTGCTGCACCACGCCGTTGCGCACGGTGCAGCCGCTCACCCCCCGCAGCAGGATGCCGGGCCCTGCGGTGGGCGCGTCCGGATCGCCGGAGACCGTGTGGCCCCCGAGGTCGACGGTGACGTGGTCAGCGGCGACGATCAGCGCCGGACCGCTCGCACAGGTGAGGTCGCCGTCCAGCGTGACGTCTTGGGTGATCTCGTCGCCGCAGCCCGGTGTGGCCATGTGCCGGTCCTTCCTGTCTTCGCTTCGCCAGCGTAGCTCTTCGTGACGATAGCCGAACGCCGCCGGTGATGAGGTCCGGCCCTCCGCCCGCCGTCCTGCGGACTGACGCGGCGGACGTCGGGCGCTGCCGTGGGACTACCGAGGCTGCGGCAGGCTGAGCCAGACCTGCGTTCGCCCTGCGGCGTCATTCGCCGCGCACGCCCGCGCACGCCGTTCCCCCGTGCGCGCGGGCGATCGCGTCGACGATCGCCAGCCCGAGGCCCGCGCCGCCGCCGCCGTGCGCCGCGTCGGCGCGGCTGAAGCGGTCGAAGGCGCGCTCCACGAAGGACTCCGGGAAGCCGGGGCCCTCGTCGCTCAGGCCGCGGTCACCGGAGATTCACATGGCCTTCGTACGGTCGGGCGCGTCAACCTTCGAAGGAGGCTCCAGTGAGGAAGCTGTTCGCACTGCTCGGCATCGGCGGCGCGATCGCGGGCTGCGGCTCGAGCGGCTCGCAGCCGGCGGCCCAGGCCACAGGCACGCCAACCTCGGGCACCCACGCGATCGGCGTCCACGCGAGCGGGCACCCGCGCGGTGTCCGGTTCGCGAACCGGGTGGACAACCCGTGGTATCCGCTCAAGCTGGGAACCACGCTCGTCTACCGCGGGGTGAAGGACGGCAGGCCGTCTCGCGACGTGTTCACGGTCACGCGCGGAACGAAGACGATCGACGGCGTGCGCTGCACGGTCGTCAAGGACGTCCTCTACCTGTCGGGCAAGCTCGAGGAGCGGACCACTGACTGGTACGTGCAGGACACCGGGGGCAACGTGTGGTACTTCGGCGAGCAGACCGCGGAGCTGAGTCCGAGCGGTCACGTGAAGTCCACGGCCGGCACGTGGCAGGCCGGTGTGAAGGGGGCCCAGGCGGGGATCTTCCTGCCCGTCGACCCCCGCGTCGGCCAGGGCGGCCGACGGGAGTACTACAAGGGCGAGGCCGAGGACCACTACCGGGTGAAGAGGCTCTCGGCGAAGGTGAGGACCCCAGGCGCCTCCTCGGCCCACGCCCTGCTGACCGAGGAGTCGACCCCGCTCGAGCCTGGCGTCCTCGATCACAAGTTCTACGTCCGCGGCATCGGAACCGTTCTCGAGCAGACGGTCAGGGGCGGCGACGAGCGCAACACGCTCGTCTCGGTGCGGCACCGGTGACGTGGGAGCTGGCGTCGAGCGTCGAGTTGAGCTCGACGCGCGACGTGCACCCGACTCGGCTCGAGGTCGCGGGCAGTCGGCGCGCAGAAGCGCTGCGGCGCCCGGCTCCGGTTGCATAATGGTTCTGCATGGTGGCTGCCCGACCCCATTCCCCGGGCTGCTCGCCTGCGTGGCGGTGGACGCGCAGGCCCACCGGTCGCCACCGGGAGCGCAGGCAGTGCTCGAGGCGAGCCGGGGCCTGATCCTCGATCGCATGGACGAGGGCGACCTCGTCCTGGACGTCGGCGGATGGGCCGAGCCGTTCGCGCGCGCGGATTGGGTCCTCGATCTGCTGCCCTATGAGACGCGGGGGCTCTACGGGCGCTCGCCGGACCCGAGGCTCGAGCGGTTCTCGGCCCAGACCTGGGTCCAGCGCGACGCCTGCGACCGTACTCCGTGGCCGTTCGAGGACGATCTCTTCGACTTCGCGATCTGCTCGCACACCCTCGAGGACGTCCGTGACCCGATCTGGGTCTGCGGCGAGCTGACCCGCGTGGCGCGCGCCGGCTACGTCGAGGTCCCGTCCCGGCTCGAAGAGCAGAGCTACGGAGTTCAGGGGCCCTGGGTGGGATGGGGTCACCACCACTGGCTCATCGATGTCGACGACGGCCGCATCGACTTCGTGTTCAAGCATCACGTGCTCCATGGGCGAGCCTCCGACCACTTCCCGGCATGGTTTGCTCCCGCCCTGAGGCCCGAGCAGCGGGTCCAGTGCATGTGGTGGGACGGGGCCTTCGACTGCTCTGAACGGATCTTCAGCGACGTGGCGAAGCTGGACCGCTACCTGGCCGACTTCGTGGACACGCATATGCGGGAGCCGACGAGCGGACGGCGATCCCCCCGGGCGCGCCTGCGGGGCCGTCCGCGCATTGGACGAGTCGTCGAGAAGCTGAGGCGGTCGTTCACGGCTGACGCGCGCGATCGCTGAAGGGCAAGGTCAGGGCGCGAGTCGCCGAGCCGCGCCCCGAAGCGCTCTGGCGAGAGTGCGGAGTGCACTCAGGGCACGGAACGGAACGCCGCTCGCTATCGGCGAGGGGCTCCGGGGTGGAGTCTGGGGCGCGATGACCCTGTCGGTCTGCGGCTTGGGCGCCGTGGCGTGCAAGTCGTTGGCGATCGTGGAGGTGGACACGTCAAGGCGCTCGGCGATCTCGCGGTGCGTCAGACCCTCCTCGCGCAGCCTCCGAGCTTGACCAGCGCGCTCGTCGGGCGCCAAACGACCGTTGCGGGGACGGTTAGCCACAGCGCCGAGACTATCTGTTCAGTCCGGTCGGCCCGCCCGCCCCCCAGTCTTCGGACGGCTTCCTGCCGAATGGGAGGCTCGCTGGGGTCTGGGCGTTGCGCCTCGGCCGCGGTGCGACGCGGACATGACCCCGGGCTCGACATGACCGGATCGCGCGCATACGCGTCTCTCGAGGGCGGGTGACGATCAGTCCGTAGCATCGTCCCTCCCCATGAACGAGACACCGACGCAGGGTCTAGGGTCGCCGGTTAGCCGCTCCGCACCCCAGGACGCGCCGACGGGCGCTACGTTCAGCGATCAGCTCGAGGGGTGGCTCGGCGGCGACGGGCCCAAGACGCTCGGCAGCCTGATCGACCTGTTCGGCGAGAAGAGCTTCGCCGTCGTCTTCGTCCTGCTGATGTCGCTGCCTGCGTTGCCGCTGCCCACGGGCGGGGCAACCCACGTGCTCGAGATCATCGTGATGCTCTTGGCGCTCGAGTTGATAGTCGGTCGGCGGGCGATCTGGCTGCCTGGGCGGTTCAAGCGAATCGACATCGGAGGACCGTCGAAGCAGCGGTTCGCGGCCGCGCTCCTGAAGTGGATCCGCCGGCTCGAGCGCGTTTCGCGCCGGCGGCTCCCGTGGCTTCTCGACCAGCGTCTGAGCGGTGTCGTGTTCGGCCTCGTGGTGTTCGCCCTCTCGCTCACGGCGTTCGTGGCACCCCCGTTCTCGGGTCTCGACACGCTGCCCGCCCTGGGGGTCGTGATGCTTGGCCTCGGCGTCCTGCTCGAGGACTCGGTGTTCGCCGTGGTCGGAATCGTCGTCGGGGCCGCCGGAGCCGTCCTGACCATCGGCTTCGGGAGCCTCGTAGTGAAGTGGGTGAAGGGGCTCTTCTGACGGCCTCCTCCGTGAAGCCTTGCTGAGCGCTCTCGGGCCGCGGCCGGTCGAGCAGCTGCTCGGAGTCCGCCCGGAGACGCTCGGCGACCTCGCCGGCCGCGGCGTGCCCGCGTCTACGTCCCCTTCGGCCACGGCTGGTTTCGCTACTGGATGCGGCGCATCGCCGAGTCTCAAGGTGCCTGACGCCCGTCGCACGGCGCAGTGGCCCTTGACCCATAGCATAAGTGCGCATAGAGTATGCACGCATAGGTAGGTTCATCTTGACAGGACGAAAGGGAGCGATGATGTGGACTTTCGAGCACACGGAGCTGACCAGCGCCACCCCGGCTCAGCTATGGGCGCGCTACGCCGAACCCGCCACGTGGCCAGACTGGGATCACGGGACGGCCCGGGTGACCCGTGACGGGTCCAATGGCGGTCGGCACCCGCGGCACCCTCAAGGGGCCCGCCACGCGGTTCACCTTCATCGAGGTCACGCCCGAGGTCGGATTCGCCGACGTCAGCCGGCTGCCGCTGGCGCGCCTCACCTTTACGCATCGCATCGAGCCCACTGGGACCGGTAGCCGCTTCACCCACCGCGTCACGATCGCCGGCCCGCTGTCCCGGCTGTTCGTGCGCGTCATCGGCAAGAACATCGCCGCCAGCCTGCCCACCTCCATGCGAGCGCTCGCCCGGCTCGCGGAGACGAGCTCCGGGAGCGCGACGACGATGGTCGAGGCCGGCGGGTGAGCGACATCGCTGGCGCGGGCGGCACGACAGGCACCCCCCTGAAACCCGAGGACAGCCCCGGATTCCTGCTGTGGCGCATCACGTTGCGCTGGCAGCGCGCCATGACCACGGCCCTGCGCCCGCTCGAGCTCACCCACGTTCAGTTCGTGCTGCTCGCCGCCGTGTGGTGGCTGTCTGACCATGCCGACACCCCGAGCCAACTGCCCAGCCAACGCCAGGTCGCCGGCCACGCCGAGACCGACGTGATGATGACCAGCCAGGTCCTCCGCGCACTCGAGTCGCGTGGGCTGCTCACCCGCGCCGTGGACCCAGCCGACGCCCGCGTCAAGCGACTGGACGTCACCGCTGCCGGCCGGCATCTGGCCGAGGAGGCCGTCGCCGTCGTCGAGGCCGTCGACGCCGACTTCTTCGGCCGCGTGCATCATCGACCCCAGCTCCTCGACGTCCTGCACCAGCTGACCGCCGATCCCGACCTCCTCGCCGAGCTCCCCGGCCGGCCACCCGCACGCGGTGAGCGGTCCGCTCCCCGTTGAGCCCTCGCCCTGTCCGTTGACGGCCGGCGCGGATCGCGGACTTGACGGGCGCCCCTCGACCGGGTAGGAAGCGTCCATGCGAGCGAGCACGCGATCGCAAGCGGCGTTCGCATAGCACGGCAGGCATGACCAAGGTCCTCAAGCGCACGGTCGCCCTCCTCGTCGTCGCGCTGGCGCTCGCGGCCTCAGCGCACGCCGAGAGCGGCCCTGGACTGCGCGTCGACGCGTCGGCCGACCGGCACGCGATCAACCCGCAGATCTACGGCCTGAACTTCGCCGACGCGACGCTCGCGGGCCAGATCGGGCTGCCCGTCAACCGCCGGGGCGGCGACGTGCCCGAGACCTACAACTACCTGCTCGGCAGTTCGGACACCGGGCAGGGCAACTTCTTCGAGAACCTCGCCGACTGCTTCGACTCGTGCCCGGACCCCGGCGTGCCGTACACACCGGCCTATCAGACGTTCGTCTCCGCTGACGCCGCCCGGGGGACACGCAGCTTGATGCAGCTGCCGCTCATGGGCTACGTCGCCAAGGACGCGCCACGGAACCACCCGGCCACGTGCGGCTTCCCCAAGACGGTGTTCGCCTCCCAGCAGGCGTTCGACCCGTTCGACCCCGACTGCGGCAACGGGCTGTCCTCTCCGGGCGGGGGCGAGCTGCGCAACACCACCCCGACGCGCGGCGGTCTGGCGGTCGGGGCACCGTACGCCGCGCAGTTCGCGGCGGACCTCCAGTCGCGCGGGGTCGACCTCTACGAGCCGGGCAACGAGCCGGCGCTGTGGCAGTCGACCCACCGCGACCTGCACTCCAACCCCGAGACGAACGGCGAGCTGATCTCGAAGTTCACGGATGTCGCCGCCGCGGTCAAGGGCCAGCAGCCGGCGGCCGAGATCGTCGGACCGTCGGAGTGGGGCTGGATCGGGTACTTCTGCGACGAGGTCAGTTTCGTGGGCAACGGCGGCCTGTGCTACCCACCGCAGGGTGCCACCCCCGCGTCTGGCTTGCCCGCGGTCGCCTCGTTCCTCGACGCGATGCGCACCTACCAGGAGCAGCACGGCGTGCGGCTCCTGGACTACTTCGACCTGCACTACTACCCGCAGGCAGCGGCGCTCTCGACCGACGAGACCCGCTCGCTGTGGGACCCGACGTACACCGATCCCAGCTACATCGACTCGGTCATTCGCCTCGTGCCCCGGATGCACGAGTGGGTCGACGAGCACTACCCCGGCACGAAGCTCGCGATCACCGAGTACAACTTCGACCTCGGGAACGGCGATCCGACCCTCGGCGCGCTCATGCAGGCCGACGCGCTGGGGATCTTCGCACGTGAGCGCGTCGACCTGGCGACGATGTTCGACGGCCCCGACGCCGCCAGCCCGGTGGCCGACGCGTTCCGGCTCTATCGCAACTACGACGGCGCGGGCGGGCGGTTCGGCGCCACCTACGTGCGCTCGAGCAGCGACGACCAGGGCCGGGTCGCCGTCTACGGCGGGCTGCGCGCCCCCGACGGCGCCCTCACCGTCGCCGTCGTCAACAAGGCCGCGACCACGCAGACGAGCACGCTGTCGCTGGCCGGCTTCTCGCCGGGTGCCTCCAGCCAGGTGTGGCAGTGGGTCGGCTCGGGCATCGCGCGCAAGCCCGACGTCCCCGTCAGTGGCGGGGCGCTCGCCGCCGACCTCCCTGCGCGCTCGATGACGCTGTTCGTGGTGCCGCCGGCGGCGGGAGGCGGTGGGGGCGGCGGGGGATCAACGACGAAGTCGGGCAGCGGGTCCGGCAGCACGAAGGCGAGGTTGAAGGTGCGCTCGGCGACCGCCAACCAGGACGGCACCGCGACGCTCCGGGTCGACGTGCCCGCCGCGGGCAAGCTCAACGCGACGGCGACCGTGGGTAGCCGCAAGGCCGCCAGCGCGGCGAGCGTCCGCACGATCGCCCGCGGCAGCGCGTCCGCGAGGAAGGCGCGGCGCCTCGTGCTCCGCCTCAAGCCGACGCGATCCGGACGGAGCTACATCCGCCGGCACCGCAAGGGCGTCCGGACCACCGTCAGGCTGACCTTCACGCCCAAGAAGAAGGGCAAGGCGCTGCGGACGTCGAGCCACGCCACGTTCCGGCTCAGGCGGCGGTGACAGCGGAGGCGTATCGAGGCTACTTCCTGCGCGACCCTTCCTCCGGTGGCCAAGCGCCGAGTGGCCTGCCGATCTCCCAGTGGTGGCCGAACGGGTCCGCGATGCGCCCGACCTCCCAGCCGTGTTCCTCCTCGACGGGGTGGACCACTGTGGCTCCCGCGGCGGCGGCGTGCGCCACGACCGCTGAAGGATCCTCGACGACCAGCAGCATGCGCGCCGTTGTGCCTCCGACCGATTCGGGGCTGAAGTGGCCGTGCGCGCGGGACTCGTCGGACACCCAGAACGTGGCGTCCCCGACCGACAGCTGGGCGACGACGTCCTCGTGCTCGTCGGTGCCGCCAACGCGGTAGTCCTCGTGGGCGCCGAACGCCGCCTTGTAGAACTCCACCGCGGCGCGACCGCGTCTGACCGACAGCTGCGGCCAAAGACGCGTCGCCGCGCTGCCCGGGCCGGTCATGGTGCCGCTCGCTGGGTGAGGGCTCCGCCCCAGTCCTCGGGCGCGACGTCCGCGACCGTCTGGGAGAACGACCATCGGTGGCCGGCCAGGTCCTCGGCCGTGTACTGCCGCTCGCCGAAGGGGTGGCTGGCTGGCGGTTGCAGGATCCGGGCGCCCCGGTGCCGGGCGCGCTCATGGTGGCCGTCGACGTCCTCGACGCGCACCATCACGGAGTGGCTGACCTCGCCTGGCCTGGGCGGGCGGAGGTCGGCCGCGTCGGGTGTGTCGAACCCTTGGCCGACGCGCTGCTCGGTCAGGACGAGGGCGCCGTCACCGGCGCAGAGCTGGGCGAGATGCTCCCCGGCCCGCAAGCGCTCCGTGAAGCCGAACTTCTCACAGAGCCAGTTGACCGCCTCGGCGACGTCCTCGTAGACGAGGACGGGCATGACCGGGCATGCCGGCATCGATCGATTCGTCGGCAGGCTCACGGCGCTACTCCTGGCCAGCTATGGGATCGTCGGGCTCCTGGTAGAGGCCGATCACGTTTCCGGCGGGGTCGCTGATTCTCGCAGTGATCTCGGGCGCGTCCACACCGATCGGCTGCACGATCTTGCCGCCGTGCGCGACGACCACTCGAGGGTCGCCGCCACGCTGTCGACCATCACGTAGAGCAGCAGCCCCGGCTGCGTCGACGGCGGCCGGCCGGTGACCCACGCACCGCTCACCTCGCCGACCGTGTCGTCGAAGGCGAGCTGGCCGTCACCGCGCCGCCTGATCTGCCACCCGAAGACCGCTTCGTAGTACTCGGACGAGCGCTCGACGTCGATGGCGGGCAGCTCGACGTAGCAGATCTTGCCGTTCGCCAGGGTGGGAGGCATCGGGTGCTCCTTGTTCGCCATCCGTGGTTTGCGTACCGGTACGCAAACTATCAGCTGGTCTGTCCTCTCGCGCGCTCGAGCAGACCGTTCACGAGCGCGGCCACACCATCGTCGTAGCCGTCGCCCCCGCGGGCGCGGCGCCAGAGGGGCGCGACCGCCGCCAGGGTCGGCAGCTCGCGTGGGTCGACGCCTTCGAGCACCGTCAGCACGAACGGGGGCCGGGCGAGCTCGGCGATCCCCTGGGCGATGACCAGCTCGCCGACGGTGAACTGCCAGATCGCGCGGTACGAGGCGACGGCCTGCGCCTCGTTCATGCCGCACGCGAGGAGGTTGGCGATGATCTCCTCGATCATCCACAGCACGGAGGGGGCGATCAGATCCCCCTTGGCCAGGATTCCGACCACCCACGGGTGCTCCGCCAAGCCATCGCGCATCACGCGGCACACCGCCAGCAGCCGCGCCCTCGGCTCGACCGGAAGCGACCCACGAGGCACCCGCGCGGCGGAGCGGTCCAGAAGCGCCACCAGCAGCTCATCCTTGTCCTGCACGTGGCGGTACAGCGCCATCGTCGATGCGCCCAGCTCCTCCGCGATGCGCCGCATCGTCAGCGCCTCGGCTCCCTCCACCGCCACGATCGCCTCGGCGGCATCGAGCACGGCCTCCCGCGAAAGACGCGGCGGCCGCCCCGGCGGTCTGCGCCCAGCGTCAGCCACCCAGTCAGTCTGACCGGAGCTCCGGCTGCCTCCGGTCCGCTCCGGCGACGGCGCGGGTCGCTGCCCTGAGTGTTTCCACCGCTGTCGACCTCGTGACGGTCGACGGCGGTTGGCGCTTCGGATACTTATGCGGGTGGGCCGGGGATGGGTTGGCTGATGGAGAATGCGGCGCCTTATGGATCGGTCAGGACGGCGCTTCTGAACCGGGGCGCGTCGGTCGGCGGCATGATGACGGTGCCGCCGAGGCTCACGGCGTGTCGGGCGATCGCGTCGGCGTCGGCGACTCGGAGGTTGACGTTCCAGTGAGGCGGAATTGCCGGGCCGGCGCTTGGGTCGCTGGGGGGCGCCATCACGGCGACGACGTCGCGCGAGATCGTTTGTTCGGGTTCGCCGCCGACGTAGCCGGGGAGCCGCAACAGCGCGAGGGGTGCCTCGGGTGAACCGATGATCTCGGGCTGCCAGCCGAAAACGGCTTCGTAGAACGCGGTCGCGCTCGGACCGTCCGGCATTCGTGGGCTCGTGACGGTCAGCACCCACTGTGGCCCAGATATTTCGGGCGAACCTCCCTCTCCGCCCGCGCCCTTCGACGCCGACGTGCTGGTCCGCGTTCGTGCGACCCATGATCTCGTGGCCACCGCGCGCTCGGGCCGGGACGGGCGCTGGAGGGTGCGGCTGCGCCCAGGCCGCTACCTCGTGGAGCCGGGCCGCACGCATGACGGCGGTGTGGCCTACGACAACCAGCCGCCCGTGTGCGTGACTGTAAGGCGACACCACGACTGGCCGCGAGCCGATTTCGTCTACAGCAACGGCTGCCTCTAGAGGAGCCTCTGCCTGGGCGGACCGCTCCGCGGGTGCGCGCGTCGATCAACGCGGTCGGGCGGGCGGGAGAATGAGATGGCCTCGGGCACGGCCCACGCTTTAGATGGGCCAGCGCTCACGCCGGTAGCCCATGTCCCAGAACATCCACTCGTAACGGCTGGTGGTGGCGAAGTGCTGTGCGACGCTCGCGCGCATCGCCGGGGTGAGCTCTGGCCCGAGCCGATCGGTCAGGGCGAGGACCGACCTGACCACCTCGGCGAACTCCTTACCGCCGTAGGTCTCGATCCAACGCCCGTAGAGGGGATCGGGCGATCCCCGCTCGAGCAGCGACTGGCCGACCTCCCGGTAGATCCAGTAGCAGGGCAGCACCGCCCCGAGCAGCTCGTCAAAGGAGCCGCCGTAGGCGGTGGCGATCAGGTAGCTCGTGTAGGCGACGTTGGTCGGGGCCATCGGCGTTCGCGCCGCGTCCTCCTCGCTGAGTCCGAGGTCGGCGAAGAACCCCTCATGCAGCGAGCGCTCGACCGCGATCGCCCCGGCCGCGTGCTCATTGAACATCGCGATGTCCCCCTCCGCCGGGGCGCGCGCCGCGGCCACGCTCAGCGCCCGGGCGTACTCGCGCAGGTAGTGGGCGTCCTGGACGACGTAGAACTCAAACGCCGCCCGCTCAAGCGAGCCGTCGGTCAGGCCCGTGATAAACGGATGCTCGAGGATCGCCTGGTAGGTCGCCTCGATCCCGGACCACAGCTCCTCCGAGAAGCGGACATTCGGGCTTCCTGCGCTCGCCGGTTGGTCTGCCTGACTCACGATGTCCTCCCTTCGCTGGCATGACCCAGATCAGGTTCGGCGGGTCGGCGCTAGGAAGCGCCCTCTCAGCCCCTCGCGCAGGGACCCCCCGGTTCGCCGTCGGACGGGGACCGTAGCGGAGGCGAGTCCCTCACGCGCGCAGGCCGATGCTCACGAGCGCTGTGGCAGACCGGCCACCGAGCCTCCCGCCTGCCGCGCGCGGGTCCCGCGGGGATCGACGGAACCGCCATCGTCGGGGCGGCCATTGGGCGCGCTACGGGACGCGTGCCCTGCCGGGCACGAGGCCCGCCAGCGCTGAGGCGGTCTACTCTTCGCCGGAGGCGATTCGCTTGAGTGCGTGCGTGAGCTCGTCTTGGCCGCGCCGGACCTCGGCGAGCTCGCGCAGCACCGCCTCCAGCAGTCGGGCCAGTTCCCGGTTGGTCGCCGGTGGGTCGGTCGTCTCGGTTGTCACGTCCACCTCCTGTGGGAAACGCTGCCCGGTGGCATTAACTGCGTCGCCGGGCATCAGGTAGTCGGCGAGCTGCATCAGCCGCCCGTAGGGCACGCCGAGGACCTCGCTGAGCCGCAGCAGCACGCGCGGCGAGGGGTTCCCGACCCCTCCGGCCTCGAGCTTGTGCAGGTAGCCCTGCGAGATCTTCGCCGCCCGGCTGGCCGTCTCAAGCGACCAGCCGCGCGTCGAGCGCGCGTCGCGCAGCTCCCGTCCCAACTCTGCTCGCATATTCACTACAGCATACGCCATCTTCACGATAGTAAAGCCAGCTGCGGAGCATCGGTCGCGCGCCGCGTTGACGGTCGCCTCACTGGCGCTGTTCACCGACGGGCTGCTATACGGGCTCGCGGTCCCCGTGCTCCCGCTGCTGGCCAGCGACCAGGGCGCCTCGAGCGTCGGCGTGGGTCTGCTCTTCGCCGCCTATGCGCGGCGCTGGTCGCCTTCGCTCCGTTCGCCGGCCTGGCGGTCGACCGTCTCGGCACGCGCAGCACGATGCTCGCCGGGCTCGGGGCGCTGGCCGCCGCGACGCTCCCCCTCGTGATCGTCGACGCGCCTGCGTTGCTCGTCGCCGCTCGCGTGCTGCAGGGCGCCGCGGCCGGGCGGCAACGCGCAGGCTCGCCGTGAACCTCAACCAGCCTCAAGTTTTGGACTCGTTTAGGACTCGAAGGTCGCGAGCTGGCGCACAAACGCTATCCGCGGCACCGAGCTAGAAGCAAGAAAACCCAGCGATATGCAGGATCTTCTCGAAATGGCGAGACCCGGACTCGAACCGGGGACACCACGATTTTCAGTCGTGTGCTCTACCAGCTGAGCTATCTCGCCTGGCGCGTCCGATGCTAGCGGCTGCTCGGCCCTGCTCGGGCGTAGGATTCCGGACGTGAGCCGTGCACAGATGCTGGTCGGGCTCGGCCTCGGTCGCGTGGTCGCCGGCGTGCTCCTGCTCGCGTTCCCCGACCGGGCCGGGCAGGCATGGGCCGGTCGCGGCGGGCGCACCGCAGCGGGGCAGACCTTCGTCCGCGCCGTCGGAGCGCGCGACCTCGCGCTCGGCGCAGGCCTCCTCGTCGCGCACCGGCGGGGGGACGATGAGAAGACGTGGCTCGCGGGCGGCGTCCTCGCCGACGGAGCGGACCTGGCGGCGACGCTCGCGGCGGGGAGCGGAATCCCCGCCCGGGGACGCCTCGGCGTCGTCGCCGCGGCGGGAAGCGGGATCGCCTCGGGGCTCTACCTCAGCTTCCGACGCGACTGAGCAGCGGGCCGCCGATCCGGCGCTCGCGCAGGCCCGCCGCCGCGAGCGTCGCGCCGGCGAGCATCACGGCGAGCATGCTCGCCCACGAGACCGCGTCGAGGTCGTGGTCGGCGTAGGGGTCGCTGAGGACGCCCCAGTGCGGCGCGAGGTGGATCGCGGCGAACCCGGCGACCGCGCTCAGCCCGACGACGACGCAGAGGAGCGGTCCCGCCGGGTGGCGGCGGATCGCCAGCGCGAGCGCGAGAACGCCCGCCACGAGGCCGCTCAGGCCCACGTAGGTGAGCTCGGCCGGGAGCGGGCGGTGCTGCCGCAGGGCGTGGTCCTCCGTGTGGAGGAGGAGGACGGCGAGATAGACCGCGTTGGCGGTGACCAGGGCGCGCATGGGACGTAGGTGACAGTACGGGTGCGGCCGCGTCCCGGACGCCCTACCCTCCGGGGACCATGAAGATCCGCCTCGCGATCGCCGTCCTCCTCCTGGCCGTCCTCACTGCCGGCTGTGGGAACCGGGACACCTCCGGTCCGGGCGCCGCGGGCCGCCCGCGGGCGGAGATCCTCTCCTACTACCCGGACGACACGCCGTTCGTGGCCGTCTTCGCCACCGACCCGGAGGGGCCGCAGATCAAGCAGGCCCTCGCGCTCATCCGACGCTTCGCACCCGGCGGCCTCCTCCTCGACCAGCTCCGGTCGCGGGTCTCGAGAGTGGTCGACTTCGACAAGGAGGTCAGGCCGCTGCTCGGGAACCCCCTCGCGCTCGGCGCACCGACCCCGACGACCTTCGGGGAGAATCGGCGTGAGTTCCTCCTCGTGTGGATGGTCAAGGACGCGGGGAAGCTCCAGCCGCTCGTGGACCGGCTCGTGCGCACGGGCGATGCCCGGCCCGCGCCCGATCACCTCGGCGCGAAGGTCTACAGCGCGGAGGATGGGACGACGCTGGCCGTCCGCGGGCCCCTCGTCGTCTTCGGAAAGACGGCCCAGATCGTCACCGCGGCGCTCGACCGGCACGCGGGTCCGGGGCACCTGGACCCGGCGGCGGTGCAGGCGGCGAGCGGCGACCTGCCCGAGGACGCGCTCGCGACCGGGTACGGCAACGTCGCACCCCTCCTCGCGCGCCCGCAGGCCGCCAAGGCCCTGCGCGTCCCGTGGGTGGCGGCGCTCGGTGCCTACGCGTTCGCCCTCTCGGCGGACGGCCAGGGGCTGAAGGTGGACTTCCGCCTCGACACGAGTCGCCGCGCGCTGGCCGCCGCGGACCTCCCGCTGGCCGCGGGGGCCGATGCGCCGCCGGTGGCCGCCGGCGCGCCGGTCCGCGTGGGCGTGCGCGACTTCGGCCACCTCGTGGCGTTCGCCGAGCGGGCGCAGGCCCTCGTCGACAAGGGCTCGGCCCGGCGCTTCGAGGCGAAGAAGGCGGAGATCCGAAAGGCCACCGGGGTCGACCTCGACCGTGACGTCGTCGCGCAGCTCCGCGGGGACGCGACGGTCACGGTCGACGGCACGAAGCGACTCGTGCGCGCCGAGGTGCGCGACCCGGCGGCGATGGCGAGGACGCTCGCGCGCCTGAGCCCGAAGCTCGCTCGCTTCCTGACGGGCGCGGGCGGGGGCGCCAGGAGCCGGCCCGCGCCCGGCGGCTTCCATCTCGTGGAGAAGGACGGCCGGTCCGTCGGCGCCTACGGCCTCGTCGGCGGAGAGCTGGTGGCGGGGAACGGCAGCGTGCCGGACCTCCGGGCGCTCGCCGCGCAGCCACGCAGCCCGGTCCCGGGGGCTCGCGGCGCCGTCGCCTTCTCGGTGGACAGCCAGCTCATCCGCCGCGCCATCGCCAGCGGCGCGAGCCTCGGACCGCTCGAGGCGCCGCTCGTCCTCGCCCCCGTGGGCGACGTGCGCGGCTGGCTCATGGGAGACCCCAGGGGCCTGCGCGGTCGGGTCTCGATCGGAATCGGCTGAGCCGCCCAGGGGGCGCTCAGCGCTCCCAGCGCCTCAGCGTCGGCCGTGGATCGACCGGGTGGCCGCCTCGGGCGCCCCAGCCACCGACCCACACCTCGAGGTGCAGGTGCGGGCCCTGGGCGTCGCCGCTGTGGCCGACCTGCGCGAGGAGCTGCCCGACGCGCACCGCCTCGCCGGCGGCGACGAGGAGGGAGCCGGGCCGCAGGTGCATGAAGACGTAGTCCCGGCCGCTCGCCGCCGCGCGCAGGACGAGGTAGAGCCCGGCGCCGCGGGGCTGATCCCCCCGCGAGGTGACCCGGCCACCGACGGGGGCGAGGAGGGGCGTTCCCTCGGCGGCGAGGACGTCCTGGCCCTGGTGGACATGGCCGCTCCGCGACGCGCCGAAGCGGGCGTCGGCCCCGCCGTAGGAGTGGGGGCCGGCGACGGGGAAACGGCTCGATACGGCGTGGACCGGCGGGGTGAATCGAGCCCGCGTGAGGCGGTGCGCGGGAGGGGGCGGTGTCGCGCGGGCGGGGGCGCCGCCGGTGCGGGCGGAGGCTCGCGCGGCGCTCGGGACCCCGTCGGTCGGCACCGCGGCGCCGCCGCTGGCGGCGGAGGCGCTCGCCGGTGCCAGCGCGCAGGAGAGGGCGACGAGGGCGGGGACGGCGGCGCGGTGTCGGCCCATCCCGGGGATCATCGTGCTCCGGGCGGCCACTGCCAAGGCGGCACGCGCTCTTGCAGGGCGGGCGGCGGCCGCGACGTTCTCGCGGGTCCTGAGAACGTGGGCTCAGCCGAGCATCCGGCCCAGCAGCTCGAGCGCGCCGCGCTTGGCCAGTGGCTCGTTGAGGTTCCCGCACTTCGGCGACTGCACGCACGAGGGGCAGCCGTCGCGGCACGGGCACTCGCCGATGAGGCGCGCCGCGTCGGACACGAGGGTCTCGAAGACTCGGAACCCCTGTCGCGCTATCCCGACGCCGCCCGGGTGGCCGTCATAGATGAAGATCGTCGGGCCGCCCGTCTGCGCGTGGCCGTTCGTGGAGAGGCCCCCGATGTCCCACCGGTCGCACATCGCGATGAGCGGCAGGACCGCGATCTGCGCGTGCTCCATGGCGTGGAGCGACCCGAGGAGGAGCTCGCGCGGGAAGGGCTCCTCGGCCAGGAGCTCGTCGAGCTCGAACCACAGGGCCTGCGTGACGAACTCGGTCGCCGGCAGGTCGAGCGGGTGGAAGTCGATCACCTCGTGGTTGGCCAGGCTCTTGCGCTGGTAGCCGAGGACCTGGTCGGAGACGGCGACGGTCCCCCACGAGAGCCGGACGCCGAGCGTCTCCCGGCGTTCGAGCAGGCGCTCTATGGCGGTCTCCGTCTCGCGCTTGGGCTGCGTGAACCAGTCCTCGGCGAAGGGCACGACGTGGGCTCGGCGTCCCTCGAGGTCGAGCTCGGAGACTTCGTAGGAGCGGCTCATGTGGAGGTAGACGGCGCCGGGGTGGGCGGTGGACAGCGCTCGCCCGCTGTCCAGGCTGCCGAGCACCTCGCCGGAGGAGCTGTCCACGAGCGTGACGACGTCCGTCGTCGAGGAGCGCAGGCCGACGCGGGCGGCCGGGTAGTCGTCGGGGCGGCGCAGGACGTAGGTCCCGCGGCGCTCGCGCAGGAGCCCGGCGGAGACCAGAGCGTCGGCGTGCGCCTGCCAGTGGCCCCCGAGCACGCCGGCGTCACCGGGGGAGAGCGGCCCCTCGTGAGCGGCGCACAGGAGGTGCTCGCGGTGGATGAGCTCCGACTCGGGATCGAGGATCGCGGCCTCGACGGGCCGCTCGAGGAACTCCTCCTGGTGGCGGCAGAAGAACTGGTCGAGCGCGTCCTCCCCGGCCACGTAGACGGCGAGTCCCCGGCCGCGGCGCCCGGCGCGCCCCCACATCTGGCGCAGGCTCGCCACGGTCCCCGGGAAGGTCACGCAGATCGCCGCGTCCAGGGCGCCGATGTCGATGCCGAGCTCGAGCGCGTCGGTGGCCACCACGCCCAGCAGCTCGCCCGTCACCAGCCGGCCCTCGAGCTCACGCCGCTGCTGGGAGGTGTAGCCGGCGCGGTAGGGGGCGACCCGGTCCGCGAGCTCGGGCGCCTCGCCGTCGCGCAGCCGAGCCTGCGCGTAGCGCGCGATGAGCTCGACGGCCTTGCGCGACTTGATGAAGCAGATGGTCCGAGCGCCGTGGGCTACGAGCTCGGCGAGCAGCTCGGCGGCCTCCATGAGCGGGGAGGCTCGGGTGCCGAGCGCCTCGTCCAGCAGCGGCGGGTTCCACATCACCCGCTCCCGCTCGGCCGCGGGGGCGCCGTCGTTGTCGACGAGCGCGACGTCCTCGAGGCCGGTCAGGCGCTCCGCGAGCTCGACCGGGTTGGCGATCGTCGCGCTGGCCAGGAGGAAGCGCGGCTCGGTCCCGTAGGCGGCGGCCACGCGGCGCAGCCGGCGCAGTACGTTGGCCACGTGCGAGCCGAAGACACCGCGGTAGACGTGGGCCTCGTCGACGACGACCACGGCGAGATTGGCCAGGAGGTCCGCCCACGCCGCGTGGTTCGGAAGGATGCCGACGTGGAGCATGTCGGGGTTCGTGAGCACGAGGTTCGCGCGCTTGCGGATGGCGCCCCGCTCCGCGCGGGGGGTGTCTCCGTCGTAGATGGCGGGGCGCAGGCGCTTGCCGAGCCCCAGCGCGTGCAGGGCGCGGGCCTGGTCCTGGGCGAGGGCCTTCGTGGGGTACAGGTAGAGAGCGCGCGCGCGGGCGTCGCCGCAGAGCACGTCGAGCGTGGGGAGGGTGAAGCACAGCGACTTTCCCGAGGCCGTGCCCGTGGTGACGATGGTCGGGCCGGCGAAGGCCGCTCGCAGGGCCTCCTCCTGGTGCGTGTAGAGCGCCTCGATGTCGGCGCTGTGCAGCGCCGCGCGCAGGGCGGGATGGAGGTCGTCCGGGAGCGGGACCGAGCGGGCCGGGCGCGCGGGCGCGGTCGAGCGGTGGACGAGGCGCTCGTCCTGCCGGCCGGTCTCGAGCAGGGCGTCCCAGGGAGCGGTGGAGGGGGCGGTGGGCACGAGGTCCCATCCTAGGGCGGTCGGTCGTCGATGATCCCGGACGGTGCGCTGTCTCTACGTCGACCTCGACGGGACGCTCCTCGGCCGGGGAGCGTCGCTGCTCCACGACGCCGAGGGCGCTTTCAGCCTGCTCGGCGTCCGCGCGCTCGAGGCCTGCGCCCGGGCGGAGGTCGAGGTGGTCGTCTACTCGGGCCGGCGCGAGGCGCAGGTCATGGAGGACGCCCGGCTCATCGGCCAGAGCGCCTACGTCTTCGAGGCGGGCGCCGGGCTCGTCATCGACGGCGAGCGCGAGTGGCTCACCGGCGGCATGGTCCCCGGCGAGCGGACCATCCACGAGCAGATCGGGGAGACGGGCGCGCCCGCGCTCCTGCTCGAGCGCTTCACGGGGAGGCTCGAGTACCACGCCCCCTGGCACCGCGACCGGGAGGTCTCGCACCTGTTCCGGGGGCTCGTCGACGCGGGGGAGGTGCAGGAGCTTCTGGCTGCGCACGGCCTCGAGTACCTGCGCCTGGTCGACAACGGGAGCATCACCGCGCGCTCGGAGCAGCTCGCGGGGCTGCCACAGGTCCGCGTCTACCACCTTGTGCCCGCCGCCGCGTCCAAGGCCCGAGCCGTCGCGCGCCACCGGCAGGCGCGGGGCTACCCGCGGGAGGATTGCGTGGCGGTGGGCGACTCGCGCGAGGACCTCGGCGCGGCCGGGGCGGTCGGCACCTTCTGGCTCGTGGCCAACGCCCTCGAGCGCGACCCGACCCTGCGGGAGGCTCTCGCCGGCCACGACAACGTGCGCGTCGCCGAGGGCCGCAACGGCGCCGGCGTCTACGAGGCCGTGGTGACGACGCTCGCGGAACGGCGCCGGTAGCGGGGTCGACTCACGCGGTCGGCGATTCGGCGCGGGCGGGAGCCGTAGGCGACCGCGCAGAGGGGTCCGACGACGAAGCTCGACTCCCGGCCTGGACGAGCCCGGCGACGGCGGGGGCCGCCGCGAGCAGGATGACGCTGGCCGCGGCCACGGCCAGGCACGCCACCCGCAGCGCCACGGCAGCCGGGTCGCCGCTCCACCCCTCCCCGCCCACCAGGGCGGCCAGGGCCACGGGCACCAGCAGCTCGATGACGAAGATGACCGGGGCGGTCTGCGTGGCCGGACGGTGCTGGAGCGCCGTCATCTCACTCAGCATCGCGACGACTCCGGTCACCGCGGTCGCCGGCACGAGGATGAGGAGGGCGGCGGGGTCCCCGTGGATCAGGGCGTCGGCGATGAGCTTCGTGGCGAAGGTGCCCCAGGCGAATGCGCAGCCCGCACCGACGACGGCCACCATGCCGTGGGCGCCCGCCCAGCGACGGGCGAGGACCGGCAGGAGCCCGAGGGCCCCGAGCACGATGAGCGGCGGGGCGAGGTCCTGCCAGCGGGCGAGCGTGGGAGAGCGCGCCGGCGCCACCCACGCGAGCCCGGTGACGGCGAGGACGATGCCCGCGGCGGCGAGCCGCTCACGGCGCCCGACCGGCTCGTGCAGGATCCGTGCGCCGAGCACGAGCAGGAGGAGCAACCCGGCCGCGTCGATGGGCTGCACGACGGTGAGCGGCAGGTCGAGCAGGGCGAAGGTCTGCAGCGGCCACGCGAGCACGGCGAGCGCCGTCGCCCCGAGCCAGCGGGGACGCCGCGCCAGGCGGCCGAGCAGGGAGAGGCGGAGGCCGTGGCCGGCCGGAACGGACCGCGCCTCCATCGCCTGGAGGGCCACGGCGAGAGCGATGAGCGAGGAGGCCGCGCAGGCCGCGAGGAAGCTCAGAACCATGGCGGACGCCCAGTGTGACCGCCCGGCGCCGGCGACGCCATGGAGGTGCGCTCGCCCGCTCGCCGGGCGCCCGGCTCACGGGGCGGCTTCGCTGGCCGCTCGGTCCGCCTTGCCCCGTTGGCCTCCGAGCACGCCTCGCATCCGCGCCCAGGTCCTTCGCCAGAACCCGCGCCCGACGAAGCGCGCGGGCGGCGGGACGGTCGTGCGCACGAGCCCGACCCACTCGTCGAGGGGAAGGTCGCCCGCGATGAGCCGGCCCAGCGCCGTGGTGACCGGCGCCTCCACTCCCGCGGCCAGGAGCGCCCGCGCGAGCAGCGGGACGCTGTCGAGTGCCTCGACAGCCTGACCGATGCGGACTGCGATCTCCGGGGCGGAGACCCCCGCCGCCAACAGCTCGCCGGCACGCCGGTTGCGGCTCTGCGGCGCGAGTGCGGTGGCCACCAGATCGCCCGTGCCCGCGAGGCCGATCATCGACTCGGGTCGCGCGCCGTGCCGCTCCGCGAAGCGCCACACCTCGAGGAAGAGGTGCCCGGCCGCCGCGCCGGCGGCGTTGAGCCCCTGCGTCTCGGTCGCCCCGGCGGCGAGCGCCGCCGCGTTCTTCGCGGCGCCGGCGAGCTCGACCCCGATGGGGTCGTTCGACTGCTCGCACACGACGCCGGCGCGTGTGAAGACCCCCGCCAGCGCCCGCGCGAGGTCCTCGTCCCGGGAGGCGGCGACGAGGCCCGCGCCCTCGGTGACCATCTCCTGGGCGTGGGCGGGGCCGCCGAGGCAGGCGACCCGCCGGGACCCGAAGCGCTCCCGGAGCATGACCGTCGGCGGCGTCCCGTCGGGCGGGACGAGGCCCTTGGCCAGGGAGACCACCGCCGCGCGCGCGGCGAGCCCACCGTCGGCGAGCCCGGCGATCACCTCGTAGAGCTCCTGCGACGGCACGCCCAGGAACACGTAGTCGGCGCGTCCGAGACCCGCGCCGAGCGCCTCGATCCGCAGCTCGCGCGGGAGCTCGACGCCCGCCAGGTAGGTCCGGTTCTCACGGTCGGCGGCCAGGCGCTCGCATTGCTCGCGTGTACGTGCCTGGAGCGTCGTGCGCAGGCCGCCCCGCGCGAGGAGCACCGCGACGGCGGTGCCGAAGGACCCCGCCCCGATGACGATCGCCCGCCTCTGCCCGGGGGTCGGCAGGGTCAGCGGCGGGCGGGGCAGCGGGGGCATCGACGGCGAGACTACGGCGCGCGCGGGCGCGATGCGCCCAAACGGCGCCGGGGTCGCGCCTCCGCTCAGATGCGATCGGCGAGCTCCCGCCCGGCGGCCTCGAGCTCGTCCGCGGTCCCCGCCTCGAGGATCACGCCGAGGTCGAGCAGGCGCTGGCCGAACGGGTCGAGCGCCCGCGTGCCCACCACGGCATGGCACGGGACGCCGCCCTGGCGCGCGCGCGTGGCCGCCTCGGCGAGCACCTTCCCGTCGAGGGTCTGGTCGTCGAGGCGGCCCTCCCCGAGGATCACCGCGCGCGCGGCGCGCATCCGCGCGTCGAAGCCGACGGCGTCGAGCACGTAGGCGGCGCCGGGGACGAGCCTCGCGTCGAACGCCGCCCACAGGCCGCCGGAGAGCCCGCCCGCGGCGCCCGTCATGGGCACGCCGCGCGGGTCGCGGGGCAGCTCGGCGGCGAGCGCGTCGAGCCGGCGGGCGAGCCGCTCCACCGTCTCGGCGTCGGCGCCCTTCTGGGGCGCGAAGACCTCCGCGGCACGCTCCCACGGGGTCGTGACGTCGCACAGGACGACGAGCCGGGCGCCGCCCAGCCCTCCCGCCTCCTCGATGGCCTCGATCGCGCCGGCGCCCCCGTCCGTCGTCGCGCTGCCGCCCACGGTGACGAGCACCTCCTCCGCTCCGGCCGCGAGCGCCGCGTGGATGAGCTCTCCGGTACCGCGCGTGCTCGCCGCCTCGGCGTCGCGCTCCTCCTCGGGCACGAGACCCAGGCCGCTCGCCTGCGCCATCTCCACCACCGCCACGGCGCCGCTCTCGAGCAGCCCGTAGCCGGCCCGGACCGGAGCGCCGAGCGGACCGGCGACCGTCGCGGCCTCGGTCTCACCGCCGAGCGCGAGGAGCAGCGCCTCGCACGTGCCCTCGCCGCCGTCGGCCACCGGGCAGAGGTCGACCGGCCACCCCCCAGCCTCGAGCCCGCGGCCGAGCGCCGCCGCCACCTCGCTCGCCCGCAGCGTCCCCTTGAAGGAGTCGGGGGCGACGAGGACCGGTGGGCGAGGCTCTGGCGGCACCGGCCCCATGCTGTCACGCTGGTGGGTCAATGGCCGAGCACACGACCCTCGAGGCCGCGGGGCGCGAGATCCGGATCTCGAACCCGGGCAAGGTCTTCTTCCCCGAGCGCGGGTGGACGAAGCTCGACCTCTGCCGGTACTACCTCGACGTGGCCGAGGGCACCCTGCGACACCTCCACGACCGCCCGACCGTCCTCAAGCGCTTCGTGGACGGGGCGGCGGGCGACTTCTTCTTCCAGAAGCGGGTGCCGGAGACCGCGCCGGAGTGGCTCCAGACCGCGACGGTCACCTTCCCGAGCGGCCGCTCGGCGCGCGAGCTCCTGCCCAACGATGCGGCGCACCTGCTGTGGGCGGTGAACCTCGGGAACGTCGACTGGAACCCGTGGCCGGTTCGGGCCGGCGACCTCGACCATCCCGACGAGCTCCGCGTCGACCTCGACCCGACGCCGGAGGCCGCGTGGGACGACGTCCGGCGGGTCGCCCTCGTCGCGCGCGAGGTGCTCGAGGAGCACGGCCTCACCGGCTTTCCGAAGACCTCCGGCTCCCGGGGGATCCACGTGAACGTGCGCATCGTCCCCGAGCACGGGTTCACCGAGGTGCGACGCGCGGCGCTCGCCCTGGCGCGGGAGATCGAGCGCCGCGTCCCGGCTCAGGCGACGACCAAGTGGTGGAAGGAGGAGCGTCACGGCGTCTTCGTCGACTACAACCAGAACGCCCGCGACCGCACGGTGGCCTCGGCGTTCTCCGTGCGCCCGACTCCCGACGCCCGTGTGTCCTGCCCGCTCGAGTGGGACGAGGTGCCGGACGTCGAGCCCGCCGACCTGCGCCTCGACACCGTCCCCGCCCGCGTCGCCGAGCGGGGAGACCCGTCCGCGACGATCGACGACCACGCGGGCTCCCTGTCCGCGCTGCTCGACCTCGCCGCGCGCGACGAGGCGGAGGGGCTCGGCGACGCGCCGTGGCCGCCGCACTTCGCCAAGCAGAAGGGCGAGCCCCGGCGGGTGCAGCCGAGCAGGGCGCGGAAGACGTGAGCCCGGCCCGAGGCGTGGCTCCGCCGGTCGGTCGCCGACGCGAGGACGGCCCCGGACCCGCCCTCAGCTCGCCAGCTGCTCCATCCGGCACGCTCGGGGGTCCTTGTCCTCGCGCCAGCGCGTGACCTTCGCTCCGTGCCGGATGCGGCGGCCGCTCGTGTGGTCGAAGGTGATCTCGACCACGAGCTCCGGACGCAGGGCGATCCACTCGAGGTCCTTGTCGTTGCGCCACCGGCTCGGCTCGCCGCTGCCCCGCTCGCCGGTCTCGTAGGGGCGCAGACGGTCGACGAGCGCCCGCTTCTCCCGCGCGGTGAAGCCGGAGGAGTGGCCGACCTCGCGCAGCTCGCCGCCCTCGTCGTAGAGGCCGAGGATGAGCGAGCCCACGGTTCCCTCCTGCTTGCCCGGGCGCCAGCCGCGCACGACGCAGTCGATCGTCCGCACCCGCTTGACCTTCACCATGCCCAGACGCTCCCCGGGCCGATAGGGCGCGGCGAGCTCCTTGGCGATTACGCCCTCCGCCCCCTGGAGCCACGGCTGCGCGCCTTCGACCGCGTGCGTCCAGGGCGTCAGCTCGAGCGGCGGCGCCGGCACGGCCACGAGCTCCTCGAGCGCGGCGCGGCGCTCGGCGAAGGGGCGGTCGAGCCACACCTCGTCATCGCGGGCGAGGAGGTCGAAGGCGATGAGGCGGGCGGGCGTCTCGCGGGCCAGGCGCTCGATGCGCGAGGCCGCGGGATGGATGCGCTGGCCGAGCGCGTCGAAGTCCTCGCGGCCGTCGGCTCCGTCGATGACGATCTCCCCGTCGATGACGTACCGGCCGCTCGGCAGCGATGCGAGCTCGGGGAAGTAGCGCGAGAGCGGCTTGCCGTTGCGCGACTGGAGGTGGACCGCGTCCGCCTCGACGAAGGCGATCGTGCGAAAGCCGTCCCACTTCGGCTCGTAGGCCCAGCCCTCCCCCTCGGGCACCACCTTCGCCGACCGGGCGAGCTGGGGCAGGACCGGTGGGGAGAGAGGGAGCGCCACCTCCGCGATGGTAGTCGGGGCCGGGACGGAGGGCCGAGCGCCGCTAGAGTCAGGTCACATGTCCAACGATCACGCGACCGAGGCCGAGGAGGAGTACCTCCAGACGCTCTTCTGGCTCTTCGAAGCCGGTCTGCCCATGACCGCGGCGAACGTGGCGCGGGCCATGCAGCTGTCCGCCCCGACCGTCCACGAGATGATCGGCCGGCTCGAGCGCGACGGCTACGTCACGCGCGGGAAGGATCGGGCGATCTCGTTCACGCCGGAGGGCCGCGAGCACGCCGAGAGCATCGTCAGCCGTCACCGGCTCATCGAGCGCTTTCTCACCGACGTGGTCGGCGTCCCGTGGGACGACGTGCACGAGGAGGCCGAGACGCTGGAGCACGGGATGTCCCCGCGCTTCGAGGCCTACGTCCGCGCCGCGGTGGCGGACGCGAAGACCTGCCCCCACGGCCACCCGATCTCCGTCGGGCAGCGCATCGACGGCGTGCCACTGGCCGACGTCGAGCCGGGCGCCAAGGTGACGATCCTGCGCTTCGAGAACGAGGCCGAGGACCTCCTACACTACCTGAAGCGCGTGGGTCTCGAGCCGGGACTCGAGGGCATGCTCGCCCGCACCGACGACGAGGAGGTGACCGTCGAGGCCGGCGGAGGCGCGCGCACGGTGACCCGGAGCGTCGCCGAGACGGTCTCGGTCATCGCGGACCCCTCGCCGCCGCCGCGGATCGCGCTGCCGGAGCAGCTCGTGCTCGGCGACGGGCGCTACGGACGCTGAAGCCGGGTCGCGCCGGCCACGGCATTCCGTGCCCCGCCCGGTGCCGAGTACCGGCGCCCGTGACCCGCCGCGGCCTAGGCGGCGACGCCCACCGAGCGGTAGGCGTCGGCCAGCCGCCCGACGCCCTCCTCGATCTGGTCGGGCGTCACTCCGGAGTAGGCCAGGCGCAGCGTGTTCTCGCCCCCCTCGAGGAGGAAGTCCGTGCCCTTGACGAAGGCGACGCCGCGCTCGGCGGCGGCGTCGAAGAGCGCGGCGACGTCGGTCCCCTCGGGCAGCTCGACCCACAGGAAGTAGCCCCCCTCGGGCGGGTGGAAGCCCGCCTCGGGGAGCTCGCGCTCGAGCGCCGCCACCAGGCGGCCCGCGCGCTCGGCGAGCGCCCGCTTGATCGTCTCGATCGAGCGGTCGATCGCGCCCGAGCGGCAGAACTGGTGGACGATCGCCTGGGCGAGCATGTTCGGCGAGATGTACGTGCTCGTGGCCACCGCCCGGACCAGCTCGATCGTGGCCCGCGGGCCGACGAGATAGCCCACGCGGACGCCGGGGCAGACCGTCTTCGAGAACGACGAGGCGTAGACGACCGAGCCCGCCTCGTCCTGGGAGAGCATCGTGGGGATCGACTCCCCGGAGAAGCGCAGGTCGACGTAGGGGTCGTCCTCGAAGACGACGAAGTCGTGCTCACGGGCGAGCTCGAGCAGGCGCGTGCGCCGGGGCCGGGACAGCGTGGAGCCGGCCGGGTTCTGGAAGGACGGGATGACGTGCGCGAGCTTGGGCGCGAGCCCGTCCTCGAGCAGCCCGGCCAGCGCGTCGACGTCGAGCCCGTCGGCGTCGAGCCCGACCGCATGGATGTCGGCCCCGCGCTCGCGCAGGGAGAGGAGCGTCCGGTCATACGTCGGGCGCTCGACGACGACCGCATCCGCGCGGTCGACGAGCAGTCCGAAGAGGAAGGCGTCGGCCTGCATCGAGCCGTTGGTCACGAGCACCTGGGAGGGATCGACGCCATGGCGCTGGGCGATCCACTCCCGCAGGGGCGGATAACCGACCGAGGTCCCGTAGGAGCAGGCCCCCGCCGGGTCGGACGACAACGCCCGGTCGGCCGCGGCGCGAAGGCCCTCGACGTCGACGATGTCGAGCGACGGGGCGCCGCGGGCGAAGGAGATCGCGCTCACGCTCGCCAGCTTAGTGGTCCGGCTCGCAAGTTCGCGCACGTATGAGGGCCGCCTCCGGCAAGCTCGCCGTGGACGCTGCAACCCTCGGACCAGCGGGACGCTACGGGAGCCGCACGCCGCGGCGGGCTGCATAATGGCTCCGTGGTAGACCCAGATCCCTTCGCCCGACTTCGGCTGACAGGCGGTCGTTTCGACGACGACGACGGCATGCCCGTCGAGACACTCGTCGAGCTCTCCGCCTATCGCGACCTCGTTCTCGACGTCGCCAAAGAGCTGTTCCGCGCAGCCCATCCAGCCCGGCAGCGTGTGCCGCGGGGCTTTGCGGAGCGCCTTCAGCTTCGGCTGCGCACCGTCGAGGGTGGCAGCGCCGTTCCCGTTCTCGAGAGAGCCACGGCCGCCGGGACGCTCCTCGCGGCCGACGACGAGTTCACGCAGGCCCGCGACGTAATTGAAGATGCTGTGGCCGCGGTTGCTGGCGGTGCTGACCCCCCTAGCGCCTTTCCTCGCAATGCGGTTGTGCTGTTCAACCGCTTCGGGCAGACACTCCGATCTGACGAGGCGATCGAGCTGCGTCGAGGGGCGGCGACAAGCGGCGCCACGTACACCCGAGATGTCCGCAAGAAGCTGGTTCTGAACCAGCGGCGAACCTTCCAGGAGGAGGTCGAGGACATCGGCTGGGTGTCGGAGGTCGACGGCGACCACATGAGCTGTCTCATCCGTCTGCACACGGGCCCACCCGGCGCCATCCCGGCGCCTCTTGACGAGGTGACCTTTCCTGCGGTCAAGGAGGTCCTCGAGCCTAAGGGGGAGGGTCCGCCGGTTCGTGTAACCGGCGTGGGAGTCTTCGACAGCGACCAGGGCCTCATCCGCTTCGACTCGATCCATGACGTGAGCGTCCTCGAAGATGCGGACGAGCTCGCGAGACTGGACCGTCGCTTCGATGAGCTGGCCGCCCTTCCCGCAGGATGGCTCGACGGCGAAGGCGCGCCGCTGGACGCGATTGTCCTCGACAGGGCGCGCCGCATCTTGGCCGAGCTTCTGAACTTCGATGTTCCGGGGCCGAGGATCTTCCCGACGCCCGAAGGCGGCGTCCAAGCGGAATGGACGGTTGCCGGCCACGAGATCAGCGTAACGTTCGAGCCCGATGGCACGCTGTACGCCGTCTCGGTCAACCTCGCATCTGGGCAGACGGAGGAGCCGGAGCTCGCGCCGGATAACGCCGAGCAGATCGCTCGACTTCTCCTCGCGTCGTGACGGCGGAGGAGGGGGACGGCGGCGCCGAGACGGCCGAGCGCCGACTGGACGATTCGGACGAGGTTCTGTACCGCCAGGTGCATCCGCAGTGGATTGCCGATGGCGAGCCATCCAGCCAAGCCTTCAAGCCGACGAAGAAGGACGAGGGCATGCTGTCGATCGCTGTCGGTACCAAGACGACGGCCGAGAAGGCGTTCCTGCATCACGCACAGGTTCTGAAGCTGGCGTCAGGCGGTACATGGGCCGTCACCGTTGGCGAGGTCGCGGCCGTCGAGCTGAGCAGTTTCGAACAACCTCTCGAAAACAGCCGGGCCCACGGGTTTATCGACTTCCGCGCCCACGGCCGCAGAGCAATGGAATCCAAGGCCAAGCTCCTGGTCGCGAAGGCGCGGGACCGGGGCTGCATGTACCAGCCCACCGGCTGACCCAGGCAGGCTCCGCCGGCCAGCGGGCATGGCGCGATCAAAGCAGCAGTCGCCGGCGCCGACGTCGGCGCCTTCCGAACGGCGAGGAACCACCCGGTGCTCCGTCGGAGGGGGCTGCTTCCGCGTCGATGCGAACGTGTCTGCCGGCGCTCAGCAGCGCCCGCTGCCGACGAAATGCGGTCGCCCGCGCCGACGCAATCCTACGCTCACTCGCCGTCAGGAGTGAGCGTGCCGCTCATCCGATACGTGGACGAACTTGCGAGAGCGACCACTTCGGGTGCTGCCGGGAGCGGTGCGCTCCCGCGCGCGGCGAGGACCGATCCGGGTGGGCGCTCACCAGACCGTGAGCTCGCGGTCGAACGCGCGCAGGGCGCGATCGCGCGTCACCAGCGGCAGCCGCCTGCTGCGTGCGGTGGCGTAGAGGATCCGGTCGACCGAGTCGCCCGGAAACCGGTCGCGGTCGAGGAGCCCGGCGGCGACGGCGTGCTGCGCATCGGGCGCGAGCGCAACGACCCGCTCCTGGGCGAGGGCCTGGCGAACCCAGGTCTGCACGTCCCGGTCGAGGGCGACCCGCCCACGGACCACGAGCATCGTCAGCTCCCACACGCTCAGCGTCGAGATGGCGATTTGCACAGCGTCGCCGATCGCCGCGGTCGCCCGCGTCGAGAGCCGCTCTGGTGCCGCGGTCCACCACAGCCAGACGTGCGTGTCGAGCAGGATCACCGACTCGCGGCCGGAGCCGGGCCGTCCTCGCCCGCGCCGCGCCGGCGTGGGACCGCTGCCTCGTCGCCAACGTCCCAGTTCACCTCGAGCGGAGCGACGAGCTCGTCGTCGTCCACCAGGAAGGCGACGCTCCCGCGCAGATCGGGTGGGGGCTCGAGCGGGAGGACGCGGGCCACCGGCCGCCCGCGCTTCGTCACCACGACGGCTTGACCGGTGGCCTCCACCTCGTCGAGAACAGCCAGACACTCGGCCTTGAACCGGCCCGCCGGCATCGTGCGCTCGTTCATGACCATGATCACGTTACCATGAGCAGGATGAGCACCTGCGAGCCGCCGGCGCTTCTCCTGCGCGACGACCTCGCGCGGCAGGAACCGTCTCCGTTGTACCCGTCGTTGCGTTCTCAGGACCCCACGAGCGAGGCGGCGATCTCCGCGACCTCGGTGGGCGTGCGGCCGACCCGCACCCCCTTCGCCTCGAGCGCCTCGGCCTTCGCCGTGGCCGTCCCCTGCGAGCCCGAGACGATCGCGCCCGCGTGCC
>JBBPZE010000077.1:0-18627 GCA_038199185.1 Solirubrobacterales bacterium
TCACACGCACCGGGGCGTCGCCGCCGGGTGATCCGCAGGCCTTGCCGGGTGATCCGCAGGCCGCTCCGTCTCGTAAGCACATTTAGAAGTTCCACAAACGACATGGAGGTAGTGACATGGAGCCGGTATTTGATCTCGCGAGCGTCGACACCGACGGCGCGATCCAGGAGGCCCAGGAGGCCGTTGCGGGCGACACGCGCGCATCGTTCTTCCGCAAGGCCGCCATCGGCGGCGGCACCGTCCTGACCAGCGGCGCGATCATGGGGATGCTTCCCGAGCTCGCCGCAGCCAGGCCGTCGAAGAAGCAGGATCTCAAGATCCTCAACTACGCGCTGACCCTCGAGTACCTGGAGGCAGCCTTCTACAAGGAGGCCGTCGACCACAGCAGCACGTTCAGCCCCGACGCCAAGGCGTTCGCGGCGATCGTGGCCGATCACGAGGCGACGCACGTCCAGGTGCTGCGCAAGACCATCAAGAGCCTGCACGGCCACATCGTCAGGCGGCCGAACTTCAACTTCAAGGGCACGCCCGAGGACGAGAAGAAGTTCCTCGCCACGTCGTTCGTGCTCGAGAACACGGGCGTGCACGCCTACCTCGGTCAGGCGCCCCGGCTCCTGAGCAGGTCGCTGCTGGCCGCCGCCGGGTCCATCCTGACGGTTGAGGCGCGTCACTCGGCCGCGGCCGCCATCCTGGTCAACGACAAGCCCTACCGGATCGGCAAGCACAGCATCACGCCGAACGGCGCGTTCGACACCGGGCTGAGCATGAAGACGATCCTCGGCGCCGTCGGCCGCACGGGGTTCATCACGGGCTAACCACCCTCGGCGACCGGGTTACCCGTTCCACATGGCGTGATCCATGTGGAACGGGCGGTCACCATCGGTGCCCTGACGGTGCCGGTGAAAGGTCTCCCCTCGCCGCCAGACACCCGAGCCGGTGTCGGACCTCCGAGCCGGTGTCGGACCTCATGGACGCCCTACGCGAGAGCCTGAAGACGCTCGCTCTGGCACGCTCGTGGGGTGATCCTTTACCGCGCGCCCTGGTCGACCAACGTCCAGCGGGTCATGATGGCCCTCGACCACAAGGGCCTCGAGTTCGACGAGGTCGTCATCTCCTACGAGGACCGGTCGCCGGTGGTGGTGGTCAGCGGGCAGCCCCTCGTGCCGGTCCTCGTCCACGACGGGGAGGTGATGATCGACTCGATGTCCATCGTCGCCCGGCTCGAGGAGCTGTTCGCAGAGCCGGCGCTGTTTCCGGCGGACCCCGCTCGGCGGGCGCAGCTCGAGGTCTTCGTGGACTGGTTCGAACGTGTCTGGAAGGCCGAGCCCAACGCGATCGAGGCCGGTGAAGACGTGAACGCGTCGGCGGCCACGATGGACGCGCGTCTCGACCTCTTCGACCGGATGCTGCACGGGCAGGATTTCCTGTTCGGCGGCTACTCGGCAGCCGACGTGTGCGCCTACCCGTTCCTGAAGTACGCCGCCCGGCGCAATCCCGACGACGACGAGGGCTTTCACGTCATCCTCGACGAGTACCAGAGCATCGAGGGCCGTCCGCGGCTGGCGGCGTGGATGGAGAGGATCGGCTCCCAGGCGCCGTGGGCCGCCTGACCCGACGCGCGGGCGGGGCCGTGCCGTCCTGCCCTGAGGGCGCAGGACAACCCTTGTCCAGGACGCGGCACCGCTCGCCGCGCGACGGGCTACCCCTCGCGCAGGAAGGCCTCGAGGCGGGGGCGCAGCGTGGTGAGCTGGCCGGTTTCCTCGATGGCGGTGAGGAGGTCGTGTGACTGGTCGCGGTCGAGCAGGAACTCGTCGCGGCCCACGCGCAGCATGCGGGCCAGGCGGGTGAACGAGCCGGCGCTCTCCTCGTCGAGCTGGCGGCCGAAGATCTCGAGCGCTTCGGCGGCCGTGCGCCGTGAGCCGACGTCGAGCCTGACGTCCAGCCATTCGCGGGTGACTTTCATCGTGTCCTCATTGGTGGTTGGGCCGCCCAGCTTAGGCTGCCGGGCCGCGCTGCACCCTCCGCGCGGTACCCTGTGTGTGAATGCCAGTCGAAGAGAAGATCGAGATGGAGGGCGAGATCACCGAAGCCCTGCCCAATCTGATGTTCCGGGTGAAGCTCGACAACGATCATGAGGTTCTCGGGCATCTCGCCGGCAAGATGCGGCGCTATCGCATCCGTGTCCTCCCGGGCGACCGCGTCCGGGTCGAGATCTCGCCCTACGACCTCAGTCGCGGGCGGATCGTCTACCGCCACAAGTAGTCCTCAGCGCGTCCTGGTGACCGTCAGGGTCACCCGTCCCTGCTGGATCACGAGCTCGTCCCCCGCGCGGACGCTCGAGCGCACCCCGTCGCCAAACAGGGCCACCGCCACGCCGGTCAGGTGACCGACGTCGACGGCGAAGAGCGCTTCCTCGCTCGAGTGGGAGCCCCGCTCGGACAGCCGCCCTCGCATGACGGTGCCCTCGGGCTCGAGGCGCACGACAACGGGCTCCGAGACCCAGGATCGCAGTACGGCCACGGCATCGTCGAAGGCCGTCACCCGCTCTCTCGCTTCGAGCGTGGATCTACTTCTTCTTCGGAGCCGGCGAGCGGGTCCGGCTCGCCGCGGTGCTGCGCTTGGCGGTCGTGGCCTTGCGAGCGGCGGGCTTCGCCGCGCCGGAGGCCTTGCCTCAGCCGGGGCGGCCTTGCGCCCGGTGGACTTCGCGGTCGAGCCCGCCTTGCGTGTCGCAGGCTTGGCGGCGGCCGAGCCCGCCTTGGTCGTCGTGGACTTCGCGGTCGAGGCGGCCTTGCGTGTCGCAGGCTTGGCGGCGGCCGGCTTCCGGCGGGACGCAGGCTTGGCCGCCGACGACTTCTTGCGCGGTGCGGCCGTGGGCTTCGCCGCGGGCCTGCGAGCCGACGGCCCCTTCGCTCGCGGGGCGCGGCGCGTCACGCTGCCGACCGCCTCCTCGAGGTCGGCCAGCAGCTTGCGGCCGTTCTTGTCGAGGTCCTGGCGCAGGTCCGTGATGCGCTTGTCGAGGTCCTTGAACATCGGGTTCTTGCTCAGGTCGCCGCGGAGCTGTTTCGCGGCGGCGGTCGCGGCGTCGACTGCCTGCTGAAGCTGGTGGTAAGCGGCGTTCGCCCTGCTCGAACTGGCCATGTCTCTCCTTGCGTCGGGAACCCTGGGCGGACGCTACCCGTTTTCGGAGGCCATCGCTGCACGAACCCACGCGACGAACGCGAGCTGGAACGGCAGCCGGGCAAGCAGCGTGGTCCGCCCGCCGGGGACCTCGTAGTCGCCGGGGTGCAACGCCATGTGGACGTTGGCGGGAAACACGGCCAGGAGCGTTGCGATCAGCCACCAGCCGGCGGGCGTGCGCACGCGCTCGATCATCAGGCCGGCGCCTCCCGCGATCTCTGCGGCGCCGCTGGCGTAGACGAGCTCGCGAGGACGGGGGAGCCGCGGCGGCATGATCGCCTCGTACATGCTCGGCCTGACGAAGTGCAGGGTGCCTGCGAGGACGAAGAACGGGCCACAGAGACGTCGGAGCACGTGCGCACTTTATGGCGTGGGATCACAGGTCGAAGCTCTCTTCGCCGAGGGTCACCAGCAGCGGCTCGCCCACGCGCGCCGAGAGCACCAGCGGCGTGTCGGGCGTCATGGACTCCATCTCGACGACCACCACCGCCCGCGGACCCAGCGCCTCGGCGACCTTCACCAGGGCGTGGCTCAGCAGATCCAGCCCGCCGATCATGCCCGCGACCTCGCCGCGCGCGGCCGAGACCTCGAAGGGCGGCAGCGGGCGGAGCTCACCGAGATCGGGCTCCGGCCCGTCGAGAACGATGTCGTGGGGCAGCTGCACCGTGCGGCCGGCCGTGGCGATCTCCAGCGGCCCGAGCCGCACGCAGCTCACCACCGCGGAAGGCCCGTCGCTGTCGCTCGGGAGCATGGCCTGGGCGCGCAGCGCGCCCGACCGGTGCACGAAGCTGCGCAGGGCCACACAGGCGGAGTCGAGGGCGGGCCCGGACGTGCCCGGGGAGGGCCGTCCGGTCGTCATCCTCCCGGCCGCGCCGGCCTGAAGCCAAGCGCGATGTCCATGACGCTCGGCGGCGCCTTGGACGGCGAGCCGGAGTCGAACGGCGGCTGGGGGTCGTACTCGATGTAGAGCTGAACGGCCTGGGCGACGTCGTCGCCGGCGATCTCGGCGGCGAGGGTGAGCGCCATGTCGATCCCTGCCGATACGCCGGCGGCCGTGAGGATCTTGCCCTGCCGGACCACGCGCCGCTCGACGTATCGGGCGCCCAGTTCCTCGAGGAGGTCTCGTGCCGCCCAGTGCGTCGTCGCCTCGACGCCGTCGAGCAGGCCGGCCGCGGCGAGTAGCAGGGATCCGGTGCACACCGACGTCGTCCACGTCGAGGTCTCGTGGGCGTCGCGGATCCAGCTCAGGAGCTTCTCGTCCGCGAGCAGCGCCCGGGTGCCTGGGCCACCCGGGACGACGAGCACGTCGGGCGACGGCAGGTCGGTCAGGGCGGCATCGGCCTGCAGGCTGAGCATGGCGCTGTCGGTGCGCAGCGGGCCGGCCTGCTCGGCCACGAACGTCACCGTCGCCCCGGGCAGCCGGGAGAGGACCTCGTAGGGCCCGATCGCGTCAAGCGCCGTGAACTGCTCGAAGATCGGAATGGCTATCTGCATCGCGGCTCCCGGAGGGCCCAGCGTCGCACGTTTTCGGGTCGGGCTACAACTCCTGTCCACAATTGCCGATAGGGACTCAGGATCGCGAGAAACGTTCCGGTCCGCACCTCCAAAGACGGCATGCCGACAACCCAACCGATCACAGCGCACGAGTCCCGGATGCTGGGACTGTCACCCGACCTCCTCGGCGCAGCAGGCTTCGACGGCTACCTCAAGCTCTTCAACCCGGCCTGGATGCAGATGCTGGGCTGGGCCGACGAGCAGCTGCGGAGCACCCCCTACATCGAGTTGGTCCATCCCGACGACCGCGACGCGACCCTTCGCATCATCGAAGGTCTCGTCGCCGGCGGGACGGTCGAGGCGTACGTCTGCCGGATCCTGCACACCGATGGCGGCCACCGCCACATCCTGTGGAGCGGGCAGGGAAGCCCGGGGGACGGCTGCTTCTACATCGCGGGCAAGGACATCACGGAGCGTCAGCGCCTCGAGCACGAGCTGGCGCTGCGGGCCGACAAACTCGAGCGCTCGAACGCCGAGCTGCAGGAGTTCGCCTACATCGCCTCGCACGACCTGGCCGAGCCTCTGCGCATGATCACGGCGTACCTGCAGCTGCTGCAGCACCGTTACGGCGGCCGTCTCGACGAGACGGCCGACGAGTTCATCGGCTACGCAGTCGGCGGCGCGGAGCGCATGAAGGCCCTCATCGACGATCTGCTCGCCTATTCGCGCATCGGATCGCATGAGATGCAGTGCGATCGCGTCGATCTCGGCGAGCTGCTGCACGCGGTGCTCCTGGGCCTGCAGCAAGCCGTCGGGGAGCGCCACGCTCGCGTCGAGCTCGTCGAGCCGCTCGGCTCTGTCGGCGGCGACAGGACCCAGCTCGGCCAGCTCGTGCAGAACCTCATCTCCAACGCCGTGAAGTTCCACAGCGGCGAGGACGGACCCCCGGTCGTGACGATCTCCACCGCGCAGGACGCAGACGGGGTGCGCATCGACGTGACCGACAACGGCATCGGCATCGCCCAAGGCCATCAGGAGCGGATCTTCAAGATGTTCGACCGGCTCCACGGCCGTGACGAGTACGACGGGACGGGGATCGGCCTGTCGCTGTGCCGGCGCATCGCCGAGCGCCACGGCGGACGGATCTGGGTCGAGTCCGAGCTCGGGACCGGCAGCATCTTCCACGTGTGGCTGCCGAGCGCATGATGGATCCGGCCCTCGAGACGGTCATCGCCGAGCCGGTGACGCGGGCGGTGCGCGTGCTGATCGTGGAGGACAACCCCGGCGACGCGATCCTGGTGCGCGAGATGCTCCGCGACGCCGACCCGGGTGGCTTCGAGCTCATCCATGCTCCCCGGCTCTCCGCCGGCATCGAGGAGCTACTGGGACCGGGCGCCGACTGCGTGCTGCTCGACCTGTCGCTTCCCGACGCCGAGGGCCTCGACGCGCTCACCCAGATCCAGGCCGTGTCGCTCGACGTCCCGGTGATCGTGTTCAGCGGCCGCAGCGACGAGCGCATCGCCGTGCGTGCCGTGCAGGAGGGAGCCCAGGACTACCTGATCAAGGGGCAGGTCGATGGCCGGCTGCTGGCCCGATCGATCAACTACGCGGTGGAGCGCAAGCGCGTGGAGGTCGAGCTGGCCCACCAGGCGCTGCACGACGCCCTGACGGGGCTGCCCAACCGAGGACTGCTCCGCGACCGGCTCGCTCAGGCGCTGACACGACTGGGTCGCCACGAGTCGACGCTCGCGGTTCTGTTCTGCGACCTCGACCGCTTCAAGGTGGTCAACGACTCGCTCGGTCACGGCGCGGGCGACACCCTGCTGATCGATGTCGCCCGCCGCCTGGAGGACGTGCTGCGCGCCGGGGACACGGCCGCCCGGTTCGGCGGCGACGAGTTCGTGATTCTCTGCGAGGACATCTCAGGGGTCCATCAGGCGATCACGATCGCCGAGCGGGTGTCATCGGTCCTGGCCGCCCCGTTCGTCCTCGGCGACGACGAGGCGTTCATCCACACGAGCATCGGGATCGCGATGGCCAGCGGGCCGAGCGCCCGCCCCGAGGCACTTCTGCGCGACGCAGACTCCGCGATGTACCGAGCCAAGGAGAAGGGCGGCGGTGCCTACGAGGTCTTCGGCGACGCGCTGCGCGCCCGCGCGGTGAGACGCCTCGAGACCGAGAATGCCCTGCATCGCGCGCTCGAGCGCGACGAGTTCGTCCTGCACTACCAGCCCCAGACGAGCCTGGCGACGGGCGCCGTGGTCGGCGTGGAGGCGCTCGTGCGCTGGCAGCACCCCGACCGGGGACTGGTCGCCCCCGGCGAGTTCATCGGCACGGCCGAGGAGACGGGTCTGATCCTCGAGATCGGCGCCTGGGTGCTGAGGGAGGCGTGCGCGCAGGCCGCGCGCTGGGCCGAGGGCAGCCGCCGGGGTTCCCCCCTGCGCATGTCGGTCAACCTCTCGGCCCGCCAGTGCATCCAGTCGGACCTGGTCAGCATGGTGGCCGCCGTCTTCGGCGAAACCGGAGTGGATCCCGCCGTCGTCTGCCTGGAGATCACCGAAACCGCCGCCATCGCCGATCTGGAGGCGGGCGTCGGGGTGCTCGATCGGCTGCGCGCGCTGGGGGTGACGCTGGCCATCGACGACTTCGGGACAGGCTGGTCCTCGTTGCGGGCGCTGCAGCGCTTTCCCGTCGGCGAGGTCAAGATCGACAAGAGCTTCATCGATGGGGTGGCCCGCGATCCCCAGGAGGCCGCGATCGTCGCCGCCGTCATCAGCCTGTCCCATGCCCTGGGTCTGCGTACCGTCGCCGAGGGCGTCGAGAACGTCGCTCAGGTCGACAGGCTTCGCACCCTGGGGTGTGACGTCGCCCAGGGCTTCTTCTTCTGGCGTCCGGTGCCGGCGGACGAGCTGACGCAGTTGCTGTCCGCCCCCGGCTGACGGCCGGTCACGGACCGGTCGCGCTCACGACCGTAACTTCCTGGCGGGTACGGCGTTCCTTCGATGTAACGAGTCGCACATCCAGTCTCGTTGCGCGGGCAACGACGATGTGCCATAATACCGACTGGACAAGTCGGAATCAAAGGAGCATGTTGGACCCGATCACGATCACGTACGCCGATCCCCTCGACGACCTGCTGCGTCGCGCTTCGCGCTACCCGCTGCTGCGTCCGAGTGAGGAGGTGGCGCTCGCCAAGCGCATCGAGAAGGGCGATCTGGCCGCCAAGGAGCGGCTGATCAACTCGAACCTGCGTCTGGTGGTTCACGTTGCCCGTAAGTACCAGGGGCAGGGTCTCGCCATGGGCGACCTGGTCCAGGAGGGCATGCTGGGCCTCATCCGCGCCGCCGAGAAGTTCGACTGGCGCAAGGGCTTCCGGTTCTCCACGTACGCGACCATCTGGATCCGCCAGGCGCTGCAGCGCGGCCTCGACAACACCGGCCGCACGATCCGCCTGCCCGCAAACGTCGCACAGCGTGCGCGCAAGCTCGCTCGCATCGAGCGCGAGCTGACCGTCAAGCTCGAGCAGGAGCCCTCCCTCGACCAGCTGGCCGAGGCGACTGGTTTCGAGCTCGACGAGGTCGAGCGCCTGCGCGGCTACGAGCGCGCCCTCGCTTCACTGGACGCCGGCGTGGGCGAGGACGGGGAGACCCCGCTCGGCGCGCTGATCCCGGTCGAGGACGCGAACGTCGAGGACGACGTGATGAAGTCCGACCACGCCCGACGCGTGCGCACGTTCCTGGAGCAGCTGCCGACGACGGAGATGAAGGTCGTCAACCTGCGCTACGGCACCGGCGGCGAGGGCGAGCACACGGTCGAGCAGGCCGCGCGCAAGCTGGGCATGACGGTCTCCGAGACCCGCAAGGCCGAGTCCCGGGCGCTCGAGCGCCTGCAGGGCGAGCCCGAGCTCGCCGCCCTGCGCGACGCCGCGTAGCGTCGGCGCGCCCCTGCAGCCGGGCCGTCCTGGATAAGGGTGCTCCTGCCACCCCAGGACAGGACGGCATGGCCTCCGGGGACCGCGTGGCCCTCAGAGGCGGGCCTCGAGGATGCGGTGGGCGAAGACGTCCGTCCAGCCGTCACCGAAGTTGTCGCGCAGGCCGGCGGCGGCCGCCTCGTGGTCGTAGGCGACCCGCCGCAGCTCCACGCCGCGCTCCTCGTGCACCAGCGCGTAGGCGGCGCGGCGGTCGCCGTCGAGCGGGATGCCAACGCTGCCGGGATTGACCAGCTCGATTCCGTCCTCGCGCCGGCGGGTGAACTGCACGTGCGTGTGGCCGAAGACCAGGCGCTTGCTCTGCACGCCATCGATGAGCCGGTCCTCGCCGTCGTGCGGCTCGGGTGCGAAGGACTCCATGTCGTTCAGCGGAGAGGCATGGGAGAAGGACCCTTCGAGCAGCGTCAGTCGCTCGGGCAGGACGACGAGCTCCGCGACGGTCCGGGGTCCCAGGGCCGCGCGTGCCGCCGCCAGGGCCGGTCCCACGGCTCCGTCGGAAGGTATGTCGGGCGCACCGCCCAGCCAACGCTCGGTGTTCCCGCGGATCCACTGCGCCCCGTCGAGCGCGCGCAGCCGGGCGACCGCCTCTCCGGGCCACCCGCCGAAGGCGCCGTAGTCGCCGCCCAGCAGCCAGCGATCGGCGCCGGCTGCCTCCGCATCGGCCAGCACCGCCTCCAGAGCGGGCAGGTTGCCATGGATGTCGTAGAGCAGCGCGAGCATCTACGGTCCTTGGAACGGGCGCCCGGGCACAGGTGGTGGAGTCAGACGCTGCTCGACCCAGCTCATCAGGCCCTCCGCGACTCCCAGCTGAAGCCACGCACCGCGAAGAAGATCCCGAACGCCGACCACAGCGCGAGCACGGCGAGCGCCGAGAGGTTGTCGCCGATGCCCGCCCCGGTGACCAGAGCGCCCTTGAGCCCGTCGATGATGTGAACGAGCGGAAGGGCCTGAGCGATGTCGCGCAGGAATGTGGGTACGTGGCTCGCGTCGTAGAAGACGCCCGAGACGAAGATGGTGGGCAGGAACACGATGTTCTGATACGCCGGGGCGGAGTCGAAGTTCGGGATGACGTGCGAGAAGGCGACTCCGAGGGACGCCAGGCACACGACGCCCGCGCCGGTGAACAGGATCAGCTCCAGCCAGTCCTTGGGCCAGCCGATGCCGAAGAAGACCTTCCCGGCCAGGACGACGATCGTCACCTGCAGAAACGCGTTGGTGACGGCGTTGGCCCCGATCGCGGCAAGGTAGGAACCCGTGGGCAGCGGGGTGCCGCGCACGCGCTTGAGCACACCCTGCTCGCGCAGGAAGGTGATGTTCATCGAGAGCGCGCTGAACGTCGTCGACATCACGCTCATGCCGGCGATCCCGGGGACGATCACGTTGAGTGAGTGCTGGTTGCCGGAGAAGATCGCGCCGAAGAGGGCGAGGAAGAGCAGCGGCAGGAAGAAGTTGAAGAACGCCGCCGTCGGATTGCGCCAGAACATCTTGCGCTCCAGGCGGTACTGGCGCCAGGCGAGCGTCGCGGACTCAGACATCGGCCGTCGCGTCCGCGGTCAGCTCGAGATAGACGTCCTCGAGGGAGGGGCGGGTCACCGACAGGTCGCGCAGCGGCTCGCCGCGCGCCAGTGCCGCGCTGGTCATCTGGTGCAGCAGCGCCGTCGGGTCCCCGGTCTGGCGCTCCTGGAGCTGGCCATCCTCCTCGCGCCAGCTGACTCGATAGTGCGCCGCTCCCCCGGTGCCCAGCTCGCCGGGTGCGCCCTCGGCGAGGATCCGCCCGTCCTTGATGATCGCCACCCGGTCGGCGAGCGCCTGGGCCTCGTCGAGGTAGTGCGTGGTCAGCAGGACCGTCTTGCCGAGCTCGGCGAGCTGGCGGATCACGTCCCAGGCCGCGCGCCGGGCGGCGGGATCGAAGCCCGTCGTCGGCTCGTCGAGGAAGATCAGCTCGGGGTCGCCGATGAGGGCCAGGGCGAAGTCCAGGCGCCGGGCCTGGCCGCCCGACAACGTGCGGACCTGCCCGTCCTCCTTGCCCTCCAGGCCGGCGAGGGCGATGACCTCGTCGACGTCCCGGGGGTGCGGATAGAGCCGCGCCCAGTGGGCGACGGCCTCGCGGACCGTGATGTGACGGTACATCCCGCAGCTCTGCAGGACGATCCCCACGAGGGCTCGCAGCTCCGGCGGGCGCTGGCCCGGATCGAGGCCCAGCACCGATACGATCCCGCTCGACCGGGCCCGGTAGCCCTCGAGGATCTCGACGATGGTGGTCTTGCCCGCCCCGTTGGGCCCGAGCAGGCCGAAGACCTCGCCACGCGCCACCTCGAAGTCCACCCCGCGCACGGCCTCGATCGGCCCGTAGGCCTTGCTCAGGTCGCGCACCAGGATCGCGGGGGCGTCGGTCACGCGCGTAGTGTCGCACCAGTCTGGATGGTGCGTGCTGCTCTGTCATGCGCGGCCCGGTGGACCTGAGGGATACTCGAAGGCGATGTCGCAGGAGAACGTAGAGGCCGTCCGGTGCGCCTGCATCGACATCGGATCGAACACCACGCGGCTGCTGGTGGCCGAGCTCGCCGGTGGCTCGCTGCGCGAGGTGCTCGCCCAGCGGGTGTTCATCCCACTTCGGACGCTCACCGGGGAAATCCCGCCCGAGAAGGCCGCCGAGGTGGCGGATGCCGTCGTCTCGCAGGTACGCCTCGCGCGCGAGGCCGGCGCGAAGGAGATCCGTGCCGTGGCCACCGCGGCGATCCGCGGCGCGCCCAATCGCGACGAGCTGTGCGCCGCGGTCGGCGCCGCCGCCGGGCTGCAGGTGGTGATCCTCTCGGGAGAGGACGAGGCCCGCCTGGCGTTCACGGGTGCCACCCGGACGCTGCGTTACGTGCCGGACGGGACGGTCGCCGTGGTGGACGTCGGAGGCGGCTCGACCGAGTTGGTGTGCGGCACGGTCGCCGACGGTGTCGCGTGGTCGACCTCCGTTCCCGTGGGCTCGGGGCTCCTCACCGACCATCACGTTCGCAGCGACCCGCCGGCGCCCGAGGAGCTCGAACGGATCCGTGCGCACGTCGCCGGGGGGTTCGAGGGACTTGACCCGCCGCGGCCGGAAGTGGCCTACGCGGTCGGTGGCAGCGCCACGTCGCTGCGCCGGCTGATGGGCGCCGTGCTCGATCGCGAGACGCTGCACCGCGCGCTGCGGCTCGTCTGCGAGGCGCCGGCCCAGGTGATCGCCCGGCGCTACGACCTGCACCCGGAGCGCGTTCGGGTCCTGCCCGCGGGGATGCTGCTGCTCGACGGCGCGAGCGCCCGGTTGGAGCTGCCGCTGCAGATTGCGGCGGGCGGTCTGCGCGAGGGCGTGGTCCTGGAAGCGCTCGAGCGCTCTACCAGTGCACGCCCTTGAGCAGGTTGGCCATCGCCACCTGCTCCATCGAGGCCTTCTCGGACTCGTCCTTCTGGCCCTTGGCGGCCGCGGAGTCCGGGAAGACCTTGTAGGCGGTGTGCAGGATCTGGTCGACCGCCTTGGGGGCGAGCGCGTAGGCGACCTCGCCGAACGTTCCCAGGCGCGTGTTGATCTGCTTGGGCTTGGCGCGCATCGCCTCGCAGACCATGTCGGCGGCCTCGTCGGGGGTGATCGTCGGGAACTGGTCGTACATCTTGGTCGGCGCGATCATGGGGGTGCGCACGAGCGGCATGTGGATCGTGGTGAAGGTGATGTTGTCGCCGACGGTCTCGGTGGCGACGATCCGCGTCCACGCGTCGAGCGCCGCCTTGGAGGCCACGTAGGCGCTGAAGCGCGGAGGGTTGGTCTGCACCCCGATCGAGCTGACGTTGACGACGTGGCCGAAGCGCTGCTCCTTGAAATGGGGCAGGAACGACATGACCAGCTTGATCGCCGAGAAGTAGTTCAGCTGCATCGTCCGCTCGTAGTCGTGGAAGCGGTCGACGCTGAGCGACACCGAGCGGCGGATCGAGCGCCCGGCGTTGTTGATGATCATGTCGACCTTCGCGTGGTCGGCCAGCACCCGGTCGCGCAGCTCCTCGAGCACGTCCATGTCGGTGAGGTCGGTGGGGTAGTGGTAGGCGGTTCCGCCCGCCTCCTCGATCTCGGCCTTGACCTCCTCGAGCTTCTCGACTCCGCGGGCGACCAGCAGGGGGATCCCGCCGGCGGCCGCGACCTTGACGGCCGTCGAGCGCCCGATGCCCGAGGACGCGCCGGTGATCAGCACCGTTCGGCCGTTGATCGCCGCCTCGAACGAGCGGTCCTTGAACAGGTCGGGGTCGAGGTTGCGCTCCCAGTAGTCCCACAGCCGCTCGGCATAGGAGTCCAGCGGCGGCACCTCGATGCCGGAGTCGGCCAGGGCGCGCTGCGTGTCGCGCATGTCGAGGTGCGCCGTGAAACCCACGTGCCCGATGACCTCCTCGGGGATGCCGAAGTCGGCCAGCAGGGTCCTGCGGACGTCCTTGAGCGGCGGAACCTTCAACAGCATCGAGATCGTGCCCTTCGGGAGGGCGTCGATGAGTCGCTTGTCGACGCGCATCGACAGCTGCGGCGCATGCGCCGCGCGCGCGAACGCGTTGAGCACCTCGCCCGAGCGCACCGACTTGGGCGCGAAGAGGTGGAAGGCGCGGCCGTCGAGGTCGGGCTGATGGGCGAGGTGATCCATCGCTCTGGCCACGAAGTCGACCGGAACGATGTTCGTGTGGCCCAGCTCGGGCCCGATCAGCGGCACCCATTCAGGCAGCCAGTGGCGGAGCTTCTGGATCGCCTTGAAGAAGTAGTACGGGCCGTCGATCTTGTCCATCTCGCCGGTCAGCGAGTGCCCGACGACGACCGCCGGGCGGTAGACGCGCCACGGGACGGTGGTCTCCTCGCGGGCGATCTTCTCGGACTCGAACTTCGTTCGGTGATAGGCCGACGGGAGCTTCTGACCCTCGTCGAACATGTCCTCGTTGAACACGCCCTTGTACAGGCCCGAGACCGCGATCGACGACGTGTGGTGCAGGACGCCTGCCTCGAGCGCATTGGCGAGCGCGACGGCGTTGCGCGTCCCGCCGTTGTTGAGCTTTTCGTTGGCCTCGGCGGAGGCCGTCATGTCATAGCTCGCCGCCAGGTGGAAGAAGTGGTCGACCTTGCCCGTGTGCTCGGCGAGCCAGTCGTCGGCCACGCCCAGCTTCGGCTCGGTCAGATCGCCGATCACCGGCTTGACGCGTTCCGTGTGCTTCCAGCGGCTCGCCACGAGCTCGGTGAGCTTGTCCTGCGAGCCCTCCCGCACGAGCACGTGGATGTCACCGTCGCGGTTGGCCAGAAGCTCCTCCACGAGATGGCGGCCGATGAAGCCCGTTGCGCCGGTGACGAAGTAGGTCATGTCTGGCGCGATGCTATCGGCCGCACCGATTGCCGGATCAGACGCCCGCGCCCGCGCCGCCGCGGCCCTCGCCGCCCGCGAAGCGCGCCGCCCCGGCGATCGCGTCGGCGAACACGGACGGCCCCGACATAGCCTCGATGGCGAGCGCCGCGTCGAGTGGCAGGCCGAAGCCGGCCAGGGCGGCGCGCCGGTCCGCGAGCATCGTCGACTGCGGGAAGCTCGCCAGCCCTTCGGCGATCTCGAGCGCCCGCTCGAGGTGGTGGCCCTCGTCGACGATCTCGGTGATCAGTCCCATGCCCAGCGCCTCCTGGGCCTCGATCATCCGGCCCGTCAGGATCAGGTCGAGCGCGCGGCCCATGCCGACGATCCGGGGCAGGCGCTGTGTCCCTCCGTCGATGAGCGGCACACCCCAGCGCCGCTCCGGGAACCCGAGCACGGAGCCGGCGGTGACGATCCGCAGGTCACACCACAACGCGAGCTCGAGACCGCCGGCCAGGCACCACCCCGAGATCGCCGCGATCGTCGGTTTGGAGGCCGTCAGCCGGGTGAAGCCGAACGGCCCCGCCTCCTTCATGAGCCGCGGGGTGAAGGACTCGATCGCCTTGAGATCGGCGCCCGCGCAGAAGGCGACGTCCCCGGCGCCGGTGACCACCAGCACGCGGGCCCCCTCGTCGCCCTCGAAGGCGTGGTAGGCCTCCTCCAGCGCCTCGGCTGTCGGACCGTCGACCGCGTTGCGGCGCTCCTGGCGGTCGATGGTCAGGACGGCGGCGGCGCCGACCCTCTCGTACCTCACGTCCGGCGATTCCCCGGTCACCGCGAGGCCTCCTCGTCGGGGGCCCGGGCGGGGCGCATCGCGGAGCTACCAGCCGCCCTGGGAGGGATGGTTGGCGGCGCGTGCCTTCGTCGCCTTCTTGCGCGCCGCCTTGCGCTTGTCGAGCTTCCACTGCAGCATCGACGCGAACAGGATGAACAGCGGGAAGAAGGCGATCAGGATGAACCCGGCGTTCGTGACGACCACGTCGTTGGTCTCGCCGTACCAGCCCTGCCCCTGATCGTGGGCGACGGCGGCCGGGGCGAGCAGGAGAACCAGGACCACGGTGGTCGGAAGAAGCCGGAGCATCACCTCAATCGTATAGGGGATGTAGCGTGATCGCCCCATGACCTCCCTCGCCCGCTGGGTCCTGTCGCACCAACGGCTCGTCATCGCTTTCTGGGCCGTCCTCGCCGTCGTCGGCATCGCCACGGTCGGCAAGGCGACGAAGGCCATGGATCAGCGCTTCTCGGTCCCGAACCGCGAGGGCTGGGAGACGTCGCACGTGATCGCGACCCGGTACGGGACGGGCGGCGAGAACGCCCCGCTGCTGCCGACGGTCACGCTGCCGAGCGGCAAGACCGTGGACTCACCCGGCGTACGGGCGCAGCTGGCGCGGATCGACGCCGCAGGCGCCAGGGCGGTCCCCGGGTCGCGGATCGCGTCGTTCGCCTCGACGGGCGACCGCGCGTTTGTCTCGAAGGACGGGCGCACGACCTTCTCGGTGCTCTACCCCCGCCCGGCGCGGTCGGCGTTCGGTGACGACCGCGTGTCGATCGTCAATCTGCGCACCGCGCTGGCGGACGCCACCGTCGCCGGTGCACCCGTGCGCGTCACCGGCTTCGACGCCCTGATCCGGGACACGGGCGGCGGGAACGACCCCGGGATCCTGCTCGAGGTCCTGCTCGGGGGCGCGGGGGCCCTGGCCGTGCTGATCTTCGTCTTCGCTTCGTTGATGGCCTTCCTGCCGCTGCTGATGGCGATCGTCGCCATCCCGACCACTTTCCTGGCCGCATGGGGCCTGACGACGTTCGTCGGGATCTCCCCGGTCGTGCAGTTCCTGATCGGTCTCGTGGGCCTGGGCATCGCGATCGACTACGCGCTGCTGATCGTGGTGCGCTGGCGCGAGGAGCGGGCCCACGGCCACGACATCGAGGAGGCGACGGTGCGGGCGATGTCGACCGCCGGCCGAGCGGTGCTGTTCAGCGGCACCACGGTGGGCGTTGCCCTGTTCGCGCTGGTGGCGCTCCCGCTTCCGTTCCTGCGTTCGATGGGCTACGCCGGGCTGCTCATCCCGATCATCTCCACCGCGGTCGCGCTCACGCTGCTGCCGGTCCTGCTCGTGAAATGGGGCGCCCGGCTCGACTGGCCCCACCGGCGCGACGACGACAGGGCGAGCCGCGCGTGGACGCGCTGGGCCGAGGCGGTCGTGCGCCGCCGCTGGATCGCGGCGGCCGCGGCCCTGCTCATGCTCGCCGCTCTCACGTGGGGAGCCACGGGGCTGAACCTCGGCACCTCCAACCCCGACGTGCAGGCCAAGACAGGCGACGGGAAGGTCGGGCTCAAGGCGCTCGAGCGCTCGGGCATCGGCGCCGGAGCGCTCGCGCCCTACGAGATCGTCGCGCCCACCGCGAAGGCCGGTGCGGTCGTAGGAGCCGTCGGCGGCCTCGCCGGAATGCATGCGGCGGTCGCTCCGGACGACCCCGCCTGGCGGCGCGGGGGCACGCGCATCGTCGAGGCGTTCCCGGTGGCCAACCCGTCGAGTGCCGGAGCCCGTGATCTGGTCGGCCCCGTCCGCGACGCCGCGCACGGAGTGGGCCCCGACGTGCGCGTCAGCGGCCTTATGGCGCAGAACGACGACTTCATCGACGCCGTGTTCGGCAACTTCCCGCTGCTCATCCTGCTCATCGGGATCGTCACCTACATCCTGCTGGCGCGGGCGTTCCGCTCGCTCCTGCTGCCGCTCAAGGCCGTCGTGCTGAACATCGTCAGCGTCGCGGCGGCCTGGGGAGTGATGACGCTCGTCTGGCAGCAGGGCCACGGCTCGCAGATCTGGGGGATCGATCCGACCGGGGCGATCGCGGCCTGGATCCCGCTGATGGTCTTCGCGTTCCTGTTCGGCCTGTCGATGGACTACGAGGTGTTCATCCTCTCGCGCATGCGCGAGGAGTACGACGCCACGGGCAAGACCGACGCCTCCGTCGTGGTGGGGCTGGGCCGGACGGGCCGTCTGGTGACCAGCGCCGCGCTGATCCTCTTTCTCGCCTTCAGCGCGATGGCCGCGGGACCGGAGACCGACGTCAAGGTCCTGGCCACGGGCCTGGCCGCCGGCATCCTGCTCGACGCCACGATCATCCGCGGCCTGCTCGTCCCGGCCGTCGTGTCGCTCATGGGGCGCTGGAACTGGTGGCTGCCGACCGGCGCGGCGCGCCTGCTGCGGGTGGCCCCCTCGCCCGTCGCCGCAGCCGGCGCGGGCGCCTCATCGTCGCCCTGACGTCCGACCGCCCGGATACCTGACGTTCGACCGGCCGCATATCTTCCGAGGCGATGGCCGTCCTCATCGCCTCCGACCTCGCCAAGGACATGGCCGGCGAGCCCCTGCTGCGGGGGGTCTCGTTCAAGCTCGAGCGCCGCGATCGCATGACGATCGCCGGCCGCAACGGCGCGGGCAAGACGACGCTGCTGCGCATGCTCTCGGGCGAGGCGTCCGTCGACGGGGGCGAGCTCGTGCTCGCCAAGGGGACGCGGGTCGCCCTTCACGATCAGCGCCCGCCGCGTAAGCGCGACCTGTCGTTGCGCGACTACGTGCTCTCGGGCCGCAGGGAGCCGCTCGAGCTCGAGGCCGAGCTGCGACGGCTGGAGGCCGCGATGGGAGCGGGGGAGGACGTGATGGATCGCTACAGCCGCGTCACCGCGCGCTACGAGGTGCTGGGCGGCTACACGTGGCGTGAGCGCGCCACGAGCTTCGTGCACGGGCTGGGCTTCACCGACGCCGACTTCGGACGGCCGCTGCAGACCTTCTCGGGAGGCCAGCTGACCCGCGCCTCGCTGGCGCGCGCGCTGGCCGCCGAGGCCGACCTGCTGCTGCTCGACGAGCCGACCAACCACCTGGACATCGAGTCGCTGGAGTGGTTGGAGAAGACGCTGCTGGGCCTCGACACGGCGATCGTGCTCGTCGCCCACGACCGCTGGTTCCTCGAGACGGTCGGGACCGCCGTCCTCGAGCTGGAGGCGGGCCGCTCCCGCTTCTTTCCCGGCACGTGGACGCAATGGCGCAAGGAGCAGGCCGCGCGTGAGATGGCGCTGGGCAAGGCGATCGACAAGCAGGCGGCGGAGATCGAACGGCTCGAGAGGTTCGTCGAGCGCTTCCGCTACAAGGCCACCAAGGCGCGCCAGGCGCAGTCGCGAATCAAGAAGCTCGACAAGATGGAACGCATCACGCGCGACCCCAAGGACAACCGCTCGCTCGGGTTCGAGTTCAAGAAGCCCGAGCGCTCGGGGCGCGTGATCTTCGAGCTGCAGGACGGGCGGCTCGAGGTGGGATCGGGCCCGCCGAGGGTGCTTCTGCACGAGGCCGAGCTGTGGCTCGAACGCGGAGAGCACGTCTCGCTGGTGGGGCCGAACGGAACGGGGAAGACGACGCTCATCGACGCGCTGGTGGGGCGGCGCGAGCTCGACGGAGGTCGCCTGCGCACGGGCCACAACGTCAAGATCGGCTACCTGTCCCAGCACGCCGAGGAGCTCGAGATCGGCGGCGCGCGGACCGTCCTCGAAGCCGCCGGCAAGCGCACGGGCCTTCCCCCCAA
>JBBPZE010000078.1:0-16847 GCA_038199185.1 Solirubrobacterales bacterium
CGGCTCATCACATCCTGGGGCTGGAGAAGGTCCCAAGGGTTCGGCTGTTCGCCGATTAAAGTGGTACGTGAGCTGGGTTCAGAACGTCGTGAGACAGTTCGGTCCCTATCTGCCGTGGGCGTTGGAGAGTTGAGAGGATTTGTCCCTAGTACGAGAGGACCGGGATGAACGCACCTCTGGTGTATCAGTTGTCCTGCCAAGGGCATAGCTGGTTAGCTACGTGCGGATCGGATAACCGCTGAAGGCATCTAAGCGGGAAGCCGGCCTCGAGATGAGCTCTCCCATCCCTTCGAGGGAGTAAGACCCCTGGTAGACCACCAGGTTGATAGGCCGGATCTGGAAGCGCGGTGACGCGTGAAGGAGACCGGTACTAATGGGTCGAGGGCTTGACGGATACTTTTGTAGCGCCGGTGTGCAACCGGTGCGTGATATTCGGGCTTCGCGCCTGCAGTTTTCAAGGCCCGCCCCGAGGCTCTCACGAGTTCCGGTGGCTATGGCGAGGGGGAGACACCTCTTCCCATTCCGAACAGAGCAGTTAAGCCCCTCAGCGCCGATGGTACTTGGCTCGCAAGGGCCCGGGAGAGTAGGTCGCCGCCGGTTTATTTGACAGAAGGGCCGCTCTCCGGAGCGGCCCTTCGTCGTGGGGCGATCAGCGGGATGCCGGGCAACGCGTGCCCGCTCCGGCCCTGTTCGCGGCTGGCAGCCCACCTCGGCTCGGCCGCCGGGCCGTGTTGCGGGGCAGCACCGGACACAGGCATTCGTGGGCCCGCGGTGCCCCGGCACCGGGCCGGCGCATTCCCGTGAGGGGCTGCAGCGGCACGCGGTGCGGGTGCACGGGGTCGTCGCCGTCGGGCGGGTGCGCCCCGGAGAGCTGAGAGTCCTCCAGGAGGATGAAGGCACGCGCGAGGACGGCGGCACGCCGAAGGGCGGGATGAACGGTGATGGCGCCCTTCTGGCGCGGGCTGGGAAGGAGGAACATGTGTTCGGTAGTGTCCGGCGGGCGCCGGACGGAACGCGTGTTCGTGCAAGCGATGTTGCAAGCCCGCCCGGTTGCCCTTCAGGCGGCAGGGCTGCCCCCGCCCGCCGGGCTGCCCTTCAGGCGGCAGGGCTGCCGGCCAGGCCCAGGGCCTCGGCGCGCGGCTCGAGTGCCGCGATGACGAACGCGACATGCTCGTCGAAGTCGATCCCCAGCTCCTCGGCCCCATTGCGAACGTCGGCGCGGTCGACCGCGGCGGCGAACGACGGCTGCTTGAGCTTCTTCTTGACCGACTTGGGCGCGAGGCCACGGATGCCGTCGGGCCGGACGTAGGCGCAGGCGACCAGAAAGCCGGCCAGCTCGTCGACGGAGTGAAGCGCCTTCTCCATCTGCGAATCACGCGAGATGTGCATGAAGTCGGCATGCGATCCGATCGCGCGTACCATCTCCGGCGGGGCGTCGATCGACTCGAGGTGAGCCATGATCGACCGCGGGTGGCCGGCCGCCTCGTCGTCCATGTCGGGGTGGCGCTCGTAGTCGGCATCGTGGAGCAGGCCGGTGACACCCCAGAGCTCCTCATCGGCCGCGAACCTCCGGGCGTAGGCGCGCATTGCCGCCTCGACCGCCAGGCAGTGGCGGCGCAGGGAATCCGACGTCACCCACTCGCTGAGCAGGTCCCAGGCCTCGTCGCGCGAAATCGTACGCGGCATGCTTGTTACCCTAGCCGAGCGTTGGCCGCCGACCGGCGGGGCGCAGCCCCTCATGGAGAAGTTCGTCATCGAAGGCGGCGTGCCGCTCTCGGGCACTGTCACGCCCGCCGGCAACAAGAACGCCGCGCTGCCCATCCTGGCGGCGTGCCTGCTGACGACCGACGAGGTCGTCGTCGCCAACGTGCCGCGTATCGAGGACGTGCGGACGATGCTGGCGCTGCTGGAGAGCCTGGGCGTCACGGTGCGGTGGCGTTCCGATCACGAGGTGGCCCTGTGTGCCGCCGCCGTCGTCGCCGGGGCCGAGATCGACCGCGGCCTGAGCGAGCTCATTCGCGCCTCGTTCCTGCTCGCCGGCCCGCTGTTGGCGCGCTTCGGCCGCGTCGTGATGCCTCCCCCAGGGGGCGACGTCATCGGCCGGCGGCGCCTCGATCCGCACCTCGACGCGTTCAGATGCCTCGGGGCCGACCACGAGCTCGAACGCGACATCTCGATCTTCGCTCGCAACGGAAGCCTGCGCGCGGGCGAGGTCTTCATGGACGAGCCGTCGGTGATGGCAACCGAGAACGCCCTGATGGCCGCGGCGCTGACGCCCGGACAGACGATCATCGGCAACGCGGCCTGCGAGCCACACGTCCAGGATCTCGCTCGAATGCTGGTGGCGATGGGCGCGGCGATCGACGGGATCGGCTCCAACGTCCTGCGCGTGGGCGGCGCCGCCGAGCTGAGCGGCTGCCGGCATACCGTCGGGCCCGACCACATCGAGATCGGGTCGTTCATCGCCCTGGCCGGTGTGACCGGCGGAGAGCTCCGGGTCCGCGACACCCGCCCCGAGGACCTGCGGATGATCCGCCTGGTCTTCAGGCAACTCGGCCTCGTCACCGAGCTCGATGGCGACGATGTCATCGTCCCGGGCGAGCAGCAGATGGTCGTCAAGCGCGACTTCGGCGAGTACAAGTCCAAGGTCCAGGACGGGCCGTGGCCGGCGTTTCCGGCCGATCTGACCTCGATCGCCATCGCCCTGGCCACACAGTGCGCCGGCTCCGTGCTGATCCACGAGTGGATGTTCGAGAACCGCCTCGTGTTCACCGACAAGCTCGTGCAGATGGGCGCCGACATCGTCTCCTGCGATCCGCATCGGGCGATCGTCACCGGGCCCTCGCGGCTGCGCGGTGAGCGGGTGGAGTCACCCGACATCCGTGCCGGGATGGCGATGCTCATCGCCGCGCTGGGCGCCGACGGGCATAGCGAGATCGGCAACATCCGTCAGATCGACCGCGGCTACGAGCGCATCGACGCGCGTCTACGCGACCTCGGCGCGCGCATCGAGCGCGTGCCCGCCGACCAGCCGCAGCCCCTCCACGCCTAGCCTGCGGCAGGAGAGACGCCGTGATCCATCCCATCCCATCCGGGACGCGAGACGTCCTGCCCGACGAGATGCGCGAGCTGCGCGCGATCACCGACGCCCTGCGCGGCGTGTTCGAGGCCGAGGGCTACGGGGAGGTGTGGACGCCGACGCTCGAGTATGAGGAGGTGCTGCGCCGCGCCGACATCGGCGCGGAGCCCGCCTACCGGGTCTTCGACGACCACGGAGAGGTCCTCGCCCTGCGCTCGGACATGACCGTGCCCATCGCGCGGCTGGTGGCCACCCGCTACCCCGCCGCCGAGCCTCCGTTGCGCTTTCACTACACCGCTCACGCGTACCGGGCGGTGAAGCCCCACCGCGGGCAGATGCGCGAGTTCCTGCAGTCCGGTGTCGAGCTCGTGGGGGTGCGCGCGCCCGAAGGCACGGCGGAGGTCCTGAGCGTGATGTGCCGGGCGCTCGACGCGACCGGGCTGAAGGGCTACCGGATCGGTCTGGGCGACGCGTCGCTCTACCCCATGCTGCTGCGCAGCCTCGACCTTCCGGAGGACGCCATCGGCACGCTGCAGCGCGAGCTCGTGACACGAGACTTCGTCGGCTTGGAGCGTGCCGTCGATCACCTGGGGGTGCGCGGGGAGGCGGCCGAGCTGCTCGTGCGTGTCCCTCAGATGCGCGGAGGGCGCGATGTCCTCGACGCCGTCGACGGCCCCGTCCGCGAGGCGATGGCGGGGCTACGGCGCGTGCTCGACCAGCTTGATGGGGCGGTCGCGGAGCGAGTCATCTTCGACCTCGGGCTGTCGCGAGGCCTCGGCTACTACACGGGCGCGGTGTTCGACGTCCTCGATCCCGCTCTCGGGCAGCCGATCGGCGGCGGCGGCCGCTACGACGACCTGCTGGGCCGGTTCGGGCGACCGCTGCCGGCGGTCGGATTCGCGCTGGGGATCGACCGGTTGCACCTGGCGCTGGCGGGCGAGGAGTCGTCCTCATGAGCCAACTGACGATCGCGGTCCCGCGCGGCGCGCTGATGGGCGACACGCTCGATGCGCTCGAGGCCATCGGCGTCGATGCCTCCGAGGTCCGCGTCAACGACCGAAAGCTGCTCTTTGGAGACGTCGGCATCGTGACGATGCGGCCCTCCGACGTGCCCACCTACGTCGAAGCGGGCGCCGCCGACGTCGGTATCACCGGCAAGGATGTCATCGCCGAGCAGTCCGAGCGTGACGTCTACGAGCTGCTCGACCTCGGCTTCGGCCCCTGCCGCATGATCATCGCCACGGTCGAGGGCGAGAACCCCATGGACGAGGCGCTCCGGCGGCTGGGCGTCATGCGAATCGCGACCAAGTACCCCCGGACCGCCAACACGTACTTCGAGGAGACGGGGCGCCAGGCCGAGATCGTCGAGGTCAAGGGATCGGTCGAACTGGCCCCGCTGACCGGCCTGGTGGAGGGGATCGTCGACCTCACCGCCACGGGTACGACCCTGCGCGAGAACGGCCTCGTCATCCGCGAGGAGCTGTTCACCTCGACGGCTCGGCTGATCGCCAACCCCGTTGCCCACAAGCTCAGGGCGGCGGCGATCGACGAGATGGTGGAGCGGCTGCGTGCGCGTCGCGCGGCTTGAGGGCGCCGGCGCCGGCCGGGCCCTCCGCTCGCTGATCCCGGGCGGTGTCTCGGTGCGGCCGCAGGTCGAGCGGATCGTCGACGCGGTGCGCCGGGAGGGCGACGAGGCGCTGCGCGACCACGTCTCGCGCCTCGACGGCTTCGACGGCGAGCTGCGTGTTCCGGCGGCCGAGATCGACGCTGCGGTGTCCATCCTGCCCTCCGACGTCCGGGCCGGCCTGGAGCTCGCGATGGCGAACGTCGCGCTGGTGGCCGAGGCATCGCTGGGCGACGACGCCGAGCTGGTGTTGCCGCAGGGCCACCGGATCGTCATCCGAGAGCGACCCGTGCGCCGGGCGGCGATCTACGTTCCCGGCGGCCGGGCCCCGTACCCCTCGACGGTCGTGATGGGCGTGGTGTGCGCCAGGGTCGCGGGAGTCGGCGACGTGGTCGTCTGCAGTCCGGGGTCCCACGACGTGATCCTGGCCGCGTGTGCGCTGTGCGGCGTCGATGAGGTGTGGCGGATGGGCGGCGCCCAGGCCGTCGCCGCCCTGGCCTACGGGACCGAGACGGTGCCGGCCGTCGACGTGATCGCCGGCCCGGGCGGCCTGCACGTTCAGGAGGCCAAGCGGCTGGTGTCGGGCGATGTCGGCATCGACGGCTTTCTCGGGCCCAGTGATCTGCTCGTCGTGGCGTTCTCGGGCGCCGACCCCGGCCTCGTCGCCCTCGATCTGCTCGCCCAGGCCGAGCACGGGGAAGGGACGCTGGTCGCGGTGGTCTCCGACGACGCGGGACTGCTCGACAGGGTGCAGGAACGGCTCAGCCTCGCGGACGAGACCGGGGCCGTCGCGGCCGTCGTCACCGTCGACGGGCCCGAGGCCGCCCTGGCGGTCACCGACGAGTTCGCCCCCGAGCACCTCTCGCTCGTGGGCGCCGGTGCCGAGACCCTGGCCGAAGAGGTGCGCAACGCGGGGTGCATCTTCGTCGGCGACACCAGCGCGGTGGCGTTCGGCGATTACGTCGCCGGCTCGAATCACTCCCTGCCGACGGGAGGGGCCGCGCGCTTCGCCTCCGCGCTCTCGCCGCGCGCCTTTCGCCGGCGGATGGCCGAGGTCCGCATCCCGCCCGCGGCGGCGGGCGAGCTGGCGCGCGCGGGCGCCCCGCTCGCCCGCGCCGAGGGCTTCGGAAGGCATGCGGAGTCCATGGAGGCGCGCGTCAGGGAGAATGGCGCCCCGTGAGCCGCTCTGCCGAGATCAGCCGCACCACGAAGGAGACCGACATCGCCCTGCGCCTGGCGCTGGACGGGACGGGCGCGGGCACGCGCTCGACGGGCGTCGGCTTCCTGGACCACATGCTCGACCTGCTCGCCCGGCACGGGCGGCTCGACCTCGAGGTCAAGGTCGCAGGCGATCTGCAGACGGGCGCGCACCACTCCGTGGAAGACACCGGCCTGGCGCTGGGCCGGGCGCTCGACCAGGCGCTGGGCGACCGCGCCGGCATCCACCGCTACGGCCACGCGGTCGTGCCGATGGACGAGGCCCGCGCGAGCTGCACGCTGGACATCTCGGGCCGGCCGTTCACCGCGTTTGACGCTGACCTTCCCGCGGGGCTCACCGGCGGCTTCGACCACGAGCTCGCTGAGGAGTTCTTCCGGGCGGTTGCCACCACCGCGCGGATGACGCTGCACCTGACGGTCGAGACCGGGACGAACGCCCACCACATGATCGAGGCGGCCTTCAAGGCGTTCGCGCGCGCGCTGCGCGCTGCGGTGGCGATTGACCCCACCGAGTCCGGGGTGCCGTCCACCAAGGGCACACTCATCGACTGATGATCGGGCTGGTGGACTACGGGACGGGAAACCGCCGCTCGGTCGAGAAGGCCTTTGCCCGGGTGGGCGCCGATGCGTGCCTGACCGGCGATCACGCGGCGCTGCGCGAGGCCGACGGCCTGGTCGTGCCCGGCGTGGGCGCCTTTCCCGAGGCCATGCGCCGCCTGCGCGAGACGGGGCTTGACGAGCTGATCCGCAGCCGCGCAGCGGCGGGGGTACCGGTCATCGGGCTGTGCCTGGGAATGCAGCTGCTCTACGAGGGCTCTGAGGAGTTCGGCGACACCGAGGGCCTGGCGCTGCTCCGCGGTGCGGTCAGGCCGCTCGAGGCGCGTGGGCTCAAGCTCCCGCACATCGGCTGGCACGAGGTGCGGTTCGAGCGCGACACGCCGCTCACGCCCGCGGGAAGCACGGCGGCCTACTACCACGTGCACTCGTTCGCACCCGAGCGCAGCGAGGACACGGCCGCGGTGGGAGACTACGGCGGCGAGTTCGTGTCGGTGGCCGCGCGCGGCAACATCTTCGGCTGTCAGTTTCATCCCGAGAAGTCGTCGCACGCAGGACTGGCGCTGCTGCGGAGCTTCACCGAGCTCTGCACCAGGGTCCCGGCGTGATCCTCTATCCCGCCATCGACATCTCAGAGGGCAAGGCCGTCCGGCTGGTGCGCGGGGACTTCGACGCCAAGACGGTCTATGACGACGATCCGGTGCAGGCGGCCAGGACGTGGGTGGAGGAGGGCGCTCGCTTCCTGCACGTCGTCGACCTCGACGGCGCGCGAACGGGTGAGCCCCGCAACCTTCATCACCTCGAGAAGATCGTGGGCGAGCTCGCCGTCCCTGTGCAGTACGGGGGCGGCCTGCGTTCGCTGCCGGCGGTGCGCGATGCCCTGCGGGCCGGAGCCGAGCGCGTGATCCTGGGGACCGCGGCGTTCAACGACATCGACTTCCTCGACGACGTCCTCGGGGCGTTCCGCGATCGGATCATGGTCTCGGTCGACACCCGCGGGGGCAACGTCTCGACGTCGGGCTGGCAGGAGACGACGCAGATGACCGCCGAGGCCGTGATCGCGCGGTTGCAGCAGCGCGGCGTACGGTCGTTCATCTACACCAACGTCGACAAGGACGGGATGCTCGAGGGACCCGACCTCGAGGAGGTCCAGCGGATCGCGGCCGTGGTGCGCGGTCGTTTCCTGTACTCGGGCGGCATCGGCAAGCTCTCCGACCTCGAGGGGCTCGCGTCGCTGCGCCAGGTCAACCTGGGCGGCGTGATCGTGGGCAAGGCGCTCTACGAGCATCGCTTCACGGTGCGCGAGGCTCACGAGGCGCTGTCGGGTTGAGCAATACCCTCGGGTGCTGTGCACCTCAAGCGGGTCATTCCGTGTCTGGACGTCGCTGCCGGCCGGGTCGTCAAGGGGACGAACTTCGTCGATCTGCGCGACGCCGGGGACCCCGTCGAGCTGGCGGAGCGCTATGACGCCGAGGGCGCCGACGAGCTCGTCTTCCTCGACATCACGGCGACCCACGAGCGGCGTGACACGATCGTCGAACTGGCGCGGCGAACCGCTGACAACGTCTTCATCCCGTTCACGATCGGCGGTGGCATCCGCAGCGTGGCCGATGCTCAGGCGGTGCTCGATGCCGGCGCCGACAAGGTGTCGGTCAACTCCGCGGCGGTGGCGCGGCCCGAGCTGATCGACGAGCTGGCGGCAGTGTTCGGGGCGCAGTGCGTCGTTCTGGCGATCGATGCGCGGGCCGTTGCCGGGCGGCCCGAAGGTGCCGATCGCGGTCACGAACGGCGGGCGGAGGCGCAAGGCTTGATACATCGGGCGTGGGAGGTCTTCGTGGCCGGCGGCCGGACGGCGGTGGGCCGCGATGCCGTGGTGTGGGCCCGCGAGGGCGTCGAGCGGGGAGCGGGGGAGATCCTGTTGACGAGCATGGACCGCGACGGGACGAAGGACGGTTACGACCTGGCCCTGACGACCGCGGTGGCCGACGCCGTCAACGTGCCGGTCATCGCCAGCGGCGGCGCCGGGGACCTCGGCCACCTCGTTGATGCCCTGCATGCGGGCGCGGACGCGGCGCTCGCCGCGTCGATCTTCCACTACGGCGAGCACACGATCGCCGAGGCCCACGCGGCGATCGCGGCGGCGGGGATCCCGGTCCGGGGATGAGGTCGGCGCTCACCTCCGCCGGCAGCGCCGGGGGTGAGACCGGCAGCGCCGCCTGTGGACGGCTCACTTCCCCGCGGCCGCCCCGCCTCGCCGGGCCGCTCGGGGCTTCCTCCGCGCGTGCCTGCCGCCCGCCGCCCGCTTCGGGCCGGCGGACACCCGCGCGTACCGCTCGCCCTTTGGGTCCAGGCCGTACAGGCTCCCATAGCCGTTGAAGTAGATCCGCCGCCCGTCGCTGATGGCCGTGGTGAACGCGCCGCGATGCCACCGCCAGACGACGCGGCCCGTGTTGGCTCCGACCGCCCAGCTGCTGCGCTTGTCGAAGGACGAGACGAAGACGAGGTCGCCGATCACGGTCGGCGAGCCGGAGAGCTTGCCGCCGAGGTGCCGTTTCCATCGAACGCGACCGTCGCGGGCGTCGAGCGAGTAGAGGTTGCCGTCGTAGGAGCCGATCCACACGCTCGCGGGGCCCCCGGCGACCGCGCCCACGGCGGGGGAGGCGTAGACGTAGCCGCCGGTCTGCTTGCGCCATGCGAGCCTGCCCGTTCGCGCCGACAGGGAGTAGACGGCGCCGTTGGTGGCGCCGAGGTACACACGGCCGTAGTCGACCGCCGCCGTGGAGTAGAAGTTGCCGGCGCCGGCGCCGAGCAGTCCGCCCGTGGCGACGCTCTTGCGCCACACCTGATGGCCGTCGCGCAGTCCGAGGGCGTAGACGCGCCCGCCGTAGGTGCCGAAGTACAGCGTTCCCTTCGCCAGGGCGAGGCCACCCTTGACCGCGCCCGCCGCCTGAAACCGCCACACGAGCCGGCCGGTCTTGGCCCGCAGCGCGAAGACCGAACCGTCCTCGATCCCGAAGTACAGCATCCCCTTGTGCAGGAGCGGGGAGGACTCCGCTCGCGCGGGGAGCCGGCGCGTCCAGCGCTGCTCGCCGCGCACGGTGCCGAGCGCCACCACCCGTCCGGCGGACGATCCCGAGCGACGCAGCAGGACGGAGTACACGACGCCGTCGCTGCAGGCCGGCGAGCTGGCGGCGAGCGTCCCGAGGTGGCGCTTCCACAGGACCCGGCCGGTCCAGCGGCTGATCTTGTAGAGGTCGCCACTGTCGCCGAGGAGGAACACCGACCGGGCGCACAGGACGGGCGTGAACTCCACCAGCTGGTGGGTGCGGACCCTCCAGGCGACGCGGAACGGCGGGCGAAGCGCCCTGGGAAGCCCGAGCACGCGGGTCCGGGCCGGGTCGAGGCCGAAGATCGGCCACTTGAACCCGTCGTCTGACGGATGACCCTTCTTCGGAGGCTTCTGCACGGCACGGTGGACGGCGGGCTGCGTCTGGCTCTGGCTGAACTCCACGTCGGGGTTCGAGACGTCACCCCCGCGGCGTGAGACGGCCACGACGATCGTCGCCGCGGCGATCGCGAGGAGCAGAACGGCCAGCGCCACCCATCGCAACTTCGGCCTGCCGCGATGGCGAAAGGCCATGATCGTCAGGCTAGGACATCGAATTCGCCAGTCCGATTCGCGACACTCTGAGCATGTCCGCCGCCGTGCTCGCCGCCCTGCGCGCCCTTCCGGGTGGCGGCGCCGTGCTCGAGACGCTCGGACGGAGGCAGGACGTCTGGATCGTGGGCGGGGCCGTGCGCGACGCCTGGCTGGGGCACAGACCCAAGGACATCGACCTGGTCGTCGAGGGTGACGCGGTTGCGCTGGCCGGTGTCCTCGGCGACGTCCAGGAGGTCCACGACCGCTTCGGCACGACGACCGTGGCCGTGCCGGGCATGCTGGTCAACGTCGCCACCGCGCGCACCGAGTCCTACGCGCGGCCCGGAGCCCTGCCGGACGTCCGGCCCGGCACGCTGGAGGACGATCTGGCGCGCCGGGACTTCACGGTCAACGCCCTGGCGGTCGATCTCGCAGGTGGCGTTCATGCTGTTGCGGGCGCCCAGGCGGATCTCGCGGCGCGGCGCCTGCGGGTGCTGCACGACGGCTCGTTTGCCGACGACCCCACGCGACTGTGGAGGCTGGCCCGCTACGCCGCCCGATTGGGCTTCGGCATCGAGGAGCGGACAGAACGTCTCGCCCGCGAGGCGGTCTCGGGTGGCGCGCTGACGACGGTCTCCGGGGCGCGGATCGGCCGCGAGCTCGTGCTCGCGCTCGAGGAGCCGGACGCGCTCGCCGCGCTGGTCGCCGCCCACGAGCTCGAACTGCTGCCCGCGGGCCTGGTGCCGCGGCGCGGGCTGGCGTCCCGCGCGCTCGAGCTTCTGCCGCGTGACGGCCACCGCGGGATTCTGGCCCTCGCGGCGACGGCGGGGGCAGTACCGGCTGAGCGGTTGCGCGCCTGGCTGAGCGACCTGTCGGTTCCCGCCCGCGAGCGCGAGCGCATCGTCCTGGCCGCGGCGGGCGCTCAGCCGCTGTCCGACACGCTGAGCGCCGCACGGCGGCCGTCGGAGATCGCGGCCGCCGCCCGCGGGAGTGCGCCCGAGCAGGTGGCGCTCGCCGGGGCCCTCGGGCCGGCCGGTGCGGCCCGCGCCTGGCTCCAGAGCCTGCGCGACGTCGAACTGGAGATCTCCGGCGCCGACCTGCTCGCCGAGGGGATCGCGGCCGGGCCCGAGATGGGACTGAGGCTCGGCCGCGCGCTGGCCGCCAAGCTCGACGGCGAGGCGCCCGACCGCGATGCCGAGCTGTCGGTGGCCCTGGCGTAGGCCTGCTGCTACAACAGCGCGGTGGTCTCCGCCCGGCTCTCGATGATCGAGGTCACCCTCCCCGGCGCAGCGGTCGTGTTCACCTCGCGGGAGCAGGGTGACGTCCGCGAGGCGGCGGGGCTGACGACGGTCGAGGCGATCGCCGGGCGGCCGCTGGCGCGTGGTGCCCAGGTCCACGGCACCGTGGTCCGCCGTGCTCACGACGCGCTCCCCGAGCTCGAGGAGGCCGACGGGCAGGCCACGACGCGGGAGGACCTCGCGGTGATGGTGCAGGTGGCCGACTGCCTGCCCGTGGCCGTCGCGGGCGACGGTGGCGTCGTGATGCTTCACGCGGGTTGGCGCGGGCTGGCCGCGGGTGTGCTCGAGGAGGGCGTGCGAGTGCTGCGGGAGATGGGGGCTCGCGAGCCCTTCGCCGCCGTGATCGGGCCCGGGGCGCGGGGATGCTGCTACGAGGTAGGTGACGAGGTGCGTGAGGCGCTCGGAGAACGATCCCCGAGGCTCGACCTGGCGACGATCGCGGCACGGCGGCTCGCCGCCACCGGAGTCGAGCGCATCGAGGACGTCGGGCGCTGCACCATCTGCGACGCGGACTACTTCAGCTTCCGGCGCGATGGGGAGGCCTCCGGACGGCAGGCGGGGGTGGCGTGGAGGACGTGACCGCCGAACGCGTCGCCCGGAACCTCGCCGAGGTGCGCGAGGAGGTCGCCACCGCCGCGGGGCGCGATGTCCGCGTGCTCGCCGCGGTCAAGTACGCCGACGCCGCGGGGCTCGATGCGCTGGTCGCCGGGGGCGTGACGATCGCCGGGGAGAACCGCGCCCAGGAGCTCGAGCTCAAGGCGGCCGCGCATCCGGATCTGGAGTGGCATTTCATCGGGCAGCTCCAGAGCCGCAAGGTCAAGCGGGTCCTGCCGCTGGTCAGGTGGATCCATTCGGTGGCCAGCGACTCGGTGCTCGAGCAACTCGGCAAGCACGCCTCGCCGGACACCGAGGTGCTCGTGGAGGTCAACGTGGCCCGTGAGCCCGGCAAGAGCGGAGTCGATCCCGCAGAGCTCGACGCGTTCCTCGACCGAGGCGCCGGCGGTCCGTTCTCCGTCGTCGGCCTGATGACCATGCCGCCGGCGGCCGCCGATCCACAGGACAGCCGTCGCTGGTTCTCCGCGCTTCGCGAGCTGGCCGCCGAGCGAGGGCTCCCGGAGCTGTCGATGGGAACGACCCAGGACTACGTCGTCGCCGCGCAGGAGGGTGCGACCATCGTTCGTGTGGGTTCGCGGCTGTTTCGCTGATAGGGAGCGTTCGTTGCAGGGAAATCGGCTCGGGCGGCGTAGACTTGGCTCACGATGGCGTTCCGTGACTCCTGGCACCGCGCGCTCGTGTACTTCGGCCTGGCCGAGGATCACGATGTCTACGGGGAAGAGCTGGCCGCCGAACCGGAGGCCGAGCTCGACGACCGGGCCCGCGAGCGGCCCGTGCGCCGTCTGCCGTCGGCACGCCGCCGTCGCGACGAGTACGACGACATCTTCGCCGACGATGATCCGCCGGCGCGCACGACGACTTTGCGGCCGGTGGCCGGTGGCCGCGCCGCCACGGCCGCCCCGAGCCGCAACGGTGAGCAGCGTGTGCACCTGGTGATCCCCAAGTCCTTCAACGATGCCCAGCAGGTCGCCGACCGCTTCAAGGACGACGTGCCGGTCATCCTCAACCTTCAGGGCTCCGAGACCGACCTGTCCAAGCGCCTGATCGATTTCGCCAGCGGGCTGACCTATGCGCTCGACGGTGGCATGCAGCGGATCGCCGACAAGGTGTTCATGCTCACGCCGCGCAACGTCGAGATCTCCGCAGAGGAGCGCGCGCGGCTGATCGAGAAGGGCTTCTTCAACCAGTCCTAGGCTGGTTCCCGTGAAGATCGGGCTCATCGGCGCCGGGAACATGGCCCGTGCGCTGGCGCGGGGATGGGGCGAGCCGGTGCTCGCAACCGACGGCGGCTCCGGCCGCGCCGCGGCACTCGTGGCGGAGCTGGGAGGCGACACGCCGTCCTCCAACGCCGAGCTCGCCGCGCAGGCCGATCTCGTCGTGCTCGCGTGCAAGCCCTACCAGCTCGACGCGGTCGCGCGGGAGACCGCGGGCAACGCCCGCCGAGTCATGTCGGTGCTGGGCGGCACGGGCGTCACGGCGCTGCGCGGCGCCTTCCCGGAGGCCGAGCTCTACGTGACGATGCCCAACACCCCGGTGGAGGTTCGCCGCGGCGTGACCATCGTCGCCGAGGAGACGCCCCTGGCCGACGACGTGCGAGACCTGCTCGAGCGGGTCGGCACCGTGGTGGTCCTCCCCGAGCGCCTGATGGGTGCCGCGACCGCGACGACGGGGGTCTCGCCGGCCTACGTGGCGCTGGTCGCCGAGGCGATGGTCGATGCCGCCGTCAAGCACGGACTGAAGGCCGACCTTGCCGCGACGCTGGTCATCGAGGTGCTCGCCGGGTCCGCCGAGCTCCTGCGCGAGCGTGGGGGCGACACCCTGGCGATGCGCCGCGAGGTCACGTCGCCGGGTGGCTCGACCGCCCGCGGGCTCGCCGCGCTGGAGCACGCCGGGCTCCGCAACGCCTTCCTCGACGCGATGGAGGCGGTGAGGGGGTGAGCGGCGTGCTGGTCCTCGGATCCGTCCGCTCCAGCATCGCCGACTACGTCGACGCCCTGGTCACCGTCTACTGGCTGATCATCCTGGCCTACATCCTGTTGGGCTGGGTCGAGATGTTCGGCGGCCGGATTCCCTACAGCCGCGCGACCACCGCGGTCATCGGGTTCATCCGAGACGCCGCGGAGCCCTATCTGCGGATCTTCCGCCGCTTCCTGCCGCCCATCGGCGGCCTCGACCTGAGCCCCATCATCGGGATCCTCGTCCTGTTCTTCGTCGGGCGGCTGGTCGCTTCGGCCATCCGTGGCTAGCGCCGGGACCGCCGTGTCGCCGACGGCGCGCTCCTACAGCCGTGCGGCGATCCTTCTCGCCGCGGTCGTCGCGCTCGATCAGCTGGCCAAGCGCTGGGTCCAGTCGTCGGTTGCGCCCGGGGAGGAGAACAGCGTCTTCATCGGCGTGCAGATCGTGCACGTCAGCAACAAGGGCGTCGCGTTCGGAGCGCTGTCGGGAAAGCCGATCGTGATGATCGTCGTGCTCGCCGCCCTGGCCGGCCTGGTCCTGTGGTTCGCGCTGCACAGCCGCGGGCGCTACGTGTGGATACCCACCGGTCTGCTGCTGGGGGGCGCATTGGGAAACATCATCGACCGCGTGCGCGACGGGGCCGTCACCGACTTCATCAAGATCCCGCTGTGGCCCGCGTTCAACATCGCCGACATGGCCATCACTTTCGGCGTCCTGGCGCTGCTGTGGGTCCTGGAGCGCGGCGGCGATGGATCTGACGAGCCCAGCTGAGGCCGCCGGTGAGCGGCTCGACCGGTTTCTCGCGGGGCCTCTGGGCTCGCGGGCCCGCGCGCAGCGGCTCATCGACGACGGCCTGGTGCTCGTCGACGGGGTCGCCAGGCCGAAGCGACACCGGCTCTCCGGCGGCGAGGCGATCATCGTCGATGAGGATCGGCCCGCGCCGCAGCTGGCGAGCGCCGAGCAGGCCGCGTTCGCGGTGGCCTACGAGGACGAGCACCTGCTGGTCGTCGACAAGCCCGCGGGCGTGGTCGTGCACCCGGCGCGCGGGCACTGGACGGGAACGCTGGCCCAGGCCCTCGCGGCGCGAGGCGCCGCCGGCGGGGATCCCCAGCGGCCGGGCATCGTGCATCGCCTGGATCGCGACACGAGCGGGCTGCTCGTAGTCGCGCGCTCCGACGAGGCTCACCGGGCGCTCAAGGACGCCATTCAGACGCGCGCTGTGACCCGCGAGTACCTCGCGCTGGTACAGGGCCGTCCTCCCGCCCGCACGGGAACGATCGACTCGCCCCTCGGTCGCGACCGTCGCGAGCGGACGCGCATGTCCTCCGACACCGATGCCCCGCGCGAGGCGGTGACCCATTTCGAGATCGAAGAGGTCCTGCCCTCGACCACGCTGCTGCGGGTCCGGCTCGAGACCGGCCGCACCCACCAGATCCGCGCGCATCTTCAGGCCATCGGGCATCCGGTGGCCGGTGACCCCGACTACGGCCGGCCCGGCGACCTGGGACTGGCCCGCCAGTTCCTGCATGCGGCCCGGCTGGCCTTCGCCCATCCCGTCACGGGCACGCAGGTCGACGTGGAGTCGCCGCTGCCCGAGGACCTCAGCGCCGCACTCCGTCGCGCGCGCTCGGGCCCATGATGGCTCAGAAGGGCAGCGTCGCCGGCACACTGGCGTACACTGCACCCCTCATTTCGTCTTCGACCCATCCCGGGTCAGGCGACGTGGGTCCTGCCGGGAGTGCCCGGTCCCACGCGCCTCGGGGTGGCTTTCCCAAGCAGCCACAACACAAGGAGAACACCCATGGCGACCGAGGTCGGCATCAGGGACATGCTGGAGGCCGGCGTGCATTTCGGCCACCAGACCCGCCGCTGGAACCCCAAGATGCGCCGCTTCATCCACGGGGAGCGCAGCGGCATCTACGTCATCGACCTGCTCAAGACGCAGATCGCGCTGCGCGCGTCGCAGAAGTTCGTCGCCGACATCGCGCGGCGGGGCGGAACCGTCCTGTTCGTCGGAACCAAGAAGCAGGCCCGGGATGCGGTCAAGGAGGTGGCGGAGTCGGCCGGCATGCCCTACGTCAACCACCGCTGGCTCGGTGGCCTGCTGACCAACTTCCAGACCATCAGCCAGCGCATCAAGCGGCTGCACGATCTCGAGCGCTACGAGACGGAGGGTCAGCTCGCCCTGCTGCCCACACGCGAGCGCATGGCGGCGCTGGCCGATCTGGCGAAGCTGCGGGCCAACCTGGGCGGCGTCAAGCACATGCAGCGCCCGCCGCAGGCGATGTTCGTCGTCGATCTCAACACGGAGGAGATCGCGGTGCGCGAGGCCCAGCGCCTGCGCATCCCGATCATCGGGTTGGTCGACACCAACTGCGATCCCGACGGCATCGACTTCGTCATCCCAGGCAACGACGACGCGATGAAGTCCTGTCGCGTCATCGCCGCGGCGATCGGCGACGTCGTGGCCGAGAACTACGGCCAGTTCCGGGCCGAGGAGGAGAAGGCGCGCGCCGAGGCCGAGGCCAAGGCGCGCGCGGAGGCCGATGCCCGTGCCGCCCGCGAGGCTGCCGAGCAGGCCGCCCGCGAGGCGGCTGCGGCGGCCGCGCAGGAGCAGGCGGCCGAGCCGCCGGCCGAGGCCCAGCGCCGCGAGAAGCTCGTGACCGCAGACGGCGGCGGCGATCGCCAGGCGGCCGAGGCCGAGGTGGCCCGGGCCGTCCAGGAGGGTGGGCGGCCCAAGGCCGACCCTCGCGTTCCCCAGAAGGCCAACGCCGAGGTCGAGCCCGCCCAGGCCGACAACGTTACGGGTACGTCTCCCAGTCCCGCGCCCCCCGCGGAGGACCAGACCCCCGATCCGGCCTC
>JBBPZE010000079.1:0-11076 GCA_038199185.1 Solirubrobacterales bacterium
CGGCCCCGGCGATGGTTCGAGCGGCGTTCGGAGCCGCGGTCGACCAATGCGCATCAGCGCACGCGCGAGTCGGCCGCGAACCCCGCGCTCACGGCGGATCCCGCCTCTCACCAACCCCCGGACACAGCACAAGCGCCCGAATTGGGTGCCGGCGCAGTGGCGGAGCTCGGTGATCGCGTCGGGCGTGCTTCTTGGCTCTCGGTAGGGTCGAGTGGCGGTCATGGCGTCGTAGGCGTCGCATACGGCGATGATTCTCGAGCCGAGCGGAATGTCGGTTCCGGTGAGGCCGTCGGGGTAGCCCGTCCCGTCGGGTCGCTCGTGGGTTGATCGGACGAGGCTGGCGGTGTGGGCGAGCGAGGGCGCGGCGGCGACGATTCGCTCGCCGATGATGGTGTGGCGGCGCATGAATGCCCATTCGGCGTCGTCGAGTGGACCGGGCTTGGCGAGGGTTCTCTCGGGGGTCGCGGTCTTGCCGATGTCGTGGAGCTGAGCCGCGAGGCCGATCCGCGTGATCTCGTGTTCGGGAACACCGAGAGGTTGGGCGGTGACGATCGCCAGCTCCGCGACATGGGTGATGTGCGAACCCAGGTCGGCGTCTCGTTCGGCGAGGACCTGAACCAGCGCGGCGGCGGTTTGGTTGCTGGCGGACGCTCGGCTGGCCTTTTGCGCGTACATGCGTTGATCGGCGATGCTGAGCGCATCGCTGGCGCCGGTCGCCTCGGAGGGAATCCGCGCCATTCCCCAGGCGCATGCAACCTGCCAGTCCTCGCCCGAATCGCTCAGCGCTGCGCAAGCCGCACGCACGAGCTGCTCGCCGGCTTCGGTGTGCAGCTGGGCGAGCAGGCAGAATTCGTCGCCGCCCATGCGGTAGCACTTCGCCTGGCTCCCCGTGGCGTCCCTGAGGCACCCGGAGAGGCGAACCAGGAGCGCGTCTCCGGCCGCATGGCCGAACGTGTCGTTGTAGTGCCTCATGCCGTCGAGGTCGAACATCGCGACGATCAGCTCGTGACCGGGACTCACGCTGGGCAGGATCTGTTCCAGGTCGCGGTTGAAGGCACGGCGATTGCCGAGACCGGTCAGCGGGTCGGTGATCTCGGTCGCGCGATCCGCGCGGGCGCGGGTGAGGTGGCGGTCCGGGTTGGCCTTCTCCCGATAGAGGGTCGCGTCGGCCCGGGCGACGAGCGATCCCAGGACGTCGGCGTCGGTGAGTTGGGTGAGGCCGACGCTGATCGACGCGCTGGGACGGCGCTTCCGCAGCGCGGAGCGCACCTCCTCGAAGGGCCGGGGGGCGGCCTCGAGGGTCATGTCGGAGAGCGCGCAGACGAACTCGTCGCCGCCCCAGCGGACCAAGACGTCGTAGGAGCGAAGGGTCGAGGTGATGACCTGGGCGATGTCGCGCAGGAGCGCGTCGCCGGCCGCGTGGCCCTCGCGGTCGTTGACGGTCTTGAGCTCGTCGACGTCGATCATCGCGAGCACCAGCGGTCGGGCCGAGCGCCGGGCGCGGTCGATCTCGTGCTCCAAGGCCAGCTCGCCCGCTTCCCGGCGAAAGACGCCGGTGAGCTCGTCGCGGCCGGCGTGTCGGCGGTCGATGGCCGAATGCCGGCGGTCTTCGGCCGCTCGCACGCGATTGGCGGCCGCCGCCGCCCGATCGTCCGCCGCCCGCGCCCGCAGACGGGCCCCGGACAAGCGCAGACCGGTGAGCACGCTCACCGCTTGCTCCAATCGCGCACCGGCGTGCCCGGATGCGGTCAGGTCCGCGGCCCGCGCCTCCGTGATGCGGTCGCGGGCCCCCGCGATGCGGTCGCGGGCGTCGGCGGCCCGGTCACGCGCCAGGGCGCTGAGGTCGCGCGCGCGGGCGGTCTCGTCGCGTTGGGCGGCGATGTGCGCCCGGGCGCGCGTTGTCGAGGAGCGCTCCCGGGTCCCAGCCGCCCGCTCGGCCCGCGAGGCGTCGCGGGCCCCCTCGGCCTCGCCACCGGGCGGATCGTCGGCCCCCTCGATGTCGGCCGCGGCCTGGTCGCGATCCGCGGCACGCTGGTCGCGAGCCGACGAAAGCTGATCGGCATCCGACGCCGCCTGATCCTCGCCAGAGGCCCCCCGGTCGCCATCCGCCGCCGTCTGGTCGCGGTCTGACTGCGTCTGGTCGAGATCAGCCGCAGACTGATCGAGATCAGCTGCGCTCTGCTCGGCATGGATCCGCGGAGCATCCTCGAGGTCGTGCTCCCGACCTCCGCTGCGGCGCGGACGAGCACCCGAAACTGACACTGTCGCTCCCTCCCCGGCTCACCTCCGCAATGCGTCGGTCGCCGCTGAGTTACCTGGCTATGGTCCGACGGCGCGCCCAGAGACGGTCGTCTCGTGCTCTATCGGCCAGCCACGCGTCCGATGAAGGACCCCGCTCGAGCTTGGCGCGTTGGCGCTACGCGGTCGTAGGCCTCCCGAGGCGCGGGGACGCCCGCAGGGCTAAAGCCGCGGGCGTGTCCATGTCGGCGTGCGAGGGCAGGTGCTGAGCTCCGTTGGCTCGATGCTTCAACCCCGAGATTGAGCTCGGGCGTCGCGTCGCTCGGCCGCTTCGCGCTTGAGGTCCGCCTGCCGATGGGAGACTTCGTCTTTCTGCCGAGCACGGCGCTCATCAGCGGTCTCGCGGCGTCCCTGCGACTGGGGACCGGCGAGATACGTCTGATCGGACCTTTCCCTGGGGGCGGCGCGACGGGGCGGGGGAACGGGCATGAGCCCTCCTGCTGCGACTCGAGCGTCGCGATCGATGTGGACCCCTCGGGATACGAGACCAAAGCACCACCTTCGCGCGAGCCGCCGCGACCGCAGGCCCAGGAGAGCGACCAGCGTCAGTCCGGCGCGACGAGCCGCACCTCGGGGAAGTAGGCGTGCACCCGCTTGGGATCCCTGGTGAGTAGGCGGAGACCGGCCGCCGCTGCGTGAGCGCCGATGAAGAAGTCGGGCAGGGGCATCGTGCGCGGCCCGCCCTGGCGCCGGTAGTCCAGAAACGCGCGTGCCACGAGCCACGATGCCGCCCACGGGAGCCCGAGTCGCACCAGCCCGACACCTTGCAGGGTGCGCTCCAGACGACCTTGGCTGGCGAACCCGACGGCCACCTCGGCGTAGATCACCTGGTTGATGGCGAGGTCTCCGTCCGCAGCGGCCTTCGCCAGGTGCTCCTCGGACCACTCGCGCCACGAGGACGGAGCGAGGACATCGAGCAAGACGCTCGTGTCCACGAGGGTGGTCAACCGTCGTCGCCTCGCGTCATGCGCAGCACCTCGTCGGCGCTGAGGCCGCCGTCGGCTCGGTCGCGCAGCCGCACGACGAGCCGCGAGCCTTCGCCGGCGTGCGCCACCGGGCGGACGAGGGCACCGTCCTCACGGGCGACGACCTCAACCTCGGCACCCGGTCCCATGGCGTAGCGCTCGCGTAGCTCCTGAGGGATCGTGACCTGGCCCTTGGCCGTCATCCGCATGTAAGGAGGGTACCAGTCTTACTTTCCGGCAACCCCCGACCCGATCATGCGTGGGGCTTGTCGGTGGGGCGGAGGATGGGCGAGGTGGGCCGCAGCAGCCCGTCGAGTGGGCGCCGGGCCTGGGCGCGCCCGAGCGGCGGCAGCCCGAGCGCGGCGTCGATGGTGCGCAGCAGGCTGTAGGTGTCGGCCGGACGGTCGTCGCGCGAGCCGGGCCGTACATCGGGGCCGGTGAGGACGGTCGCGATGTGTCCGCCGGCCGCTCCGGCACAGCAGCCGGCGTCGCTGGTTCCTTCGTCCCAGGTGAGGACGAGCAGGCCGTGCGGGCCGAGCTCGCGTGTCAGGGCGGGGACGAGATGGGCGAGGAAGTCGTCGCCGACGCGTGGGGCGCAGTCGTGGGTGTCGTCGCAGAGGTTCGGAGACACCCACGCGAAGGTGGGCAGCGTACCGGTGCGGAGGTCGGCGGCCAGGTCGCCGTAGGGGACGAGGCGGCGGCAACGGGCCGGGTCGTTGGCGATGTCGTCGAAGTAGATGAAGGGGTTGTGCTTCTTGGCGTAGCCGCCGGCGTGAGCACCGGAGAAGCACGGGCGAGGCTGATCCTCGAGGTAGGCGGCCCAGGACAGGTGCGCGTCCTCCAGCTGGTCGACGAGATTGGGTGCGGCGATGTGGCACTCGGTGCAGTCGGAGTCGATCCCGAACGTCGAGCCGCCGGTGAGCGCGAGGTAGTTGGGCAGCGACGGGTGTCGGATCGCGTACATGCTCGTGGCCAGCCCCGAGCGGCGGATGAGCGCGTTCAGGAACGGTGTCTCGCCGTTGCCGACGACGTCGGTGAACTCCTTGTTCTCCATCATCACGACGACGACGTGCGAGGTCCGGGCGACGGGCAGCGCCGACGGGGCGGGGAGGGCAAGGCGGCGGCCCGGATCAGGGGTCCCTCCGGCGAGCCCGAAGATCACGGCCGCGGCGGCCGCCACGGCGGCGACCAGCGCGATCACCCATGTCGGGATCGAGCGCAGGGGCATCATCGCCGCCGGGGGCCGCGAGCCGCGGCGTGCGAGCCGTCGAGTGGCCTTGCGGGCCGAGGACGGCGCCGCGCATCCGAGCGCAGGCGGTGGGGTGTGAGGAGAGCGACCACGGTCAATGCCCCGCGCCCCGACCTTGACATCGTCGGCAGTGGTACGCCGACTCTGTACCGGGCGCGAGGGGGGCGAAGTACCCTGGCAGCCAGCGTGCGCCGCGTGCGGTCAGCCTTGCTCCTCGACGATCAGCCGCCACGGCTGGTGGGCTTCGGCGTCGCCTTCGCGGCGGTGGGCCTGTGCACGGCGGTCATCTACCCGCTCAAGCAGATCGCGCCGGCCGTGTCGCTCGGTGTCGTCTACCTGCTGGCGGTGCTGCTCATCTCGGCCAACTGGGGCTTCGCGCTCGGGCTGTTCACCGCGCTCGTCAGCGCCACGGCGTTCAACTTCTTCCACCTGCCGCCGGCGGGGCATTTCACGATCCGCGACCCAGAGAACTGGGTCGCGCTCGTGGCCTTCCTCGTTGCGGCGGGGCTGGCGAGTTCGGTCGCGGACCTCGCACGTGCTCGGGCTCGGGAGGCGAACGAGCGCCGTCGCGAGGCCGATCTCTCCGCGGAAATGGCGCGAGTCCTCCTGCGCGGCGATCGCCTCGACGAGGCGCTGGCGCTCGCCGCCCAGCGCCTCGCGCAGGCGCTGGGACTGCCGTCGGCGGCCATCGAGCTCGAGGCGATCGAGAGCGACGACCGACATCTCGCCTTCCCGCTGCGCGACGGTTCGCGGCGCCTCGGCACGCTCCTGGTGCCGAGGGCATCGTCGGAGCGCGTCCTGCGGCGGCTCCAGGTGCGCGTGGCTCCCGCCCTCGAGGCACTGCTGGCGGCCGCGCTCGAGCGGGTCCGTCTGGCTTCCGAGGTGGTGGAGACAGCTGCGCTCCGGCGCGGCGACGTCGTGAAGACGGCGCTGCTGCGCACGGTGTCGCACGACCTCCGCTCGCCGCTGACTGCGATCATCACGGCCAGCGACTCCGTCGCCTCGCCGCGCGTCGATGCCTCCGAACGGGAGGAGATGGCGAGCGTCATCCGCGAGGAGGCGGGGCGCCTGGCGCGGCTGGTGGACAACCTCCTCGACCTGTCCCGACTTCAGGCCGGGGCGGCCGAGCCGCGGCGGGAGTGGTGCGCGATCGACGAGGTCATCGAGTCCGCCGCCGAGGAGCTCGATGCGAGCGGCGGCGCGGTTGCCCTGTCCCTGGGCAAGGAGCTTCCCCTGCTGCGGGCGGATGCGGCTCAGCTCGAGCGAGCGGTCGCCAACGTGCTCGAGAACGCGCTGCGCCATTCCGGCGGTCACCCGGTCTCCGTCCGCGCGCGCGGGGGCGCGAACCGGATTCTCGTCCGGATCGTCGACCGGGGGCCCGGCGTACCGTCCGCCCAGCTCGAGCGCGTGTTCGAGCCCTTCTACCAGGCGGGAAGCGGCGGCACGGAAGGCCGCGGCTCGGGACTCGGGCTGGCGATCGCCCGCGGGTTCGTGGAGGCGAACGGCGGTCGCCTGTGGCTCGAGTCGCTGCCTGCGCAGGGTGCGACCTTCGTCTTCGAGCTTCCGGTGCCGGCGGCCGAGGCGACCTCTCGAGGGCCCTCCCAACCGACGCGCGCTGCGCGGTGACGACGCCCGAGCGCGTGCTCGTCTGCGATGACGAGCAGCAGATCCTGCGTGCGCTGCGGGTCGTCCTGCGCGACGCGGGCTTCGAGGTCGTGCCGGCCTCGACCGCGGCCGAGGCGCTGGACGAGGCCGCGGTGGGGCCGCTCGATGCGGCGATCGTCGACCTCGTGCTGCCCGACGGCGACGGGATCGAGGTCTGCCGGCGCCTGCGGGAGTGGAGCACGATGCCCATCCTCGTGCTCTCGGCCGTGGGTGAGGAGGAGCAGAAGGTCCGAGCGCTCGAGGCGGGCGCCGACGACTACGTGACCAAGCCCTTCGGCTCACGGGAGCTTGTCGCGCGGTTGAGGGCGGCGCTCCGGCGCGCGGGCTCGGGGGCCGAGGAGCCCGTCCTCGCCTTCGACGGCCTTGAGATCGATCTCGCGGCGCGGGTCGTGCGCCGCGACGGCGCCGCCGTGCACCTCACGCCGATCGAGTTCGACCTCATGCGCATGCTCGTCCGCAATCGTGGCCGCCTCCTGACGCACCGGACGCTCTTGAACGAGGTCTGGGGGCCGCGGTACGCCGATGACGTGCAGACGCTGCGCACCCACATCGCGCGCCTGCGCAGCAAGATCGAGCCGCCGATGGTCGAGCGTCCGCGGTACATCCACACCGATTCGGGCGTCGGGCTACCGCTTCGCCGCGACGTAGAGGGGCGATTCCCACGCACATCCGACCATGCGGATCGTGCGCCAGCCGCGCGAGTCAGTCGAGCACAGCCTTGGACGCGCCGCGCAGCTCGGCAACCCTGTGCGCCTCGTCCTCGAGGTCGGTGCGTGCGAGCCGACCGAGCCTCTCGATGGCGATCTCGGCCGTGTCTCGGCGGGCCGTCACCCGCCAGAGCCCGACGAGCCTGCCGTCCTTGAGGATGGCGCCGGGGCTGGCCACGGGCCGGAACAGCCGCTTGCGCAGCTCGGTCTCCGGCGCGAGCAGCGCTCGGTTTGGCTTCTGCAGGTAGGGGTCGCCGGGCGGGAGCAGGCGGACGCCCTCTGGCGTCGGGGGCGATCGGAGATCGCCGGCGTCGCCGCTCAGCAGCCACGCTTCGTCCTTGCCCACCGAGACGTCGACGAGCTCGCTCGCGACCCGCTCCCAGAGTCGCCCTGCGTGGGGCTTCGTAATGCCGGCCCACTGGGCGAAGTCGGGGTGGTCGCCGGGCCGTAGAAGCGAAGGAAGCGGCGGACGGCTTCGGCGCCGGACGGGGTCCGACCGGGCTGGCCGAGCAGGTAGCGGCGCTGGGAGTCGAGCCGCGCGCCCGCCTTCACGCCGCCGTATCGCCAGAGCATCGGAGCGACGTGATGGCTCTTGCAGCCGCTGCACCACGGCATCAGGTCACCCCGGACGCGCTCGCGGAGCGCGTCGTGGAGCTCGTTCTTGCCCAGCGCACGGCGATCCGCCAGCGCATCGGCGGTCGCCTCGGCGACCTCCTCGAGCGCGTCGCTGACCGAGAATCCCGTTTCAGCCGCCAGTCGCTGAACCTGCTGGCCGAGCTGTATGGCCAGCTCGCCTTCGTCGGTCGCGAGCAGCGCCCGCCCGTAGAGCGCGAGATCCCCGGGCGCGAGAGCGTGGATCGCCCCGCGCACGATGTGGGCGATGACCAGATCGCCGCGGTCGGCCGCCCGGTCATACCGCTCGCGTGAGACCCCTTCGCGGCGCGCGGCCAGGGCCAGCAGCGCCGCGTCGCGCGAGAAGTCGGAAACGGGACACGCCGCCGCGTCGGCCAGGCTCGCCGCGAGGCGGCGGGCGAGCCCGGACCGGGCGAGCCGGAAGGCGAGAATCCTCTCCGCGTCCACGTCGCATGAGCGTAGTGGTGACGCGGCACACCCAGCGGAGACCGCCGACCGCTCACGCCCCGGTGGCGCTCTCTCCGCGGGGGGCCGCGACGATCGTTCCGCCGGCCTGCATCTCTTCGTCGGCGCGGATGACGTGCATGACCGCGTTGATGAGCGCGAGGTGGGTGAAGGCCTGGGGGAAGTTGCCCAGGTGGCGACCCGTGCGTGCCTCGATCTCCTCGGCGTAGAGGCCGAGTGGACTGGCGTAGCCGAGCAGCCGCTCGCACAGCTCGCGGCCGCGGCGGATCTCCCCGATCTCGGTCAGTGCGGAGACCAGCCAGAACGAGCAGATCGCGAAGGTTCCCTCCTCGCCCGGGAGGCCGTCGTCGGTCTCCTCCACGCGGTAGCGCAGGACGAGTCCGTCCTCGGTCAGCTCGTCGGCGATGGCGAGCACCGTCGCGCGGATGCGCGGGTCCTCGGCGGGCAGGAAGTGCATGAGGGGCATGAGCAGGCAGGAGGCGTCGAGCGCGTCGGTGTCGTAGTTGCTGGCAGAAGACGCCGCGCTTGTCGAGGGCGTTCTCGCACACGTCGGCGTGGATCTCGTCGGCGGCCGCCTGCCAGCGCTCGGCGGCCCCCCATTCCTCGCGTAGGGTGGCGAGGCGCGCGCCGCGGTCGGCGGCGACCCAGCACATCACCTTGGAGGAGGTGAAGTGGCGCAGCTCGCCGCGGACCTCCCAGATCCCGCGATCTGGCTCGCGCCAGACCTCGAGCGCGCGCTCTACCTGCTTCTTGAGCATGACCCACACCCGGTCGGACAGGTGGTCGCGCGAGCGGGTGTGCAGGTAGACCGATTCGAGTACCGCCCCCCACACGTCGTGCTGGACGTGGTCGTAAGCGCCGTTGCCGATGCGGACCGGGCGCGCGCCCTCGTAGCCGTTTAGGTGCTCGAGGATGTGCTCGGTCAGCCTTCGCTCGCCGGCGATCCCGTACATGACCTGGAGGTCGTCCTCTCCGCCGGCCACGTCGGCGACGAAGTAGAAGAAGTCGTTGGCCTCCCAGTCGAAGCCCAGGGTGTAGAGACCCCACAGCATGAAGGTGGAATCGCGCATCCAGCTGTAGCGGTAGTCCCAGTTGCGCTCGCCGCCGGGGCTCTCGGGCAGCGAGGTTGTCGCGGCGGCGATCATGGCCCCGGTCGGCGCGTAGGTCAGGCCCTTGAGGGTGAGCGCGCTGCGCTGGAGGTAGGAGCGCCACGGGTGGTCGGGGAACTCCCCGTGGTCGAGCCAGTGCTGCCAGTGGTGCGCGGTCCACTCGAGCCGGTCGTGGGCCTCCTTGAAGTCGCCCGGCGGCGCGTGCTCGCTCCACGCCAGGGCGCAGAAGAGCCAGTCGCCCTCCTTCATGAGCGTCCGGGCCGTTGCCTGGGAGCCCTCGACGCCGAGGTTCATGTCGGAGACCAGCCGCAGCTCGAGGTCGCAGCCCTCGGCGGTCGCGACGAGCTCGTTGTAGCTCGGCCCGGTGTACTTCCACGAGGCATGGCGGCGCCCGTAGTCGAACACCGGCTCGCAGTCCAGGACGGTCTGCACCTCGCCGTTGAGGCAGCGCACCGAGCGCAGCAGGACGTGATCGGCGTCGTAGTCGGTAGGCACCCGGCGGTGGGTGTGCGAGCGGTCCTCGTCGTGATGCCAGGGACCGATGAGCAGCGCCTCGCGTACCACGATCCATCCGCCGCGCTCCTCCCAGCTCGTCTCGAGGACCATCGTGCCCGGGAGGTAGCGGCGAGCGACCGGGACCATCGTGTCCGCCGGGCCGATGCGAAAGCCACCAGCGTCGCGATCGAGGATCGACCCGAAGACACTCGGGCTGTCCATCCTCGGCAGGCACAGCCATTCCACATTGCCGCTCGGCGCCACCAGCGCGGTCGTCTCGCAGTCGGAGAGGAAGCCGTACTCGGCGATGGGAGGGAACGGGCTGCCGCCCCGCAGAATCCCGTCGCGACCGACATCACCAATGCTGGCCACGAAGCGAACAATAAGTAAACGCCCGGGTCAGCGCCATCACCCGTCGCGAGGCCCGGCGCGAGGGCGGACCGCGGGTGAGGTGGGCCGCAGCAGCCCGTCGAGCGGGCGGCGAGCCTGCGCGCGCCTGAGCGATGGAAGGCCGAGGGTGGCGTCGATGGTGCGCAGGATGCTGTAGGTGTCGGCGGGCTGGGTGTCGCGCGAGCCGGGTCGTACGTCGGGTCCGGCGAGGACCGTCGCGATGCGCCCGCCGGCCGCCCCGCCGCAGCACCCCGCGTCGCTGGTTCCTTCGTCCCAGGTGACGATGAGCAGGCCGTGCGGGCCGAGCTCGCGTGTCAGGGCGGGGACGAGGTGGGCGAGGAAGTCGTCGCCGACGCGTGGGGCGCAGTCGTGGGTGTCGTGGCAGAGGTTCGGAGAGATCCACGCGAAGGTCGGCAGCGCGCCGGCACGCAGGTCGGCGGCCACGCGGCTGAAGGGGACGAGGCGCTGGCAGCGGACCTGGTCGTCGGCGATGTCGTCGAAGTAGAGGAAGGGATTGTGCTTCTTGGCGTAGCCGCCGGCGGTGGAGCCCCGGAAGCACGGGCGGGGCTGGTCTTCGAGGTAGGCGCGCCAGGACAGGTGCGCGGCCTCGAGCTGGTCGACGAGGTTGTGCGACGCGACATGGCAGTCGGTGCAGTCGGAGTCGATCCCGAAGGTCGAGCCGCCGGTGAGCGCGAGGTAGTTGGGCAGCGACGGGTGCCGGATCGCGTACATGTGCGTGGCCAGCCCCGACCGGCGGATGAGCGCTCCCAGAAACGGCGTCTCATCACTGCCGACGACGTCGGTGAGCTCCTTGTTTTCCATCATCACCACGACGACGTGCGAGCCCGGGGCGGCCGGCAGCGCCGACGGGGCGGGGAGCGCCAGTGGACGCTCCGGGCCGCCGCTCTCTCCGGTGACCCCGAGGACCACGGCAGCGCCGACCGCCAGGGCGGCGATCAGCGCGATCGCCCATGTCCGAGTCGAGCGCAGAGGGATCATCGCCACCAGGCTACGACTACGATCGGTGTCATGACCGACGCGCCGACCACGAGAGCCGTCCCCCCAGCCGCGACGCGCGAGGAGCTCGCTCGGCGGGCGGC
>JBBPZE010000080.1:0-15526 GCA_038199185.1 Solirubrobacterales bacterium
GTCACAGAGAAGGACCTGACGACCCGGCCGCCCACCGGCCAGCGCCACGGAGCGCCCCGCGCCACACCGGGGGCGAGGACCGTGATGAGCACGGCCAAGGCGAGGACGCGGAGCATGGCGCGACGGTACGCGACCCGCGGCCGGCCGCCGGCGTCGGACGTGGGAATTGGCACGAGGCGACGAGAAAGCTGGTGCGTTGCCTGCGCGTTGGGACACAGATGGGCTCAATCCCCCGTCAGCGCGCCGTAGAGCGTGTTGGCCGAGGCGCCGGTGAGCTCGGCCACGACGCCGGCCGCGGCGCGTGGGCGCGCTCCGGCGGCGACGAGCTTGCGCACCGCCTCCAGCGCCTCGGGCGACGCCTCGGCGGCCGACGGGACGCCGGCACCGCCGACGACGAGCACGATCTCGCCGCGCGGGGCTCCCTCCTGCGCGTAGTGCTCGGCAAGCTCGGCCGCATTCCCGCGCCGCACCTCCTCGTGGAGCTTCGTCAGCTCGCGGCACACGACCACGGGCCGCTGAGGATCGACCTCGGCCAGCGCGGACAGCGACGCCGCGAGGCGCCTGGGCGACTCGAACGCCACCACGGTCTCGGGCCCGGCGAACACCGCGCGCAGCTCCCCGGCCTTGCGCGGCAGGAACCCGACGAAGCGCCAGGTGTCGGCGGGCAGCGCGCTGGCCACCAGGGCGGCCAGCGCCGCGCTGGGCCCCGGAAGCACCTCGACGGCCAGGCCGGCCGCCACGCAGGCCCGGACGAGCACGTAGCCAGGGTCGCTGACCAGCGGCATCCCCGCATCGCTGACCAGCGCGACGACGTCCCCCGTGCGCATCCGCTCGACCAACTCGACCGAGCGCGCGCCCTCGTTGTGCTCGTGGTAGCTGACGAGCCTGGCGCTCACGCCGTAGCGGTCGAGCAGGACGCGCGTCCGGCGCGTGTCCTCACAGGCGATGACCTCGGCGTCGCGCAGGGCCGACAGCACTCGCAGCGTCACGTCCTCGAGGTTGCCGATCGGCGTCGGGCAAACGACGAGCCGACCCGCTCCCGCGCTCGCCGCCGCGCCCTCAGCCATCCACGGCCCCCGACCGTGCCAGCAGCGCCGCGCCGAGCATGCCGGACTCCGCGCCGAAGCGCGCGGGCTCGACGCGCACGGACGCCGCGACGGGCGGCAGCGCACGTCTCGACAGCTCCTCGCGCGCCGGGCCGAGCAGCAGTTCTCCCGCCGCGATCACTCCACCACCGATGACGATGACCTCGGGGTCGAGCGCGTTGGCGATGGACGCCAGGCCGATGCCGAGCATGCGCCCCACCGCCTCGACCGCCGCCCGCGCTCCCGCGTCGCCGTCGTGGGCGAGCTCGGTCACCAGCGCGCCCGTGACGGTCCGGCCCGCCCCGACCTCCCGTGCGAGCGCCGAGCCAGGCTCGGCCGCGGCCACGCGAGCGCCCTCGGCCGCCAGCGCCGTCCCCGAGGCGACCGTCTCCAGGCATCCGCGGCCGGGGCAATGGCCGGGACAGGGCGGACCGTCGACATCGACGACCACGTGGCCCAGCTCGCCCGCCGAACCGCGCGCGCCCCGCACGAGCCGTCCGTCGACGACGATCGCCCCCCCGATGCCCGTGCCGACGGTCAGCATCACCGCGTGCCGGGTACCCTTGGCCGCCCCCGCCCGGTGCTCGGCGAGCATGGCGGCGTTCGCGTCGTTCTCGACGGTCACGGGGAGATCGAGACGGTCGGCCATCAGATCGGCGACGGCTACGCCGGCGAGGTCGAGGTGGTTCGTCCAGCGCGCCACGCCGCTGGCCCGATCGATCAGCGAGGGGATGCCGATCCCGACCGCGGAGACCCGACGGTCTGCGGATTGGATGAGCTCGCGCGTGATCGCCTCGAGCGCGTCGAGCACACCGGTCGTCGGCGCCGGCCGGTAGGCCCGCTGGCGCACGCGAAGCTCGTCGTCGACGATCCCGGCGAGCAGCTTCGTGCCGCCGAGGTCCACGCCGATGACGCAGTCTCCCGGCATCCGCGGCACCCTACCCTCCCGCCATGGCCTCAGGACCACGGCCGCCCCGGCCTCCGGGCGACCGACCGAGCTACACGCGCTACCGCGCGCGGCCCCGGCTCTTCGGCCGTGGCGAGACGGGCAACGCGCTCGATACGCTGCGCCGCCGCGAGCCGAAGGGCGCCCGCCGCGGTTCCCCGGCCGGCCGCAAGCCGATCACCCCCCGCCGCGTCGCCAGATGGGTCACGCTCGCGCTGGCGGGCTGGATCGTGCTGTCGATCGTCCTGTTCCTCGTCAGCGCGCAGATCGAGTCCGGCAAGCTGTCCGGGGCCGTCGACGGCGAGCTGGACGGGGGGTTCCCGCTGACCTCGAAGAGCACGGTGCTCGTCCTGGGCTCCGACGCCCGCGTCAAGGGCCAGGCCGAGCCCGGCGCCCAGACGATCGGCGCGCCCAGCCGCTCGGACAGCATCCTGCTCATCCGCACGGGCGCCGGAGCGTCGGCGCGGCTGTCGATCCCGCGCGACACCGTCGTCGACATCCCGGGCCACGGCCGCGACAAGATCAACGCCGCCTTCGCGTTCGGCGGCGCCGCGCTGTCCGTACGGACCATCAAGCAGTATCTCGGGATCGAGATCAACCACGTCATCGAGGTCGACTTCGCCAACTTCCCCAAGCTCGTCGACTCGATGGGAGGAATCGACTTCAAGGGCGGCTGCGTCTTCTCGAAGATCAACGGCGGCCGAGCCAACGGCGGCTACACGCTGCGACTGAAGGCCGGCGAGCATCACATCGACGGCAAGCAGGCCCTCGCCCTCGCCCGGACGCGCCACAACCTCTGCCGACCCGCCGAGGACGACCTCACGCGCGCCCGGCGCCAGCAGAAGATCCTCGCGGCGATCAAGAGCCGCACGCTCTCGCCCTGGACCTTGATCCGCCTGCCGTGGGTGGCGTGGAACGCGCCCCAGGCGATCCGCTCGGACATGGGCGGGCCGTCGCTGCTCGGCCTGGTGGGGGCCCTGAGCATCGCCGGCTCCCCCAGGCCCCAGATCCTCAGGCCCGAACCGGGAGGGGTCACGCTCCCGGACGGCGGCGCCGGACTGGTCGTCTCGCGGGCCGAGAGACAGCGCGAGGTCAGCCGGTTCCTGCGCGGCTGAGCACGCGGCGCGACGCCCGTCACTTCTTGTCGCCCGCGGACGCCGGTTTCGCGGCGTCCTTCTTCTCCTTCTTGGCCTCCTTGGCCTTCGCATCGGTCTTGGCGGCGCCGTCGGCAGCGGACTTCTCGGTCTCGCGCGCGCGTTTCTTGGTGCCGTAATCGGTGTTGTAGAAGCCCGAGCCCTTGAAGTGGACGGCGATCGGATGAAAGACACGCTGGACGGGTGCGCCGCACCTCTCGCACGTCGAGACCGGGTCGTCGGCCATGCGCTGCAAGACCTCGAAGACGTGCCCCTTCTTGCACTTGTACTCATAGATGGGCATGGGGCAGACCAAGGGTAGGGTGCCCACCATGGCGGACGTCGTGACCATGGAGAAGATCGTGGCGCTGTGCAAGCGGCGGGGTTTCATCTTCCCCTCGAGCGAGATCTACGGCGGCCTGGGCTCGACCTATGACTACGGCCACTACGGGGTGCTCCTCAAGACCAACGTCAAGGCCGAGTGGTGGCGATCGATGCTCCAGGAGCACGATCAGATCGTCGCCCTGGACTCGGCGATCCTCCAGCACCCCCGCGTCTGGGAGGCCAGCGGCCACCTCGCCGGCTTCACCGATCCGCTGATCGACTGCCGCACCTGCCACCAGCGATTCCGGGCCGACCACCTCGACCAGTTGCAGTGCCCGCAGAAGCCCTCCAGGCATCCGGGGGAGGCCGAGCAGTGCGACCTGACCGAGGCGCGCGACTTCAACCTGATGTTCGAGACGACGGTGGGCCCGGTCAAGGAGTCAGGCTCGGTGGCCTACCTGCGCCCGGAGACCGCGCAGGGCATCTTCATCAACTTCAAGAACGTCCTGCAGTTCTCCCGCAGGAAGCCGCCGTTCGGCATCGCGCAGGTCGGCAAGTCGTTTCGCAACGAGATCACGCCGGGGAACTTCATCTTCCGCACCCGCGAGTTCGAGCAGATGGAGATGGAGTTCTTCGTCCCGCCCGCCGACGCGGAGCGCTGGTATGAGTACTGGTGTCAGGAGCGGCTGGGCTGGTATGAGCGGCTGGGCATCCGCCCCGACCACCTGACGCTGCGCGTTCACGATGACGGTGAGCTCAGCCACTACTCGAGCGGCACGAGCGACGTGGAGTACCTGTTTCCGATCGGCTGGTCCGAGCTCGAGGGCATCGCCAACCGCGGCGACTTCGACCTGACCCAGCACGCCGAGCACTCCGGCGAGAAGCTCGAGTACTTCGACCAGGCCAGCGGCGACCGCTACGTGCCCCACGTGATCGAGCCCGCTGCCGGCGCGGACCGCGCGACGCTCGCGTTTCTCGTCGACGCCTACGACGAGGAGGAGATCGAGGGCGAGACGCGGACGGTCCTCAAGCTGCATCCGCGGCTGGCGCCGATCAAGGTCGCGGTCCTGCCACTCGTGCGCAAGGACGGCCAGCCCGAGCTGGCGCGCGAGGTCGTCGACTCGATCAAGGGGCTGTTGCAGACCGAGTACGACGAGAGCGGATCGATCGGCAAGCGCTATCGCCGCCACGACGAGATCGGCACGCCGTGGTGTGTGACGATCGATCACGAGTCGCTGGACGACCGCACCGTCACGGTCCGCGACCGGGATTCGCTGGCCCAGCATCGGGTGGCGATCGACGACCTCGGGGGAGAGCTCGCCGGCCGGCTCGCGACGCCGTGGAGCTCTCCCAAGCTGTCGGCCGACCGGTAAAGACGCACGAGAGGGCGCCATCGGCGCCCTCTCGCACGGCGTTCTCTGCCCGCCAGGGCTAGGAGGAGGCGCTCGCCGTCTCCTCCTTGGGGGCCGGCGGGGTGCTGGTGGGCTGGGTGGAGGACGTGTAGTCGAACTCCTCCTCCTTGCCGAACAGCGTGTCGAGGACCTTGTTGCGCAGGTCTTCGCTGACGGCGACGGCAGCGCCGCCCGCGACCGCGAGAAACAGCAGCTTGCGCAGCAGGCCGCCCTTGCGCTTGCGCTTCCTGGGCCCCTCGCGCACGGAATCGCTGGCGTCCTTGAGCGCCGATGCGGCCTTGGACACCTCGCGATGGAACTTCTTGTCGTCGAGCACGGTCTTGGGCGTGCTCTTTCCGCCCTGCAGCCGCGCGAAGGCCTCGCGCGCCGAGTCGACCGCCACCCGCACATTGTCGCGAAGCTCCTCGTCGGAGATCACGCGCTGCACGTACGGAGCGGCCGCCGCGGCACCAGCCTTGGCGGCCTTCTTCCTAGCTGCCATTCGCCATCCTCATCTCACGTCGCTTGCAGGCCATTGGCGATCCTATACCCGCTCGCCCGCCAGGGGATGCCCTCGTCTCCTACGCGCCACCTTCGGGCGCTCCAGCGCGATATCGAGCACCTCGGAGATCTCCGAGACGAACCGGAACTCGATCTCGCGCCGCAGGTGCTCGGGGATCTCGTCGACATCGGCTTCGTTGAGGGCGGGAGCGATGACGCAGGCGATGCCCAGCCGCTGCGCCGCCAGCGCCTTCTCCTTCAGGCCGCCGATCGGCAGCACCTGGCCGGTCAGGGTGATCTCGCCGGTCATCGCGACGTCGTCGCGCACGCAGCGGCCCGACATCAGCGAGCTCAGCGCGGCGGCCATGGTGATGCCTGCGCTCGGGCCGTCCTTGGGCGTCGCCCCGGCGGGAACGTGCAGATGCAGGTCGTGGCTGTCGAACCAGTCGCTGGTCAGGCCGGGCGCCACCTCGGCCGCATGGCCGCGGACCCAGGTCAGAGCCGCCTGGGCGGACTCCTTCATGACGTCGCCGAGCTGCCCCGTCAGCTGCAGCTTGGGAGGATGCGATCCGCTGGGGACGGCCGTGGCCTCGATGAACAGCACATCGCCTCCCACCGGCGTCCACGCCAGTCCGGTGGCCACGCCCGGCACCGCCGTGCGCCGCCGCGCCTCGTGGTGAAAGCGAGCCTTGCCGAGGAGCTCGCGCACGCGAGCCTCGGAGATGGAGACCTTCCCGTTGCGGCCGTTCTCGGCGATTTTGCGCGCCACCTTGCGGCACACGGCGCCGATCTCGCGCTCGAGCTGCCGTACCCCGGCTTCGCGCGTGTATTCGGAGATGATCATGCGCAACGCCCTGTCGCCGATCGCGATCCACGACTTGCGCAGGCCGTTGCGCTCGATCTGACGGGGCACCAGATAGCGGCGGGCGATCTCGAGCTTCTCATCCTCCGTGTATCCGGCCAGGAACGTGAGCTCCATGCGATCACGCAGCGGACCCGGGACACGGTCGAGGTCGTTCGCCGTGCAGACGAACATCACGTTGTCGAGCGGGAAGGGCAGATCGAGGTAGTGATCGCGAAAGGTCGCGTTCTGCTCGGGATCGAGAACCTCGAGCATCGCGCTGGACGGATCGCCGCGGAAGTCCGAGCCCATCTTGTCGATCTCGTCGATCATGAACAGTGGGTTCTTGGAGCCCGCATCGCGCAACGCGCGGATGATGACGCCCGGCATGGCGCCGACATAGGTTCGCCGGTGTCCGCGGATCTCGGCCTCGTCGTGCATGCCGCCCACGCTGATGCGCTCGAACTCGCGGCCCAGCGCGCGGGCGATCGAGCGGCCCAGCGACGTCTTGCCGACGCCGGGTGGCCCCACGAGGCAGAGGATGGAACCGCCGGATGTCGCCCCCCGGCCGCCACCGAGCTTGCGGACCGCCAGGAACTCGAGGATGCGTTCCTTGACCTGCTCGATGTCGTAATGGTCGGCGTCGAGTACCCCGCGCGCGTGAGCGAGGTCGAGGTCGTCCTCGGTCTCGGAGTCCCACGGCAGGGAGGCGATCCATTCGAGGTAGGTGCGGATCACGCCGTGTTCCGCTGCCTGGGGGGGAAGGTTCTCGAGCCGTGCGAGCTCGCGATCTGCCTGCTTGCGAACCTCCTCGGGCAGGGCGATCGCGGCCAGCTGGTCGCGCAGCTCGCCGGCCTCCGCCGCCGACTCGTCGAACTCGCCGAGCTCGTCCTGGATCGCCTTGAGCTGCTGACGCAGCACGAACTCGCGCTGGCCCTTCTCGATCTCTCCCTGAACCTGGCTCTGGATCTGGCTGCCGATCGAGATCACCTCGAGCTCGCGCGCCAGCAGCTCGACGAGCCGGCGCAGCCGCTTGGCCACGTCGACCTCCTCGAGCAGAGCCTGCTTCTCCTCGGTCCCGAGCCGCAGCGCTCCCGCGATCAGGTTCGACAGCGCGCCCGGATCGTCGAGGTTGGCGACCGCGAGCTGCAGCTCCTCCGGCAGGTAGGGCACCTCCTCGACGATCTGGCCGAACGTCCGCTGGACGTTGCGCTTGAGCGCCTCGAGCTCGTTGGTGGGAGCCGACGCGACGTCGGGCTGCTCGGCGACCTGGGCCACCAGGTAGGGCCGCTCGTCCAGCCAGCCCACGAGGCGCACGCGCTGGCCGGCCTGGACGAGGATCCGCAGCGTCCCGTCGGGAACCTTGAGCATCCTCGCCACCACGCCGACCACGCCGACCTCGTAGAGCTCGTTGGGCGCCGGCTGCTCTATCGACCCGTCGCGGCTGGCCACCATCACGAGCGTGCGATCGCCCTGCAGGACGTCGTTGATCAGCTCGATCGAACGCTCCTGTCCGACGGCGAGCGGGGTGAGTGCGTCGGGAAACGGCACGCTCTCGCGGAGCGGGAGAACCGGCAGCCGGGAGGGAAGGTCCCGTTCTCCCACGGGGACCTCTCGGGGCCCGTCCGGGGTGGCGATCTCGATCACGAGGAGCTGCGCGCGACGTCGATCGGGACCGAGCGGGGCTCGGGCCGGGCCAACGGCAACTCGACGGTCAGGATCCCGTCGCGGTAGGTCGCGACGGCCTGCTCCGCGACGACCTCCGCGCCGAGCGGGATCGTGCGCCGAAACGGGCCGAAGTCGATCTCGAGCTGCTGGTAGACCCTGCCCTCGGCCTCGGCAGCTCGTCGGTGACCGGCGATCACGAGCTCGCGCCCCTCGATCTCCAGGCCCAGCTCGTCGATGTCGATGCCGGCCAGCTCGGCATGCACCACGGCGCGTGGCGGGTCGTCGGCATAGAAGACGTCGACCGCGGGCGAGAAGCCGCCCCGGCGGTGCGGAGCGAGGGCCGCGCCGAAGACGTCGCCGAACAGCTCGTCCATCTCGCGGCGCATGCGCTCGAAGTTGGCGAACAGATCGCGCTCCCCTGTCATCGCGCCGAAGGGTATCTCCCGCTCGAGGGGCGGCTCCCACCCGGAGAGCCGCGGCTCACACGTCGTAGACCGCGCCTTCGCGAGCCACCGTGACCGGGCCCCCGAAGGCCCGCTCGGCGTCACGGCGGGCGTCCCGCTCGTCGAGCTCGTCGGAGATGTGCGTGAGGACGAGCTGCTTGACGCCCGCCCGGGCCGCATGATCGCCGGCCTCGGTCGCGGTGAGGTGTCCGCGATCACCCTGGCGCTCCGGGCGCGGGAGCGTGGCCTCGATCATCAACAGGTCCGCGCCCGTGGCGAACTCGACCAGCGCCTCGCTCGGGCCGGTGTCCGCGCCGAAGACGAACCGCCCGCCACCCGCGCTCGAGGTGATCCCGACCGCGAAGGCGCGGACGAAGTGGTCGACCTCGTGAAGGCCGACGCGCAGCGGGCCGACCTCGAGCCGGTCGGCGGCGGTGTACTCGCACAGGTCGAAGGCGGCCTCGACGAGGTCCTCGTTGCCCCAGGCGCCGACGACCCGGCGGAACGTGTCGCGTGCGCCGGGCGGGGCGTGCAGGACCGGCCGGGCCGGGGTGTCGGTCCCCGGCCAGCGTTCGACCGGGACGGGCTGCTGGCGGGGCGCGTAGGTCAGCGCGTAGGCGTAGGGAACGAGGTCGAGGAAGTGGTCGGCGTGCATGTGGCTGAGCACGATGGCATCGACGTCGACGTAGTCGATCCGGCCGCGCAGCTTGCCGAAGACACCGTTGCCGCAGTCGAGCAGGAGGGTGTGCGTCGCCTCCTGCACGAGGTAGCCGCTGCAGGCGCCGTCCGCGTCCTGCCACGACGGTGACTTGCCCAGGACCGTGATGCGCACTCCGCGACCCTACCCGCGTGCAGCGGTTCGAGACGGCGATGGCGGTGCTCGGGGATCTCCTGGTCATCGGCGCCCTGCTCTCAGAGGAGCTCAGGCGTGCAGCGCGGCCTGCTCCTGAGCGCTGGGGAAGGCCCAGGTCCCTCGCCTATTGCGCTCCTGGCGGAACTCGAATCGCAGCTGCTGGGGAGGCCGCAGGCCCTCGGGGTGGTCGGGGCGGAAGGTGGGGCAGGGCGCATCGAGTTGCAGCGCGCAGAGCATGTTGCAACGGAAGAAGCACTGCTCGCAGGAGACCTTCGCAACCCGAACCTTCGACATCGATTCTCCGTTCTGACTGCGTGGCACAGGGGACGGCGAGCATCAGAACACACCCGGGTCGGGGGCTGCAACGAGGCGTTCCCGCAAATGGCAGGAAACCATTCGCGGGCGGTTCGAACAAAGCGAGAGGACACCGCATCCTCCGCACGAATCGTGGGCCCGGCACCTAGGGTCGGGAGCTGATGCGGATCCTCGTCACGGGAGCGACCGGGTTCGTCGGAGCCCGGCTGACCCATGCGCTCCAGCGCGCGGGACACGACGTGCGCGCCTTCGCGCGAGACCCCTCGATGGTCTCCGCCGACGTCTCGGTCGTCCGTGGTGACGCGGTGACCGGAGCCGGCCTTCGGGAGGCGATGCGAGGCGTTGACGTCGCTTACTTCCTGATCCACTCCATGGAGGGCGCCGCCGGCGACGGGTTCGGCTCGTTGGAGCGCGCCTCGGTCGAGAACTTCGTCGCGGCGGGGCGGGAGGCCGGTGTGGCCCGGGCCGTGTATCTCGGTGGCCTCATCCCGGCGGGAGGCCGCGCCTCGGCCCATCTCTCGAGTCGGCTCGTGGTCGAGGAGGCGCTGCTCGCGGGCTTCGACGAGGCGGTCGCGCTGCGGGCCTCGATCATCATCGGCGCCGGCTCGCGCTCGTTTCGCTTCCTGGTGCGCCTCGTCGAACGGCTCCCCGCGCTGCCGCTACCCCCGTGGCGGAGATACCGCACAGCGCCGATCGACGAGCGCGACGTGATCGCCATGCTCGTGGCCTCGGCGAGCACCGACCACGCCCGCGGTGGGCTGTCACTCGACATCGCGGGCCCCGAGGCGCTGACCTACGGCGAGATCATCGAAGGCATCTGCGACCTGATGCTCGTGGGCCGCATGCCGATCCGCCTCGGCTTCTCGGCCTCGGCGGTGGCCAGCAGGGTGGCAGCGGCGATCGCCGGCGAGGACAACGCGCTCATCGGCCCGTTGATGGATGGCCTGACCGGCGACCTGCTCCCCCGCGACCACAGGGCCCCTGAGCTTCTCGGCGTCCGCGTGCACTCCTTCGCCGCAGCGGTGGAGCATGCGCTGCGCGAGTGGGAGGAGAGCGAGCCGCTCGCGGCTCGCTAGGCCCACTAGATTCCGTCCCCATGTCTGAGGTCGTCACCAGTATCGACATCGGCGCACCGCCCGCGACCGTGTGGGACGTCGTCATGGATCCCGAGCGGCTCGACGAGTGGGTGACGATCCACCGGCGGTTGGAGGACCACACCGACACGGCAATGGATCAGGTGCTGTGCATCCGTGGGGTGAGCTTTCACGTCAAGTGGGAGCTCGAATCGGCCAACCGGCCGGAATGCGCGGTGTGGAAGGGACGCGGCCCCGCGCGCTCTCGCGCCGAGACGGAATACCGGCTCAGTCCGATCGAGGGCGGGACCCACTTCGAATACCGCAACGAGTTCAAGGCGCCGCTGGGCCCTCTGGGGGCGATCGCCAGCAGGGCCCTGGTTCGAGGGATCCCCGACCGCGAGGCCTCCGCCAGCCTCACCCGGCTCAAGAAGCTGTTGGAGAGCAACTGACGGGTGTGTCATTATCTCTTTCTTCAACTGAACAGGAAGGGATTTTCGGAATGGCCGATTTTCTGGCAGACAAAAAGCGTGAGATCGAGGCGCGCCTGAAGGAACTGCGCCCGCTCGTGGAGGAGGCCCAGCGTCTCGAGGCGGCGGTTCAGGCACTCGAGGGCGTCAACGGCAAGGTCGACTCCGGCACCGTCGCCGCGCCCCGGCGCCGCGCCCGCCCCTCGCGCTCAGCGACCAAGGGCACCGGCCGGCGCGGGCGCCCGCCCGGAACGGGAACGCGTTCCAAGGAGGCACTCGCCCTCGTGCGCAAGCAGCCGGGCATCACGATCCCCGAGCTCGCGGCCGCCATGAAGATCAAGCAGAACTACCTCTACCGCGTCCTGCCGGGCCTCGCCCAGGACGGGCTCGTGGAGAAGCAGGGCCGCGGTTGGCATCCGAAGGACGCCGCATAGCGGCGCGTCCCTCGGACATGGCTTAGGAGACCAGCCCGAGTTGGGAGACCGCGTCGCGCTCCTCGCGGAGCTCGGCGACGGTGATGTCGATCTTCGACTGGGCGAAGTCACCGACCTCGAGGCCCTCCTCGACGGAGAACCCGCCGCCCGCGCAACGAACCGGGACCGAGCAGACGAGCCCCTCGTCGATGCCGTACTGGCCTTGGGAGGGCACGGCCATGGAACGCAGCCGGTCGGCGCCCTGCACCCAGTCGCGCATGTGGTCGATCGCGGCGTTGGCAGCGCTCGCCGCCGACGAGGCGCCGCGCGCCTCGATGATCTCGGCGCCGCGCTTGCCGACCCTGGGCATGTACTCGTTCTCATACCAGGCCATGTCGACCTGGTCGGCCGCGCGCTCCCCCCGGAACGTCGCGTTGAACAGGTCGGGAAACATCGTCGGGGAGTGATTTCCCCAGACCACGAGGTCCTGGACGTCGTCGACCGTGCCGCCGAGCTTCTTGGCCAGTTGCCCCACGGCTCGGTTCTCGTCAAGGCGCGTCATCGCGCTGAATCGGTCGGCGGGCACATCGGGGGCGTTGGCCTGCGCGATCAGCGCGTTGGTGTTGGCCGGGTTGCCGACGACCAGGATCCTGACGTCGTCGGCAGCTCCGGCGTTGATGGCCTGGCCCTGGGGCTTGAAGATCGCGCCGTTGGCCTCGAGCAGGTCGGCGCGTTCCATGCCCTTCGTGCGGGGCCGGGCGCCGACGAGGAAGCCGACGTTCACGGCGTCGAACGCCCGGGTGGGGTCGTCGAAGATGTCGATGCTCTCGAGCAGCGGGAAGGCGCAGTCGTCGAGCTCCATCGCGGTGCCCTCGGCGGCCTTGACCGCTTCCGGGACCTCCAGCAGGCGCAGCTCGATCTTCTCCCCGTCGCCCAGGACCTGCCCGGAGGCGAGGCGGAACAGGATCGCGTAGCCGATCTGGCCGGCCGCGCCCGTGACTACTACTCGGGTCGCCATGTTTTCAGGTCATCTCCTTCTGGAGGTTCTCGTCGATTGAGGCCAGGAACTCCTGCGTGGTCTGAAACACCTGGTCGGGGCCCACCAGCAGCGCGAGGTCCTTGGTCATCTTTCCGCTCTGCACCGTTTCGATGCACACCCGCTCGAGCGTTTCTGCAAATCGGGAGACCTCCGGGGTGTCGTCCATGCGGCCACGGGCCCGGAGGCCGCGGGTCCACGCGAAGATCGAGGCGATCGGATTGGTAGAGGTCGGCTTGCCCTGCTGGTGCTGGCGGAAGTGGCGGGTGACCGTGCCGTGGGCCGCCTCGGCCTCCACCGTCCTGCCGTCGGGCGTCATCAGCACGGAGGTCATCAGGCCCAGCGAGCCGAACCCCTGAGCCACCGTGTCGGACTGCACGTCACCGTCGTAGTTCTTGCACGCCCAGACGTAGCCCCCCTCCCACTTCAGCGCGGCGGCGACCATGTCGTCGATCAAGCGGTGCTCGTAGGTGATCCCGGCGGCGTCGAAGTCGGCCTTGAACTCGGCGGCGAAGACCTCCGCGAAGATGTCCTTGAAGCGGCCGTCGTAGCGCTTGAGGATCGTGTTCTTCGTCGAGAGGTAGACGGGATAGCCGCGGTCGAGGCCATAACGCAGCGAGGCGCGGGCGAAGTCGCGGATCGAGGCGTCGAGGTTGTACATCGCCATCGCGACGCCGCCTCCGGGGAAGTCATAGACGTCGAGCTCCACCGGCGCGCCGCCGTCCTTGGGCGTATAGGTCAGCGTCAGCGTTCCCTCCCCCGGGACGACCATGTCGGTGGCGCGGTACTGGTCGCCGAACGCATGGCGCCCGATGACGATCGGCTTGGTCCATCCCGGCACCAGGCGCGGGATGTTGGAGATGACGATCGGCTCCCGGAAGATGACTCCGCCGAGGATGTTGCGGATCGTCCCGTTGGGCGAGCGGTACATCTCCCTGAGGCCGAACTCCTCGACGCGCGCCTCGTCGGGGGTGATCGTCGCGCACTTGACACCGACGCCGTGCTCGGCGATCGCGTTGGCCGCGTCGACGGTGATCTGGTCGGCGGTCTCGTCGCGCCTCTCGATGCCCAGGTCGTAGTACAGCAGCTCGACATCGAGGTAGGGCAGGATCAACTGCTCCTTGATGAACGACCAGATGATCCTGGTCATCTCGTCGCCGTCGAGCTCGACGACCGGGTTGGTCACCTTGATCCTGTCGGGCATGGGGCGGGGCAGGCTAGCTGGCGACCTGCCCCACCTGCCCGACGAGCTCTACAAAGCGCGCACGGGCCGCGGGATCGCCCGCCTCGTAGACGTCGTCGGTCAGCATGCGGCCGTCGCGCGCGTGGATCACCTGGTCGTGGACCACCTCGTAACCACGAGCCTCGCTCGAGACGCGAAACCGGATGAGCAGCAACTCGTCGCGCGCATCCAGGACGAGGACGTGGGCGCGCGCGTCCGGGACGCTGGCGAAGATCCTTCGCCACACCTCGGTGGCCGCGTCGGCGCCCACGACGACATGGCGCAACCCCGGGCGGTGGTCCTCACGGCGCAGGTCCGGGGCCCACATCGCGGCGATCTCCCCGAGGTCGCGGGCATGGACGGCGGCCACCCAGCGCACGGCGTCCTCCACGGCGCGCGTCCGCGCCACGCCGGCCGCCAGCGTGACCGCCCCGTCGGCGGCCTCTGGGCCCGACGGTGGCGCTTGCGCCTCCACGCTGGCGTGGACGTCGTCGCGGGCGACGCGATCGGGCCGGTCATCCGCACGGGCGCGCAAGGCGGCCTCGGCCTCCTCCCGCGAGCCATGGATATCGCTTCTGAGGGTACGAAGCCCGTCGATCGTCGTCACGGTCCAGATCTCGACCTGGTACTCGCCGCCGCCATTGAGGAGATGGCCGTGCCACAGCAGCCGGCCCACCCGCCGGTCCCCGTCGACGGCGACGACCTCGACGGCGACCGTCGTGTCCGGTGCCATCTCCCACACTGGGCCCAGCGACCCGACCATCGCATCGGCGCCCGTCAGCGCCGGCGCGCCCGCGGTCCGATGGTCGACCGAGGTGAACGCCGGGGCGTAGAGCTCGGTGCGCATCCGCTCGGGGTCGTGCGCGGACATCACCTCGGCCTGAAAGCGCGCCTGGCGCAGGTGGGCGGACCACGCGCGACGCTCCGCCACAGCATCCTCGCGCTGGCCGGGCTCGAAGAACATCGCCCGCAGCACCAACCCGTCGTCGTCGACGACCACGACCTGTGCACTGTCCACCACGACCGCACCGCCGTCGCTGGTATGCCCGTCGACCGTGACGTCCAGCGCGGCAGCGTCATCGTCGGCCTCGATGGCCGTCGAGCGCCAGTGCGCATCGGGCACGACCTCGACCATCCGCCGGGCCTGCTCGGCGGAATCGGACCTCCCCTCTCTCATGCCCGCGCCGAACGGCCGGCGGTCGTCGGTGGCATAGCGCTCGCTCTGGATGCGCATCGACGCGTCCCAGTCGCGGGCGTTGAACGCCGCCTCCCATTGCTTGGCCGCCTCCAGCGCGCGAGGCTGCGCGCCCGTCCGGCCTCGCAGGCGCTCGAAGCACGCCAGCATGCCAGCCTCGTCACCGGGCACGAACGTCTCCGCCTGGACGAAGCGCCCGTCGCGCGCGATCGAGACGAACCCGCTGGCCAGCTCGAGGTCGCCGCCCTCGAAGCTGCCACGGCCATCGAGGACAGCGGCGATGACGTGCTCATCCAGCGCCACCAGGCGAGTGACCGACAACCGGCTGTCCGGCGCTGTATCGGCCCAGGAGCGCATGTGCCCGACGAGCCCGTCCACGTCGACCGCCTCGTCCCAGCCCAGCGCGCGCAGGTCGATCCGGCGACAGTCGGCGGCGAAGATCGCCCGTACGGCGTCCCAATCGCGGTTGTTGTAAGCGTCGACGAACGCCAGCTGCAGGCGGCCGGCCTCGCTGCGGGCAAGCTGCGCCTCGCGGTCGAGCTCCGCGAGCCGCCCGATCTGCGGATGCAGCGCTTCGGCCACCTCGTCCCAGTCACGGCGGTTGAGCGCGTCGGTGA
>JBBPZE010000081.1:0-10629 GCA_038199185.1 Solirubrobacterales bacterium
CAGCCGCCGGATGCCGGCCGCCATGTCGGGCTGGTCGTCGACGACCGGAACGCCGTCCGGCGGGCGCTGACCCACGGTGGCGTCGAGATCGAAGCCGGTCAAGGGCTCAGGTTCGTCGACCCGTGGGGTAACCACGTGGAGGTCGTCCAGTACGACGAGATCCAGTTCACGAAGGCGCCGGCCGTGCTGCGCGGCATGGGCCTGGCACATCTGGGCAAGACGCCGGCGGCATTGGAGGAACTGCGCGACAAGGGCCTCGGCGACTGACGCAGGCCATGACCTCGTCGAGCAGGAGCGTCATCCTCACTCCTAGTCCCCCCCGTCCCGCGGACCGTCGAAGCTGACGTCGATCTCCTCGAAGCCCTTGGCGCGCTGCGCCTCGGCCATGCCGGCGTAGGCGCGGCGGTCGCCCGGGGTGAGGTCGACGTCGTCGGTGAACGGGGTCAGCAGCGAGCGAGGGTGCAATCGCTTGACGCGCACCACGTTGGCCTCGACGCACAGGATGACGGCGACCGCCGCCACGAACATGAAGGCAATGAGCCCGAGCACCAGGGCGAAGACGCCGTTGGTCGCGCTCGCGTGGTTGACCACCTGACCCACGTAGACGGCGCCGAACCACTGCAGCAGCTGCCAGACGACGGCCGCCGCGAGCGCGCCGGGGGCGACCTCGCGCGCCGAGAGCGGGCGGGCCGTCGCGGCCCGGAACGCGAGGATGAAGACCGCGGCGTTCGCCGCCACCGACAGCGCGATGAGCAGGATCTTGAAGCCGACTCCAAGAGTCGCGCCGAATGCCTCGGCGCTCGACCCCAGGGCGGACAGCACGGTGGTGGCGAGAACAGCGAGCCCGACGATGGCCAGAAGCTTCAGGCTGATGGCCCGTGCCCTCAGCGGATTGGGCCGGCTGTTGCGCGGGACGGCCCAGGCGGTGTTCATCGCGTGCTGCACGGCCTGCGCCACCCCCAGCCCGCCGTAGAGCGACCCGAGCAACCCGACGATGATCCCCGTCGATCCGCCCCCGAGGCGGCGCGGATCGCCGAGATCGCCACCGATGACGGGAAACTGGCTCAGCGTCGAGTGCAGGACGCGCTGCTGCAGCGCCGCGTCGCCCTGCAGGACCAGGCCCAGGACGGTCGACAGCAGCAGCAGCAGCGGGAAGAACGCGAGCAGTCCGTAGTAGGTGATCAGCGCCGCCAGGTAGCTGCCCTGGTCATCGGCGAACTTGTAGACCACGGCGAGCGGGAAACCGGCTCCCGGATGCCGTTGCTGAAAGGCATCGAGCCGGGAGGAGACACTCACACGGGCCCGCCTGTTCGCTCCAACCGGAGCTTGAGCGCCTTGGGAAAGTCGTCGACGAGCCCGGCGCGCACCAGTGGGCCCGCCGCCTTCAATGCGACCTTGGTCCTCCAGTTCCCTGCTGACGCCTCCAGCGAGAACGTGGCCCTCGTGGACGTCTCGCCCACGGCCTCGAGCAACCATCTCGAACTCAGTCCCTTGATGTTGCCGTCTCCGCCCGTCTGCTTGCCGGCAATGGCATTCGGCAGCTCATAGGCGTACTCGATGTCGACACGCAGGTCTCCGAGCGGGCCCGCGCCCGCCACGATCGTGAGCCGGCTCGCGCGTCCTTGGGCATCGCGCTCGCACACCGTCACCTCGTCGAAGGTCTCGTACCAGCTCGGATAGCTCTCCACATCGAGGAGCACGGCGATACAGCGATCGCGAGCGACCTCGATGATCTCTGAATGGCGTCCGTGGACATCCGGCATGGTGGTTGGGCCCTTGAGTTGCTACCGAAGCCGGAGGGGTCGCCGCCGGCGCTCGTGCGCGTGGCGTTGCGCCGTGTCACCGATGAGCCAGACATGGGCGGCCAGAGGCCGACGAACAGATGTCACAGCCGGAAGTCTGTCGGATGGCGCCTCCGGGCGCCGCTGCGATTCCCCGATCGGGGTAGATGGAAGCCGCCGCCCGGCCGGCGTCGCGTCAGGTCGACGAGGCTCCCGTGCTGCTCGGTCGCACGGTCACGGCGGTCCCGTAGGCGGCGACCTCGCTCATCACCTCGCCGATCTCGTTGCAGTCAAAGCGCATGGCGATCACCGCGTTCGCTCCTTGCTCGCGCGCGGCGTCCTTGAGCCGATCGAGCGCTTGCGTGCGGCTCTCGACCAGCAGCTTGGTGTACCCCTTGACCTCGCCCCCGGCGATGGTCCGGAACGAGGCGCCGATGTTCGAGAAGGCGTTGCGGGCGCGGACGATCAGCCCAAACACCTCGCCGTAGACATTGACGATCTCGTAGCAGGGGAGGTCGTTCATGGTGGTGACCATGATGTCGTCCGCGTCGCTCATCTGCCGAACTCTCCCACACGGCGCCCGAGCGGCTCGTTCTCAGCACGGGCTTAGTTGTCCGGGTGGTTATTTAGTTTTCGTCGCCGTAGACTAAATAAGCCCTAGCGTTGGGAAGCGCTCGATGAACCTCGCCCTGCACTGTGAAGACAACCGCGCCGGAAGCTTCGTCGAGATGACGAGCGGCTCAGACGGCCACGCCGCATTTCATCCCGCCCCGCTGCCGCCGGACCCACCGATCAAGATGTCCCCCACACTGCTTCGGCAGCTCGAGCTGGCCAACCAAGCACTCGGGCGGCTCGACGGGATCACCACCCTCCTCCCCGACCCCGACACCCTCCTCTACACATACGTGCGGAAGGAGGCGGTCCTGTCCTCGCAGATCGAAGGAACCCAGTCGTCGCTGTCTGACCTGCTGCTCTTCGAAAGCGAAGCGGCACCGGGCGCACACTCGGCTGACATTCAGGAGACCGCCAACTACATCACCGCGATGCGCCACGGCCTCGACGCAATCGAGAGCGGTCGGCTACCGGTGTCTTCGCGGCTGTTGCGGGAGACACACCAGCTCCTTCTTAGCGGGGTGCGTGGCAACGACAAGGCCGTCGGGGAATTCCGTCGCGACCAGAACTGGATCGGTGGGACAAGCCCCAATAACGCCCGCTTCGTCCCGCCCCCTTGGAACCTCGTGCCGGACGCGATCTCCAACCTCGAGCAATACCTCCACAACGGAACCGATCCGCTTCTCGTGCGCATCGCGGTCGGCCACGCACAGTTCGAGACGATCCACCCGTTCCTCGACGGCAACGGTCGCGTAGGTCGCCTAATGATCACGCTCGTGCTGTGCGGCGAACGCGTTCTCAAGCAGCCACTGCTCTACCTCAGCCTCTTCTTCAAACAGCACCGCGACGAGTACTACGAACGGCTGCAGCGCATCCGCACTCACGGCGAATGGGAACAGTGGCTGACCTTCTTCCTCGAAGGCGTCGCCAAGGTCGCCGGCGAAGCGACCGACACCACCACCCAGATCGTCCACATGATCGAACGCGACCGGCGCCGCATCAGCGACATCGGCCGCGCCGCTGGCAGCGCCCTTCGCGTCTACGACATTGCAGTGCGCTCCGTCGTCGTGACTCACAAACAGGTGCTCAGCCACACCGGCCTCACCGGTCCACCGATCTACGACGCCATCCGGCGCCTCGAAAAACTCAAGATTCTGCGCGAGGTCACCGGTCGGCAGCGCGGCCGCATCTGGGTCTACGGCGAGTACCTCGACCAGCTCAACGAGGGCACCAGCTAACGTGACAGCAAAGCCCGCTGTCGCGTGTTTTCGGGCGCTACGACGGAGGGGGAGGGATTCGAACCCTCGGTAGAGGGGTTACCCCTACAACGGTTTTCGAGACCGCCCGATTCAACCACTCTCGCACCCCTCCAGGGTCCGATCCGGACCGCGAGAAGGGTAGCGGCGGGAGGGCGGACACCGGCCGCGGGCAAAGCTACCCGCCGCCGCGCCCCGCGCGCCAGTCCTCGCCGAACCGCTGCCGGAGCAGCGGCTCCTCGCGGAAGTGCACGAGCAGCCCGAGCGTGGCCGCGTAGAGGGCGGCGGCAACCAGCAGGATCGCCTGGCGCAGCAGCAGCGCTTCCCCGATCAGCGCCACGGTGGTCGCGACGTACATCGGGTGGCGCGTCCAGCCGTAGACGCCGCCGGTGACCGGCCGGCGGGGCGGAGCCAGCGGCGACGGCGTCCCGCCGCCCTCCAGCGCGAAGCGCGCGAACGCGTCGACCAGCGCGCCGGCCCCGCCGACCACCAGCAGCGCGCCGAGGGTCCGCAGGCCCCACCAGCCGGGCAGGTCGTCTCCGAGGCGAAGGCCCGTCAGCGCCCACGGCCCGACGCCGAGCTCGAGCACGGGCCCGACGAGGACGAACAGCGCGCTGCCGAGCACCGCAGGCCGTTTGAGCACGCTCACCTGCGCGCGGCGAAGAAGTCGTGCAGCAGCGCCGCGCATTCCTCGGCCCGCACGCCGCCGACGACCACCGGACGGTGGTTGAGCCGCCGGTCTCCAAGCACGTCGAGCACGCTCCCGGCGGCTCCCGCCTTGGGATCCGAGCAGCCGTAGACGACCCACGGGACTCGCGCGAGCACGACGGCCCCCGCGCACATCGCACACGGCTCGAGCGTCACGACCAGCGTGCAGTCGAGAACACGCCACGAACCCACGGCGGCCGCCGCCTGGCGCAGCGCGAGGACCTCCGCGTGCGCCGTCGGGTCCTGCATGAGCTCGCGCTCGTTGTGGGCCGCGCCGAGCACCACGCCGTCCTCCCGAGCCACCACGGCGCCGATCGGCACGTCGTCGTGGGCCGGTGCCAGCCGAGCCTGAGCCAGCGCCAGTTCCATCAGGACTGCGTGATCGCTCATGTCAGTCGCCATCATGGTCGAAGGAAACTTCTACCGTTACGTGGAGTTTGCTCCTACGCCCCATGCGCGCCCGTCATCTCCTCACCCCCCTGCTCTGCCTCGCCACCCTCGCCGGGCCGGCCGGCGCGTCGGCGCACGGGCCGTGGAAGGGGCCGATCGCCCACATGGCCGGCGCCGTGCCCAACGACCCCGGCCGCGGCGTGGCGCCGTCCGGCTGGCAGGCGATCCAGTGGAACTTCGCCGGTCCCTTCGGCGTCAACGCCCTCCAGGCCTGGAACAACGTCGCCACCGTGGGGCGCCCGGGTGGGAAGGGGACGGTCGTCGCGGTGCTCGACACCGGGGTCGCCTACGCCAACCGCGGCCGCTACCGCCGGTCACCCGACTTCCGCGCGACCCAGTTCACGCGGGGCTTCGACTTCGTCGGCCACGATCCCTACGCGGACGATCCCCAGGGCCATGGCACGCACGTGGCGAGCACGATCGCCGAGGCGACCAACAACGGCATCGGGCTCACCGGGCTGGCCTTCGGCGCGAGGATCATGCCGATCCGCGTCCTCGACTCCCGCGGTGAGGGCGATGCCAGCACGATCGCAAAAGGGGTGCGCTTCGCCGCCAGGCACGGCGCCCAGGTCATCAACCTCTCACTCGAGTTCTCCAGCGACGTCAAGGCGAAGAACATCCCGGCGCTCATCAGGGCGATCAGCTACGCACACCGCCGGGGGGCCGTGATCGTCAGCGCCTCGGGCAACGAGGCCTACGGCTCGGTCGCCTACCCGGCGCGGGCTACCTACGTCATCTCGGTCGGCGCCACCACCGAGCACGGCTGCCTGGCCGACTACTCCAACCAGGGCCGCGGCCTCGACCTCGTCGCTCCCGGCGGGGGCGCCGACGCTGACCTGCCCGGCGATCCGAACTGCAACCTCACCGCGCCCGCCGGCCGCGAGATCTCACAGATCACCTATCGCGACGGGGCGCGGCATTTCGGGATCAGCAGCGAGGAGGGGACCTCGATGTCGGTACCGCACGTCGCGGCGACGGCGGCGTTGATCATCGCCTCGGGCGCGATCGGAGTACGGCCCTCACCGACGGCGATCCTGCGTCGTCTCGAGGCGACGGCGCGCGACATGGGAACGCCGGGCTACGACGAGGACTACGGCTGGGGGCTGATCGATGCGGCCGCGGCCACCGCCCCCGGCGGTGCGACGGCCCCACCGCCGCAGCCGGTCGCCACCCCGGGCGGCTGACCACGCGCGCCCCGCCTACGTCGTCCTGATGATCAGGACGCTGCAGGGCGCATGGTGGGAGACCTTGTTCGGGACGCTCCCGAGCAGGAAGCGCTTGGCGCCCGTCATACCCTTGTTGCCGACGACGATCAGGTCCGAGGCGTTCTCCTCGGCCACGTCGAGGATCGCGTCGGCCGGGTCGCCCTGCCGCGCGAAGGTCGTGGCCTGCACGCCCTGCTCGGCGGCCAGCTCGGCCGCTTCGGTCAGCGTCGCCTCGACGTCCTCGCGCGGGTTGACCAGCCACTGCAGGTCCTGCGGAACGTGCTGGGCCTCCACCCGCAGCCGGGTGTCCGACACGGGCTCATAAGCGCTGACGATCTGAAGCTTCGCTTCGAGGGGCTTGGCGAGGGCGATGGCCTGGCGGACCGCCTCGCCTGCCGTCTCAGAGCCGTCGGTGCCCACCACGATCGAGCCGAACATCGGTCCCCCTTGAAGGTCTCTGAGTTCCCGCGCGGCGGACTATAGGAGCTTGGTTGCCGCCACGACCATGCCCGCGACGACGCTGGCAACGATGGCGATCTGCAACCAGATCCAGGTGGGCGACATGGCTCGAGTCTAGGTCGCCCGCCGATGCCCGAGCGCGCTCGGCAGCACCGCGATCCGCAGGCAAACGGGGCCCGGAGCCGGTGTACGCTCGCGGGCGCCCGGTGATCGACCTTCACAGCCATATCCTCCCCGGCATCGACGACGGGCCGGCCGACCTCGCGGGCTCACTCGCCCTGGCCCGCGCCGCGATCGCCTGCGGGACCACGCGAATCGCCGCGACGCCGCACATCGACTGGCGCGGCGGCGTGCAACCCGATGACCGTGAGGCGCCCATGCACGAGTTGCGCGACGCCCTGCGCGACGAGGGGCTCACCCTCGACGTGATCGCCGGGGGGGAGATCGCCCTGGAGCGCTATCTCGATCTCGGCGAGGACGAGCTGCGGAAGCTGCGCCTGGGTGATGGTGAGTTCCTGCTGCTGGAGTGCCCGCTGGCGTCCGCTGCGGGAGCGTTCGACAGCTTCCTGGCGACGCTGCTGACGCGCGGGGTGCGAATGCTGCTCGCCCACCCGGAGCGGTGTCCGGACTTCCAGCGCCGGCCCGAGCGGCTCGTCGAGCTGGTACGGGCCGGGGCCCTCGCCCAGGTCACCTCCGCCTCGCTGGCGGGGCGCTTCGGCAGGACCGTCCGTGACGCGGCCCTGCACATGCTGGCCGAAGGCCTCGTCCACGACATCTCCTCCGACGCCCACGATGCCGTCCACCGCGGCCCGGACCTTCGAGAGGGGCTCGAGGCGGCGGAGCGCGAACTGCCGGGTGCCCATGCGCTCGCCGACTGGCTCGCCGTCGATGTCCCTGAGGCGATCGTCACGGGCGGGGCGGTTCCCCGCCGCCCGCCGGTGATGCTCACGCGCGTGCCCAGGCGTCGCCGCCTCTTCGGCCGCTCGCGCTAGGGGGTCGACGTTTGAGGTGGAACGTTTGCGGACGGCCCACTGGGACTCAGCCCTTCAGCGCGGTGTTGATCGCCGCGATGTTGGCGTTGATCTCGCGCTGCACGGCCATGGTGGCATCGGCCAGCGTCTGCTCACCGTCGAGGACCCGCGACGCGTTTCCAGACGTGATGTCGGCGCCCGCGGCCCGCAGCCCGGAACCGAATCGGACCATCGCGGCGATCAGCCGCTCGTGCAGCGCCCTCACGCGCGCGGGGGCGTCGATCGAGCGCAGCTTCGCGATGAAGCGATCGACCGCGGCGTAGTAACCGGCGAGGTCGGCCCGGGCCTTCCTCGGCGCGTCTCCCGGCCGAATCGTCTTCTGCAGCTGCTCGCTGACCCCGGCGAACATCGTCTGGGCCCGGTTGACGGCGGCCACATAGGTGTTGGCCTCGTCGACCCTCCCGTTGGCGCAGCCACCGAGAACCCCGGCGAGCGCGGCCACCAAGAGCATGACGCGCAACCATTCGGACACCGCGGAAGCCTATCCCGCGGATCGGTCAGGCGGTGGCGGCGAAGTCCTTGCCAGGCGCCACCGGCTCCTGCCGACCAGCCGGCAAGTGGAGCCCCGCGGACGAGACGCGCTCATGCGGCCAGACCGTCACGAGCCAGCTGCGATCGGCGCGGCGTATCACGGTGCCTCGCTCAGAGAGCGCCCGTAGCGCCAGGGTCACCGTCGGGCGCCTGGCGCCCACGAGACGCCCCAGCGCCTCGTGGGTCAGAGCCAGCGAGACGACGATGCCGTCCGCGGTGGCCTGGCCGAAGCGATCGGAGAGGTGCCAGAACAGGTGCAACAGCCGATCCTCGACCCGTGGCTGCTGCGAGATCACGAGCTGAAGCGCCAGGCGCTCGCGTTGGTCGCACATGCGCTCGATGATCCCGGTGAGCAGGCGCGGCCAGCGCCTGACCGCACGCAGGAGGCGGTCGTCGAGGATCGCCACTTGGGACGGGGCCGCAGCGTGCCAGCTGTCGCCCGCCGGCATCATCCCCGGCACAAGCTCCCGCAGGCCGAACAGCTCCCCCGGGCCGTGGAGCTCGAGCGCGGGCTGGCCCCCGATGTCCAGATCGCGGGTGAGCAGGCCCGACACGACGATCGCGGCGAACGCGCGCTCGCCGTGGGCCACGAGGTCGCTGCGCAGGAGGAGACCCGGAACGAGGTCGACGACCGGCACCACGAGCGCCCTGCGAATCAGCTCTGACTCCCGGGCATCGACGTGCGCGGCGAGGTCGGGATCGGCCTCCAGGAGGGCGATGCGGCCGAGATCGGTGACGTTGTCGGTGGTGTGAGAAACGTCGAGCACGAGCGTCCACTGTTGACGAGTCTTGTTCGTCGAGGAAGCCCGTGCCCCGGTGAGGCTCAGGCCGGAGCTCGTGATCCGACCGGCCGACCCTGGCGGTTCACGCCAAAGGTCAGCCTGCTGACAACGGTAGCGCGGTCGTGATCAATTCACAACGCGTTTCTCAGGACTGCCGGGTTGGCGAAGTTCGCCGAGCGCCGGGATTGGCGGCCCGCGCGTGAACTCGGGCCCTTGGGCTCTACCTTCCCGCGCGTGCATCTCGGCTCAGCTGACGATGACCCTGCCGGTCATGTTCACGTGGATCGTGCAGTGGTAGCGGTAGGTGCCGGCCTTCGTGAACCGCACGGAGTACGACCCGGACCGCATCGAGCCCGAGGAGCGGAAGTGCGGCGTGCCGCGGCTCGTCACGTTGTGCGGCGTGACGCCGTCGCGGAACAGCCAGCGGACGGTGTCGCCGCGGTGGATGCGGACGGTCGCGGTCTGGAAGTCGACGTTCTTGATGACGACCGACTTGGTGGTCGAAGCGCCGGCGGGCACCGCCACGGCGGCCGCGAGGGCGAGGGCAATGAGTGCGGCGGGTAGACGGCGCATGTCGATTGTTCGTCTGGCACCGGCGGCTGGATCACTCGTGCTCGCAGCATGCGGGGCGAGCGCCCCGCCGGCCATCGAGCACTCCGCGTCGCCACCCCTGCGCTACGGCGTCATCGGAGACTCCTACTCCAACGGCGAGGGCGTCGGTGCCCACCGATCGTGGCCGGAGCAGCTCGCACGTCGCCTGACCCGCGATGGCCTGCCGATCGCCGTCGTCGCCAACCCGTCGGTGACCGGCTGGACGACCGCGCAGGCGCTCGCCGACGAGCTTCCCGAGTTCGAGCGCTCCCGCCCGGATGTCGCGACGCTGCAGATCGGCGTCAACGACTGGGTGCAGGGCGTATCGGCCTCCGCGTTCCGGGCGCGATTCCGCGAGCTCCTCGATCGCGTGGTGCGGACCGTTCGCAGTCCATCGCGCGTGGTGGTGGTGACGATCCCGGACTTCTCGGTGACCGCCACGGGCGCCGGCTACACCGGTGGCCGCGACGCGAGCGCCGGGTTGCGGGCCTTCAACGCGATCGCGCGCGCCGAGAGCCAGGCTCGCCACGTCGCGGTCGTCGATGTCTTCGAGCTGTCGCGCGGGATGTCAGAGCCCGCGCTGACCGCGCCCGACGGGCTGCATCCCTCGGCGACGGAGCTCGCTCTGTGGACCGCCCGGATCGCACCCGTGGCGCGGAGGCGCTTCGCGTCGGCGCGCCGTCAGCCCGCGACGTAGAGGCGCACGTTGCGATCGGTCCGGGCACCGCGCAGGCCGCCCGGGCGGCCGCCCTGCGCATCCAGGTAGCCGAGCTCACGGGCGACATCGGCCAGCGGGCTCGGCGCGGTGTCGGCCAGCCAGGTCTCCATCACGGCCCCATGGGCTGTCGCCCGGACGCTGAAGAGGCGGACCTGCTGAGGGAAGTCGACCAGCGAGGCCGTGGTGACCAGCCAGTAGCCGCCGGCGTCGGTGCGCCGGGGGACGATCCGGTTGCGATGCGTATGACCGGCGATCGCGGCCAGAACCCGGGACTGCGCGTCGAGCATCCCGAGAACACGCCGCCCCGCGGGGAAGCCATCCAACGGCTGGTGGGAGAAGACGACCACCCACCGCCGGTCGGCGACGCGGAGCGCACGGGCAAGCCACGCGAGCTGGCCTGCGGACAACGTTCCGCCCGAACCGCCACTGCGGCTGACCGCGTCGAGCACGATGCCCCGCACGCCCGTCCCGATGTCGAACGTGTAGTCCAGGCGCGGGCCGTGCC
>JBBPZE010000082.1:0-39348 GCA_038199185.1 Solirubrobacterales bacterium
CACGCAGCTCGCGTTGCCACTCGACCTCCCGGCGCCACCCGAGCTCAAGCCGCTGGATCGCTGGGCGGCGATGCTGGCCGACTACTCCACGACGACCGTCAGCACGGGCGACCATCCGCTCGGCCTGCTGCGTGGCGAGCTGCGCAGGGCGGGCGCGGTCTCCAGCGCCGACCTGGAGCTCCTGGGCCACGGCACGTCCGTGCGGATCGGCGGCCTGGTCGTCGCGCGCCAGCGTCCTGGCACCGCCAAGGGGGTGACCTTCCTGCTCCTCGAGGACGAGGCGGGGACGGTCAACCTGATCGTCCCGCCGCCCGTCTACGAGCGCGATCGCCTGGCCGTCCGCACCGAGCCGCTGGTCCTGGCCCACGGCCGGCTGGAGCGTCACGCCTCGGCGGGCGGCGCGATCAACGTGGTCATCGACCGGCTGGTCGCCCTGGGCGCTCCGGGTCGTGAGCCGGCCTCGGTCACCGAGCTCGGCCGCGAAGCCCCGGCACTCGAGCACGAGGGAGCGGTGCTCGCGGAGGCCGGCCTGGCGGCGACCGGCACCGATGACTTCCGCGCGGTCGCGCCCGCTGTCATGAGCTTTGCCCAGGGACGGCGACGATGAGGCCGCGGGGGCTGCCGGCGGGCGCGGCCGCGCTGCCGCGCGGATCGCTAGGGTTCCCGGCCGATGATCGCTGCCGCATCCTTCGTCCTGGGCTTTCTCGTCATCGGCTTGGCGGTGTTGCTCACCGCCATGCGCGGGGGGCCACGAGGCGCGCGCGAGGCGATGCACACCCAGAGCCCCGGGGGCCGGACGACCGCCACCGGCATCATCGCGGGCATCGCCGTCATCTTCGGGATCGGCATCCCCGCCGCCGTCCTGGCCGCCAACGGCGACAAAGACAGGAGCGCCAAGGGCGGTGTGAAGCTCACGGCCGACCAGGCGCATGGCCGGGAGCTCTTCGCGCGTAACTGCTCCACCTGCCACACGTTGGCCGCTGCGGAGGCTTCGGGCCGGGTCGGTCCGAACCTCGATCAGCTGCGCCCGCCGAAGGCGCTCGTGGTCAACGCGATCATGCTCGGCCGGGCACGAGGCCAGGGCCAGATGCCCGCCCAGCTCCTGGTGGGCAAGGAGGCCGACGACGTCGCCTCCTTCGTCGCCGCCAGCGCCGGCCACTAGTTAACGCCGGATTCGCCGCGAACCCCTCGGGCGCCGCTCGAACGGCCGCTACGCAGGTATTTCTCGCAGTTTGCGGGCTGCAAGATGTCATGCAGGGTGCCATAACCATGCATGGTTTGCAGGGATTTCACTCGCTGCTACGATGGCGCAACACCGCTGAGTTCCCGGACACCCGGGAAGCGGGGGACCCAGGCAGTTGGGGCGAATCGCCACGGAGGCGTAGCGCTGCTCTTTCAAGCGCGATCCCGTCAGCTAACCCCGTAAGCACCAAGAAAGAGGACAAACGACTTCATGTCGCAGGCACAGGCCCGCTCCTGGTGGGCCGATGTAGAGCATCTTCGCGAGGCGGCCGAGCGCCGCCAGGCCACCGAGGCCGAGCACCGCGTGGCCCAGCAACGGGCAGCCGAGCGCCGCGCACGGGCCGTCTCGGCTCCCGCCGAGACGGAGACCGCGCGCGCCCGGACCCGTGTCGCGTCGCGTGTCCTCGAGGCGGCCGACGGTGCTGTCGACGAGCTGAGCGCGCGCCGCGCGGTCGTTCTCGACGACCAGGCGCCCCGCCCGCGTCGCCCGGTGCCGATCTGGCTGGCCGACGACGCCTTCAGCGATCCTGTCGCGTCCGCCCGGGCTCGTGCTGCGGCGCCACGGCGGACCATCGAGATCCGCGGTCAGATGACCATGCCGGCCGATTCGTCGGCCGCCGTCCACGACCCGCAGCACCGGCCCGAGGCCGGCACCGGCGTGGCGGTCTCGCGCCGGGCCCGTCACACCGCCGGGCTCACCGCGCCGTTCGCGGCGCGTCCCGACCGCCTCGCGTTCTGGGCCTTCGCCATGGGCCTGATGCTGGCCCTCGCCGCCGCCGCGAGCGGCGGGCACGCCTGAGCCGGAGCCCGCGGCGGGCGCCCGACGGCGCTTCAGGCTCAATCTGCGCTTCACATCCGGCTCACTCCTTCTTTAGGGCTGAGCCGTATTACAGATGGTGCACTCGGCAGGAAAGCAAGGCCCAGCCGCGTGCGTCTCTCTTCCCCCGCACCATCTGAACACAAGGCATCCCACCATGAAGACGCAGATGAGCCGGTTTCATATCCATGACGACGAGAGCGCGCCCGACGGCTCGCTGCCAATAATCAAGGGCGCGCTCGGCGCCAGCGGGCAGTTGCCGAACTTCATCGGAGTCCTGGCCGGATCGCCGGCGGCGCTGCGAGCCTACGCCCGCTTCCGTTCGGAGTTGCGGCGCGGCACGTTGCCGCGCAAGACGCTCGAGCGCATCTCCCTGGCGGTCGCCGAGCGGCACGGATCCGCTCCCGGCATCACCCTGCACCTGCGGACCGCCCGCCAGGAGGGCCTGGGGCTCGACGAGGTCCAGGCGGCGCGCGCCTGGGACAGCGACGACGGCGCCGAGCAGGCGATGCTGCATCTGCTGCGCGAGTCGCTGGCCGGCACCAGCCCGCTGCCCGCGCACCTCGTCGAGGAGGCTCGCGAGGCCGGCTGGACCGACGAGCAGATCCTGGAGGCGATCGCGTTCGTCGCGCTCGAGAGCTTCACCGCCATGGTCAATGTCGCCGGAGATGTGCCCATCGACGGCTCGGTCGAGGAGTCGCGGACGCTGCGCGCCGCCTGACCCTCCTTGGCCCGGTGTCGAACCGGATGCTCGCGCGTTCGTACACGGGGGCCAAGGCGCGGCCGCTGCCGATGGGGCAAGCTGAGGGCAATGGCCGACCAGCCCCAGACCCCTGCCGACGTCGAGGCCCTTGTCGAGGAGCGCCAGATCCGGTTCATCCGGATGTGGTTCACCGACATCCTCGGCCAGCTGAAGTCGTTCTCCATCAACGCCGCCGAGCTCGGCGACGCGTTCGAGGGGGGGATGGGCTTCGACGGCTCCTCGATCACCGGCTTCAACGCGATCGAGGAGTCCGACATGATCGCTATGCCCGACGCCAGCACCTTCGCGGTCCTGCCCTGGCGCCCCGAGGAGCAGGGGGTCGCGCGCATGTTCTGCGACGTCCTCACGCCCGAGCGAGACCCGTACGAGGGCGATCCGCGCTACGTGCTGCGCCGCGCGCTGAAGCGCATGGAGTCGATGGGCTTCGAGACCTTCAACGTCGGGCCCGAGCTCGAGTACTTCCTGTTCAAGGACAAGAACGGGACCGAGGTGCTCGACGAGGGCGGTTACTTCGACCTGACGACGCTCGACGCGGGCTCCGACGTCCGCCGCGAGACGGTCCTGGCGCTCGAGCAGCTCGGCATCCACGTCGAGTACTCCCATCACGAGGTCGGCCCCAGCCAGCACGAGGTCGACATGCGCTACGCACCCGCGCTGAAGATGGCCGACGACTGCATGACCTATCGCATCACGGTCAAGGAGTACGCGATGAAGTACGGCTGGCACGCCACGTTCATGCCCAAGCCGCTCTTCGGCGAGAACGGCTCGGGCATGCACACCCACATGTCGCTGTTCAGCGACGGCAAGAACGCCTTCTACGACGCCGACGACCAGTACTTCCTCTCCGACGTGGGCAAGGCCTTCATCGCGGGGCAGCTGCGCCACGCACGCGAGATCAGCTCGATCTTCGCCCAGTGGGTGAACTCCTACAAGCGCCTGGTCCCGGGCTATGAGGCGCCGGTCTACCTGGCCTGGAGTCGCCGGAACCGCAGCGCCCTCGTGCGGTTGCCGCTCTATCACCCGGGCAAGGAGCAGGCGACGCGCATGGAGCTGCGCTGCCCCGACCCGGCCTGCAATCCCTACCTCACCTTCGCCGCGCTGCTGCAGGCCGGCCTCGAGGGCATCGAGCACGGCTATGAGCTGCCCGAGCCGATGGAGAAGAACCTCTACCACCTGGCCCCCGACGAGCGCCGGAGGCTGGGAATCGAGCAGCTGCCCGAGTCCCTGGGCGAGGCGATCGAGATCACCGCGGAGTCAGAGCTGGTCCTGCGCACGCTGGGTGAGCACATGTTCAACCGGTTCATCGAGATCAAGCGACGCGAGTACGAGGACTACCGGGTGCAGGTCACCCAGTGGGAGCTGGACAGGTACCTTCCCGTCCTGTGACGACACCGCTCGAGTCCAGCGAGTGAGCACGCTCGACGCGGGCGAGTCGCGCGCGATCGAGGAGACTGCCGGTCAGCCCGGCCCTGGCCGGGCCGGGGAGAGCAGCGCCTGGAGCTCGCCGGGCTCGGTGACCGGGCGCTGGCAGGCGAAGCGCTCGCACACGTAGGCGGCCGTGCGGCCGTCTACAGGTTCGCGCCCGTCCATGAGCGCGACGCCGCCGGGCTCCCCGCCGGCCAGCACGACGTGTGGGCGCAACTCCGCGCGCACCACCCGCGCCAGCGCCGCGGGCTCGGGACCGGCGATCGCGACCTCCCGGGTGGGGGAGAGGTGGAAGTCCAGCGCCTGGAGGAAGTGCCCGAACGCCCCAGGGTGGCGCGGGGCGATCTCGTGCAGCAGTCGCAGATGCCCGACGGCCGCCGCCTCGTAGCGGTGCTCGCCGGTCAGCGCAGCCAGCCGCAGCAGACCATACGCGGCACTGGAGGCGCCGGACGGGATTGGAGCATCCTCGAGGTCCTTGCGCCGCGCGACCAGTTGCTCGTGATCGGTGGCCGTGGAGAAGAAGCCGCCCCGCTCTGCGTCGGCGAAGCGGTCGAGGATCTGCTCGGCGATCGCTCGCGCCTCTGCGAACCAGCGCGGTTCGAACGTCGCCTCGTAGAGCACCAGCAGCGCCTCGAGCAGGAACGCATGGTCCTCGAGGTAGGCGTTCAGGCGCCCGCGCCCGTCCTTCCAGGTGCGCAGCAGGCGACCGTCGTCATCGCGAAGCTCGGTCAGGACGAAGTCGGCCGCCGTTCGCGCCGCGTCGAGGTAGTCCGCGCGCTCGAGCACCGCCCCGGCGTCGGCGAAGGCGGCGATGGCGAGCGCGTTCCACGAGGTCAGGCGCTTGTCGTCGAGCCCGGGGCGCACCCGTGGGGTCCGCGCCTGCAAGAGCGCCGAGCGGATCCGGTCGCGCTGATCGGCCGGCGGCTCCGGGCCGCGCGCCTCGAGGATGTTGGCGCCGTCGAAGTTGCCGCGGAAGGTCGCGCCGGTCCAGGCGATCGCAGCGGCGGCGTCCTCGCCGAGCAGCGCCTGCAGCTCGTCGAGCGACCACACGTAGAACCTGCCCTCGACGCCCTCGGAGTCGGCGTCGAGCGCCGAGTAGAACCCGCCCTCGGGCCCGCGCAGCTCGCGGGCGACGAAGTCGAGGGTCTCCATCGCGGTCCGCAGGAGGATCTCGTCCTCGCCGACCAGCCAGCCGTGCAGGTAGGCGCGGGCCAGCAGCGCGTTGTCGTAGAGCATCTTCTCGAAGTGAGGGACGGTCCACGTGCGGTCGACGGTGTAGCGGGAGAACCCGCCGCCGATCTGGTCGTGGATGCCGCCCGAGGCCATGAGCCGCAGCGTGTCCAGCGACATCTCGGTCTCGCCGCTGGCGAGCAGGAACTCGACCGTCGAGGCGGCGGGGAACTTCGGCGCGCCGCCCCAGCCACCCCACTGCGGGTCATAGGTCGCGCGCAGCTGTTGCACGGCGGCATCCAGGGCCGCGGCGCTCATGGGTTCCTGCGACGGCTCCAGGGAGGCCGCGCCCACCAGGCGTGCGCCGACCTTCTCGCCCTGGGCCCGGATGTCCTCGCGCTTGGTGGCCCAGGCGTCGGCGACCGCGCCGAGGATCTGCGGCCAGCTGGGCATCCCCTGGCGCGGCTCGGGCGGGTAGTAGGTCCCGCCGAAGAACGGGACCTGCTCCGGAGTGAGAAACGCGTTGAGCGGCCAGCCGCCGTGCCCCGTCATCGCCTGCACGGCTTCCATGTAGATCGCGTCGATGTCGGGGCGCTCCTCGCGGTCGACCTTCACGCAGACGAAGTGCTCGTTCATCAGGGCGGCCACCTCGGGCCGTTCGAAGGACTCGCGTTCCATGACGTGACACCAGTGACACGCGCTGTAGCCGATCGAGACCAGCAGCGGCCGGTCCTCCTCGCGCGCACGGCGCAGCGCCTCCTCGCCCCATGGGAGCCAGTCGACCGGGTTGTCCTTGTGCTGGAGCAGGTAGGGGGAGGTCTCTCCGGCGAGCGCGTTGGCCATCGCTCCCACGGTACCCTCGCCGGCATGCCGGCTCACCGCCAGACCGTGACCGCCCAGGACGCCCCCGAGGCGCTCGGCCCGTACAGCCACGCCGTGCGCAGCGGCGGCCTGCTGTTTTGCTCCGGGCAGGTCCCGCTGGACCCGGCGACCGGAGAGCTGGTCACCGGTTCGGTCGGCGAGCAGGCGCATCGCTGCCTGCAGACCCTCGAGTCCGTCTGCGAGGCGGCCGGGACGACCCTCGCCGACGCCGTGCGCGTCACCGTCTGGCTGGTCGACATGGGCGCGTTCGCCGAGGTCAACGAGGTCTACGCGACGTATTTCTCCGCCGAGCCTCCCGCGCGCGTGGCCATCGCGGTCGCCGCACTGCCCAAGGACGCCGACATCGAGATCGACGCGATCGTGGCCCTGCGGGACTGATGCCCGGTCCGGGCGCGGCCGACGTCCAGCGGGCACGCGCGGCGATCGCCGACATCGCCCGCCACACGCCTGTCCTGAACAGCGCGACGCTGACCGAGCGCTACGGGGGCAGCGTCGTGCTCAAGGCCGAGTCGCTTCAGCGCACCGGCTCGTTCAAGATCCGCGGCGCGCTGAACAAGCTGAGCGCGCTGGGGCAGGACGGCTGCGCCCGGGGCGTTGTCGCGGCGAGCGCCGGCAACCACGCGCAGGCCCTGGCGCTGGCCGCGCTTGCCCGCGGCGTGCCCTGCGAGGTGTTCATGCCGAGCTTCGCTCCGATCGCCAAGGTGGAGGGCGCCGAGGCGCTCGGGGCGAAGGTGATCTCGGGCGGTGAGAACGTCGACGAGTGCCTGGCGGCCGCGCGCGATCACAGCGTGGAGAGCGGGATGGCGCTGGTCCACCCGTTCGACGACGCCGACGTCGTCGCGGGCCAGGGCACCCTGGGGCTCGAGTTGCTCGAGGACGTGCCCGACCTCGCCAAGGTCGTCGTTCCCGTGGGCGGCGGGGGGCTGGTGAGCGGGATGGCCATCGCCATCAAGTCGGCCCGGCCCGACGTCGAGATCGTCGGCGTCCAGGTCGACGCACCCATGTCGATCGCCGACGGCATCGCCATCAAGCACCTCGGGTCCCTGACGAAGGGTCTGGTGGACGAGTGGGTCGACGACCTCGTCCTCGCCGACGAGGACGACATCGCCGAGGGCATCGTGCTGCTGATGGAGAAGGCAAAGCTCGTGGTCGAGGGCGCCGGGGCGGTCGGGGTCGCGGCGCTGATCGGGGAGCGCACGAGGCCCGCGTCCCGCGGATCCACCGTCGTCGTCCTCTCGGGCGGCAACGTCGATGCCGGCCTGCTCGCCGAGGTCGCCCGCCGCCATGAGACGCTGGCGGAGCGCCGGCTGGTGCTGTTCACCCGCGTCTCGGACCGCCCGGGGTCGCTCGCCCGGCTGCTCCGGCTCGTGGGTGACACGGGTGCGAACCTCGTCGAGGTCCAGCACCTGCGCGAGGGGGTCGACCTGCACGTCCGGGAGACGGGGGTCCAGCTCGTGCTCGAGACCCGCGGGCGCGACCACGCATCGCGCGTGCTCGGCGCGGTCGAGGCGGCCGGGTACGTGACGCGTCCGCGTGCGACCGGTCCTACCCGGGCGTAGCGGGGTCAGCGGTCAGCGCCGCCCCATCTTTCCGGACGTCATCCCGGCGAGGGCCCTAAGCTCGACGGCGTGTCAGATCGCTTTGACGTCGACTGGGCGGTCATCGGCTCGGGCTTCGGGGGCAGCGTCTCGGCCCTGCGGCTCAGCGAGAAGGGCCACAGCGTGCGCGTGCTCGAATGCGGCCGGCGGTTCGCCGACGACGACTTCGCCACGAGCACGTGGGACGCCAGGCGGTACTGGTGGATGCCGAGGCTCGGCCTCAAGGGCATCTTCCGGCTGTCGACCTTCCGCGACGTCGTGGTGGTCAGTGGCTGCGGGGTGGGCGGTGGCTCTCTCGGCTACGCCAACACCCTCTACCGGGCGCGGTCGGCCTTCTACGCGGACCCGCAGTGGAGCGCGCTGTCAGAGGACTGGGAGGCCGAGCTCGGGCCGTACTACGACGAGGCCGAGCGGATGCTCGGGGTCGTCGACGTCACGGTCGACGATCCCGCCGACACCCTGCTGCATGAGTTCGGCGAGCACATCGGCGTCTCGAAGTCCTACGCGAAGACCCGGGTGGGCGTGTACTTCGGCGAGCCCGGGGTCGAGGTCGGCGACCCGTTCTTCGGTGGTGACGGGCCGCCGCGCACGGGCTGTGAGTTCATCGGTCGCTGCATGGTCGGCTGCCCCGTGGGCGCGAAGAACACGCTCGAGAAGAACTACCTCTGGTTCGCCGAGCGCAACGGCGCGCAGATCACGGCCGAGCGCACGGTCGTCGACATCCGCCCGCTGGGTCCGTCGCAAGACGGCGACGACGGCTACGAGATCGTCCACGAGCGGTCGGGAGCCTGGTGGCGCAAGGACCGCCAGACCCTGCGGGCGCGCGGGGTGGTCGTCGCCGCCGGTGCGCTGGGCACCAACCGCCTGCTGCAGATGTGCAAGGCCAACCGGTCGCTGCGCATCTCCGACCGGCTCGGCGAGCTGGTGCGCACCAACAGCGAGGCGATCCTCGCGGTCACGCTGCCCAGGGGCGGCCCCGACATGACCAAGCGGGTCGCGATCAGCGGGTCGATCTACCCCGATCCCGACACCCACATCGAGACCGTCAGCTACGGCGCGGCCGGCGACAGCATGAGCTTTCTCTACACCCTGCTGGTGGGCGACGGCACGCGCCTGACGCGACCGCTGAAGTGGATCGCGGCGCTCCTGCGCCATCCGGTCAAGGCCGTCCGGGTCCTCAACCCGTTCGGGTGGTCGCGAAACACGATCATCCTGCTGGTCATGCAGACCCTCGACAACGCGATCGCGCTGCGGCCCAGGCGCGCGGTGTTCGGCGGCATCCGCCTGCAGACCGAGCAGGACCCCCTCAAGCCCAACCCGACCTTCATCCCCGTGGCCAATCAGGCCGCGGAGTGGATCGCCGAGCGCACCGGCGGTATCGCCCAGAGCTCGATCACCGAGGCGATGATGAACATCCCGACCACGGCCCACATCCTCGGAGGCGCGGTCATCGCCGACACGCCCGAGCAGGGCGTGGTCGATCGCCGGCACCGGCTGTTCGGCTACGAGAACCTCCTCGTCTGCGACGGCTCCGTGGTGCCCGCCAACGTGGGTGTCAACCCCTCGCTGACCATCACGGCGCTCGCCGAGCGGGCGATGTCGTTCGTGGCAGACTCCGCGACGTGGACGTCGACCGAGAACGGATCCGCTCGCTCACCCAGCGCGAATCCGCCGCTCTCGACCAGCGCACCCGTGGCTCCGGATCGCTCTTCGAGCGCGCCGGCCAGGTCCTGAGCGGCGGCGTCGCCTCCTCCTATCAGGCGCGAGCACCGTGGCCGCTGTATCTCGAGCGCGGCGAGGGCCCGAAGGTGTGGGACGTCGACGGCAACGAGCTGTGGGACTTCCACAACGGGTTCGGCTCGATGGTCCAGGGCCACGCGCATCCCGCGATCGGTGCCGCGATCAGGGAGCGTTACGACTCGGGGACGCACTTCGCCGCGCCCACCGAGGACGCGATCGTCGTCGGCGAGGAGCTGGCGAGGCGCTTCGGGCTGCCCAAGTGGCGCTACACGAACTCGGGCTCGGAGTCAACGATGGACGCCATTCGCATCGCGCGAGGGCTGACCGGCCGCGAGACGATCCTGAAGATCTTCGGCTCCTACCACGGCCATCACGACGCGGTGATGGTCTCCATCGGAGTCGACTACGACCGGATCGGCGAGCACGACGCGCCGTCGTCGCTGCCCTACGGCGCGGGCATCCCGCAGGCGATCGTCGATCTCACGTACGCCGTGCACTTCAACGACGCCGCGGCGATGGAGCGCCGCATCGCGCAGCTCGATGCCGAGGGCCGCAAGCCCGCCTGCGTGATCATGGAGGCGGCGATGATGAACCTCGGGGTGGTGCTCCCCGAGCCCGGCTACCTCGAGGCGGTGCGCCAGATCACGCGCGACGCGGGCGTCGTGCTCATCTTCGACGAGGTCAAGACCGGCATCACGATCGCGGCGGGCGGCGCGGTCGAGAGGTTCGGCGTCGCGCCCGACATGGTCACGCTGGCCAAGGCGCTCGGCGGCGGACTCCCCACCGGAGCGATCGGCATGACCGAGGAGGTGGCCAGCGTCGTCGAGGACGGCACCGTCTACCAGGTGGGCACCTACAACGGCAACCCGCTGGGCATGGCCGCGGCGCGGGCCAGCCTGCTCGAGGTCATGACGCCGCAGGCCTACGCGCACCTCGACGATCTCAACGAGCGCATCACCGCCGGCTGCGAGCAGGTCATCTCCAGGTATGAGCTCCCGGGCTACACCGTGGGCATCGGGTCCAAGGGCTGCGTGACGTTCTCGCCGGTCAGGGTCACCGACTACGCGAGCTTCAAGGAGAACCAGGACGCCGAGCTGTCCGAGCTGGCGTGGCTGTTCAACCTCAACCGCGGCATCTTCATGACGCCCGGCCGCGAGGAGGAGTGGACGCTGTCGGTCACCCACACCCACGAGGCGGTCGATCGCTACGTCGAGGTCTTCGCCGAGCTCGCGGAGGAGATCACCGCGTAGGCGGCGCGCCCCGCAGCTCGGAGCGCCGCACCTTCCCCGATGCCGTCTTGGGCAGCTCCGCGGCGAAATCGACGATCCGCGGGTACTTGTAGGGCGCCGTCTCGGCCTTGACATGGTCCTGCAGCTCGGCGGCGAGTGCCGCGCTGGGGGCGTGGCCGTCGCGCAGCACCACCACCGCCCGCACCACCGATCCGCGCTCGTCGTCGGGCGCGGCCACCACCGCGGCCTCGGCGACCGACGGGTGCGAGACCAGGGCCGACTCGACCTCGAAGGGCCCGATGCGGTACCCGGCGGAGATGATCAGGTCGTCGGCCCGCCCCTCGAAGTAGAAGCAGCCTTCCTCCTCGTGGACACGGTCGCCCGTGCGCCACTCGCCGGCCGGCAGTCCCTCGCCGAGATAGCGCAGGAAGAAGGTGGGGTCGGTCCCGGGGTCCAGCACCAGCTCACCGTCGTCGATCCACAACCGCACGCCCGGCAGCGGCGGGCCCATCGAGCCGGGACGCGCGGGGGCGCCGGCCGGGAAGCCGGTCAGCTGCCCGGTCTCGGTCTGGCCGTATCCGTCGCGGATCTGGACCCCGGTCGCCTCCTCCCACGCGCGCAGCACCTCGGGGTTGAGGGCCTCTCCCGCCGCCACCAGACCACGGATGGACGGCAGCGCCCGCAGCGTGGTGCGCTTGGCGATCACGCGGTACTCGGTCGGGGCCATGCACAGCACGTCGACCCGCTCGCGCGCGACGATCTCCATCCGCTCAGCCGGCTCGAAGCGGTCATCGTGCAGCAGGGCCGTGGCGCCCCGGATCCACGGGGCGATGAACACGTTGCGGGCCGACTTGCTCCAGCCGCTGGCCGCCGTGCACCAGACCAGGTCGCCCTCGCGGGCGTCGAGCCAGTGCTCGGCCTGCACGCGCTGGCCGGCGAGGTAGCGCTGGGCGTGGAGGACCGCCTTGGGCTCTCCCGCGGTCCCGGAGGTGAACGTGATCAGGCACGGGTCCGCGGGCGCCAGCTCCACGAACGGCGGCACGTCGCCGTCGTAGAGGGCCTCGTCGGGCACGAGCAGGACCAGGCCGTCCGCGCGAGCGGCCTCGAGCTCGGCCCGGTTGCGCTCGTCGGCCAGGATGACCTTGGGGCGCGCCACCTCGATGCGCAGGGCGAGGTCCTTGGCCCGCAGCTGCTCGGTGCACGGCAGCACGACCGCGCCGATGTGAAAGCAGGCGACCATCGACTCGACCCACTCGGGCCGGTTGCCGATCAGCGTCATGACGACGTCGCCGGGCATCACCCCGCGCTCGACCAGGTGGCCGGCGAGGCGGGCGGAGCGGTCGGCGATGCGGCCGAAGCTGTGCTCGCGGCGGGAGCCGTCGCGGGCGAGCTCGACGAGCGCGAGGCGCCGGGGCGGAGCCGTCCCCACCACCTCGCGGGCGAAGTTCACCCGGCGGGTGGGGGATACGGGTCCGGGGCGGGCGGCGGGGGAGGGGTCGGCCCGGGAGCCGGTTGAGGCTCCGGCGCCGGCTTCGGGCCCGGGAACGTCCCGGGGGCGGCAAAGGCCAGCGCTCGGCCGAGGTACCGGGCGAGGCCGCCGATCCCCGGATAGCCGAGGTGCACCCCGTCCGGGGCGAACCAGCTCGGGTGTGACCTCGTGTGGCGCACCCAGTCGAGGAGGTAGATCCGCGTCGGGTATCGCCGGGCCATCCGGCGCATGTGCTGCGCATCGGAGCTGCCGCGCCCGCCGACCTCGCGCGGCGTGACGAGGACGAGGACGCGGTGTGGGCCGAGCCCGTAGAGGACCTGCCGGATCTGTGCGGTCGAGACGGTCCAGTCGTCGCCCAGGAACATCGCGACCAGATGAGGGAGGGTTCCTCGGCGCTTTCGCCGGCGCACGACCTCCGCGCCCTCGCTCCACTGCCGGCAGCCGCGGGTGTTGACCTCGAAGCCCGCGCGGCTGACCGCGTCGACCGCCCCCAGCAGGACGGAGTCGCCGATGACCAGCGGATTGCGGAAGTCTCCGAGCCTCTTGGCCGGCTGTGCCGTGGTGACCCCGCCGCATCCCGCGAGCGCCGCGGGAGTGCCGGCTGTGGCGATGGTCCCGGCCGCCAGGACGGTGGCCAGAGCGATTCTGCGCGGGAGCATCGTTCCGAGAATGTAGCCTGCCCACCCGCTTCTCCCGAGAGGCCTCCCTGCCCATGGTCTTCCCGACGATCGAGTTCGCGGTGTTCTTCCCGCCCGTGCTCGCCCTCTCCTGGGCGCTGATGTCGCGACCGCGGATCTGGAAGCCGTTCATCCTGGCGATGAGCTACGTCTTCTACGCCGCGGCCAACCCGAGGTTCTGCCTGCTGCTCGGCGGCGTCACGCTGGCCAATCAGGCGGGGGCCGCCCTCGTGCAGCGCGCGGGCGACGAGCGGCGCAAGACGCTCGTCACCGCGACCGTCGTGACGCTCGATCTCGTCGGCCTGGGGATCTTCAAGTACTACGGCTTCTTCGCCCAGGACATTGACCGGGTGCTCTCGTCCGTGGGCCTGGGCCTCGGCCTTCCGCTGACGACGATCGCGCTACCGGTGGGCCTGAGCTTCTTCACCTTCCAGGCCATCTCCTACATCGTCGACGTGCGCCGCGGGCTGTGCGAGCGGGGCTCGACGATCGACGTGGCGCTGTACCTGTCGTTCTTCCCTCACCTCGTGGCCGGGCCGATCGTCCGGGCGCGCGAGTTCCTGCCCCAGCTCGCGACGCCGCGCGACCCCAAGGACGTGGCGGTGGGCAGCGGTGTGTTCCTCATCTGCCTGGGCCTCGTCAAGAAGGTCGTGCTCGCCGATCTCATCGCCCGGCAGCTGGTGGACCCCGTCTACGCGGTGCCGGAGGCCTACGGCGGTCCCGACGTGCTGCTCGCGCTGTACGGCTACGCGGCGCAGATCTACTGCGACTTCTCGGGCTACACCGACATCGCGATCGGCCTGGCGTTGCTGATGGGCTTCGTCTTTCCGCGCAACTTCGACCGGCCCTACTCCGCCAAGAGCTTCCGCGAGTTCTGGCGGCGCTGGCACATGACCCTCTCGCGCTACCTGCGCGACTTCCTCTACATCCCGCTGGGCGGCAACAAGGGCGGAAGGGTCAAGACCATCCGCAACCTGATGATCACGATGGTGCTCGGCGGACTGTGGCACGGCGCGGCCTGGGGCTTCGTGCTGTGGGGCTTCGTCCACGGGGCCGCCCTGGCCGTCGAGCGGGTCATCCGGGGGCGCATCTCCGCGCCGGCGTGGGTGCGCTGGCTGATCGTCTTCCACGTGGTGGTGCTGGCCTGGGTGCTGTTCCGCGCACCGGACTTCTCCACGGCCGGAACCGTGCTCGAGCGGTTGTTCTCGGGCGGTCCGGCTACGCTCTTTGATCCGGTCGTGGTGATTGCCGTCGTTCTGTCCATCGGGCTCCAGTTGCTGCCCGAGCGCCCGATCGTCGCCCTGCGCCACCGGCTGGAAGCCGCGAACCCCGTGGCGCTGGCCGCCGCGCTGACCGTCACCATCATCGTCGTCGGCTCCACCGTCCCCGGGGGCGCCGTCCCACCCTTCATCTACTTCCAGTTCTGATGATCGAGCCCCCCTCCTGATGTCCGGAATGGCGCCACCGCCCCCTCCCAGGGGGCGCCACCTCACTGCTCGCGACGCGCTCGTGGTCGCCGTGATCGTGGTGTTCCTGCTGGTGATCATGGCCGGGCGGTCGGTTCGCCACGCGGGCAAGGAGATGTCCTCGGGCTGGGAGCGCACGCTGGTGCTGGCGGTGGGAGAGCCGGCGGGCTGGCTGGCCGACAGGCTTCCGTTGCAGAGCCTGGTGGCCGACGTCACCAAGCCGCTGAGGAGCGGTGACGACCTGAGCTCGGGGCCGGGCGGGTTCGACTCGACCGCCGCGGCGACCGCGACCGGCGCGGCCCCCGTCACGCCGGATGCGTTCGACCCCGCGGCGCTGGGCGCCAGGCCGGCGGCGCCCCGGCCGCTGAAGACGGTTCTCGTCACGGGCGACTCGATGTCGATGCCGCTCGACGCCGAGGTCGCACGCCGGCTCGCGGGAGGCTCGATCAAGACCCTGCGCGATCCGCACGTCGGCACCGGCTTGTCGATCACCGGGATCGTCGACTGGGGCAAGCTCAGCGTCAACCAGGTCAAGAACAAGACCCCCGACGCGATCGTCGTGTTCATCGGGGCCAACGAGGGCTTTCCGCTGAAGTACGCCGGGCGCCAGGTGAGCTGCTGCGGTCCGGCCTGGGCGGCGGCCTACGCGACGCGGGCGCGCACGCTGATGAACACCTACCGCCAGAGCGGCGCCGCCCGCGTGTACTGGTTGCTGCTACCCGGGCCGCGTGACCCCGACCGCCAGAAGATCTCCAAGGCCGTCAACCTGGCCGACACGGTGGCGGCGCAGCCCTATCGCGCGCAGGTGCGCCTGCTCGACATGGCGGCGATCTTCACCCCGGGCTTTAGGTATCGCGACGCGATGTCGGTCGACGGGCAGGACACGATCGTCCGCCGCACCGACGGCATCCATCTCAATGATGCCGGCTCGTCCATCGCCGCCGACGAGGTGCTCAAGGCGCTGCGGGCCGACTACGGCGACCAGGTCGGTGGATGACCCGCGGCCTCGCGGGCGTGCCAAGCATCGCCCGCTGAGGTCGCATAATGGAGGCGTGCGCCGTCTGTGCGACCGCCATCCGGCCTGGAGGGCTCGCGACGGTGTCCATGCCACCGCCCTGGGCTACACGGCCCGCGCTCGGATGTATGTCGAAGCCGCGCGGTCCTGCGCGGCGTAGCTACGTGACGAACTGCGTGTAGGTGTGCACCACGCGCCGGGTGCCCGCGGTGCAGGCGACCTTGCTGCCAGGGTTCATCGCCGCCGGGAGTCTGCCATCAGCGCCAGCGCCACCACGAGGGCGCCCACCCCCGAGACGATCAGCGGGGTGCGGCCGTCGCCCCCCCACGAGAGCCCCGCCCACAGGCCCGCGAGCAGCGCTCCCAGGCCGGTGAGGCCCTGATAGAGGCCGATCCCCGTGCCGAGGGCCTCGCTCGGAAGCAGGTCGGCCACCCAGGCTCGTGCGACGCCGTCGGTCAGCGCGGCGAACGCGCCGTAGATCGGGAGCAGGACCCAGACCCAGGCCGAGGAGGTGACCAGGCCGAGGCCGACATAGGCGACGGCGAACGGCACCAGTCCGGCGACGAAGACCGTCCGGCGCGAGCGCCGGTCCGACACGATCCCGGCCGGCAGGCTCAGGCCCGACTGCACGAGGTTGTAGAGCGCGTAGGCCAGCGTGATGCCGACGAATCCGAGGCCCAGCTCGTTGGCGCGCAGCAGGACCAGCGCATCGGAGAAGTTCAGCAGCGCGAAGAGGGTCAGCAGCCCGACCACCCGCCAGTATCCCCGCGGCAGCGCGCGCAGGGGCACGAAGGGGCGCGCGGTCGCCGGGGTGGGACCCTCCGGCGGCGGGTGCTCGCGCACGAACCAGATGCAGGCCACGCTCAGCAGCGCCGGGATCGCCGCGAGCAGGAACAGCGGCCGGAGCCGGTGGCTGAGCAGCTCGTAGAGCAGCAACCCGAGCAGGGGGCCGAACACCGCTCCCGCGCTGTCGGCCGCCCGGTGGAAGCCAAACGCGCGCCCGCGGATCTCGGGCGGGGTGTCGGCGGCGATGAGCGCGTCGCGCGGCGAGGTCCGCAGCCCCTTGCCCACGCGATCGATGAAGCGCGCCACCAGCACGACCCCCCACGGCCCGGCGAGCGCGATCAGCGGCTTGCCCAGGGCGCTGATCGAGTAGCCGATGGCGATCAGCGGCTTGCGCCGGAAGCGGTCGGCCAGCCGGCCGGATACCGCCTTGCCCACGGCCGCCGTGCCCTCGGCGACACCCTCGATCAGGCCCAGGACCGACGGTGGAGCGCCGAGCGTCTGGGTGATGAACAGCGGCAGGACCGGATAGACGAGGTCCGACGCCGCGTCCTGCAGGAACGACACGGCGCTGAGCACCTTGACGTTGCGGGGCAGTTCAGTCGAGCGCCGCGGGGGCACCGGGGTGCTCATCGGGGCAAGTCTCCCGAATCCGGCGCTCGGGAAGCTCTCCAATCGATGGCGACGACCGCGCCGTATCCTCAAGCGCTATGGCCGCCACAGCGACTCCCTACTCCGAATACACCGATGAGCAGCGCGCGATCATCGAGATGGTCCGCCAGTTCGCCGACGAGCAGATCCTCCCCAACGCGGAGCACTTCGACCACGAGGACTCCTTTCCCGAGGACATCGTCGAGCAGATGAAGGAGCTCGGCCTCTTCGGGGTCACGATTCCCGAGGAGTACGGCGGGATGGGGCTCGACCTGACGACCTACGTGATGATCGTCGAGGAGCTCAGCCGGGGCTGGATCTCGATCTCCGGAGTCATCAACACCCACTTCATCGGGTCCTACCTGCTCATGAAGTACGGCACCGAGGAGCAGCGCGACCGGTGGCTCCCGCGGATGGCCACGGGTGAGATCCGCGCCGCCTTCTCGCTGTCGGAGCCCGAGCTGGGCTCCGACGTGGCGGCCATCAAGACGTCGGCCAGGAAGGTCGACGACACCCACTACGAGATCAACGGGCAGAAGATGTGGGTCACCAACGGCCTGCGGTCAGCGCTGGTCTTCACGCTCGTGAGGACCGACCCGGAGGCCGAGAAGGCCCACCGGGGCATGACCTGCTTCATCGCCGAGAAGGAGCCCGGCGCGAGCGAGAACACCGGTGAGTTCGCCGGCCTCACGGTTCCGCCGCCCATCAAGAAGATGGGCTACAAGGGCGTCGAGTCCACCGAGCTGGTCTTCGACGGCTACCGCTGCCCGGCCGAGAACATCCTCGGCGGCGAGGGCGCGGGCCTGAACAAGGGCTTCGCGCAGATGATGGACGCGCTCGAGGTCGGCCGCGCGAACGTGGCCGCCCGCGGTGTCGGTCTCGCGCAGCGGGCGCTCGAGCTGGCCACCCGCTACGCCCAGGAGCGCAAGGCGTTCGGCAAGCCGATCGCCGAGCATCAGGTCATCCAGTTCAAGATCGCCGACATGGCGACGCAGGTCGCGGCGGCGCGGCTCATGACGCTGCGCGCCGGCCGCCTGAAGGACGCCGGCGTGCGCTCGGACATGGAGGCCGGCATGGCGAAGCTGTTCGCGTCGGAGACGGCGCGCTTCTGCGCCGAGGAGTGCCTGCGCATCCACGGCGGATACGGCTACTCCAAGGAATACGAGATCGAGCGCATCTACCGCGACGCCCCGCTGCTGCTGATCGGCGAGGGCACGTCGGAGATCCAGAAGATGGTCATCGGGCGCAAGCACCTCGAGCGCAACCGCATCTGAGGCACGCCCACTATCGTCCCCGCGCATGTCGAGCAGCGACGCCAGGCCCCTGATCGAGTCCGCCGTCAAGGGCTTTCTCGAGGAGGTGCCCGCCCTCGAGCCGATGAAGCTCGTGGTGGGCGTCGACCTCAGGGGCCGCGGTGACCTCCAGCAGTTTCGCGTCGAGATGCCGGGCATGAAGGTGACCAAGGACATCGGCACCGACGCGCGCGTGCGAATCGAGATGCGGCGCGACTTCTTCAACGCGATGGTCGAGAACGGTGCCAAGGTCGCCGACTGGCGCGAGGCCTTCACCTACGGGCACGCCAAGGCCACGGGCGTCGATCAGTACCTCCGGCTGATCGAGACCGTGGTCGAGAAGGCCGAGGAGCGCCAGCGCACGCGCCGGGCGCGCTCGCACTGAGCGTGGGCGATCCTCGCTACCGGTTGACCGTCCACGACCGGCTCAACACCCGGCTGGTCGGCCGGCGATCGATCTCCTACACCTCGCCACCGCAGCCCTATGACGACGCGATCGTGCTCGCGGGGATCCTGCTCGACCGGCCCGAGGGCCTCGACGGCGCCGGCCCCTGGTTTCGGCCGGTCGCCGGGGGGCAGCGGTCCGTGACCCTCGAGGTCGTCGCCCACGTGCCCGACAGCCAGCTGCATCTCGACGTCGCGGAGTCCTGAGCGGCCGGTGGGGCCTCGCATGAGGATGCCGGCGGAATGGACGGCCCACGAGCGCACGCTGATGGCCTGGCCCTGCCGCACCGAGCTCTGGGGCGAGTTGCTTCCCGACGCCCGCCGCGACCACGCGGCCGTGGCCCGGGCCATCGCGGCCTTCGAGCCGGTCACGATGGTGGCCAACCCCGGCGAGCAGGCGACGGGGGCCCGCGTCGCATGCGGGGAGGGGATCGAGGTCCTCGAGCTGCCCATCGACGACTCGTGGCTGCGAGACAGCGGGCCCATCTTCGCCCGTGCGGCCGACGGCCGGCGCGTGGGCGTGCACTTCCGCTTCAACGCGTGGGGTGAGAGGTTCAGCCCATCCGTTCGCGACGAGGCCGCCGGCGGAGCGCTGGCGCGGATCTACGGCGACGAGGTCGTCGAGGCGCCGTTCGTCCTGGAGGGCGGATCGATCGGCGTCGACGGCGAGGGGAGCTTGATCACGACCGAGCAGTGCCTGCTGCACCCCAACCGCAACCCCTCGCTCTCACGGGATGACATCGAGGACGGGCTGCGCGAGTACCTCGGTGCCGACGACGTGATCTGGCTCGGACGGGGGCTGGCCGAGGACCGCGACACCGACGGCCACGTCGACCTGGTCGCCGCCTTCACGCGTCCGGGCGAGGTGCTGTTGCAGTCGGGCGCCCCGGGGTCCGAGGACGAGCAGCGCATGGAGGACAACCGCGAGCGCCTCGAGAGAGCCGGCCTGAAGGTGCGGCGCCTGGGCCCCCTCCCGCACGTCGAGCTCGCCGGTGAGCGGGTGGTGGTCTCGCACATGAACTTCTATGTCTGCAACGGCGCCGTGGTCGTTCCGCTCGCGGGGCTCGATTCCGATGCGCAAGCGCTGCAGGTCATCGCCGAGGCCCACCCGGGGCGGGAGATCGTCGGGGTGCCGGGGGCGGTCCTCGCCTACGGCGGCGGCGGCCCGCACTGCATCACCCAGCAGGTTCCGGCAAGGTAGACCGGCATGAGCGACCCGCTCCTGATCACCGCCATCGGCGAGCCCGCCGAGTCCTTCGCGCGCGTGGAGCCGTCGACGAGACCGCCGCTGCGGGTCGGTGCCGTCCAGGAGCGCTGGCATCCGGATCCCGGAGAGCACGAGGAGGTTCTGGCGGCCGGAATCCGTATGGCCGCGTCGCAGGGCGCCAGGCTCGTGTGTCTCCAGGAGCTCACGCTGTCGTCGTACTTCGCCGTCGAGGAGGACGGGATCGAGGCGGCTCGCGCCACCGCCGAGGCCATCCCAGACGGGCCGACGACGCGCTTCGCCGCCCGGATCGCGCGCGAGACGGCAGTCCATGTCCACGCCTCGCTCTACGAGCGCGCCGACGGCGAGGACGGCCTGGGCTTCAACACCGCGATCGTCGTGGCTCCCGACGGCCGGGTGGTCGCTCGCACCCGCAAGCTGCACATCCCGGTGACGGCGGGCTACCACGAGGACCGCTACTTCCGGCCGGGGCCCGCCGCCGACGGCCACCCGGTCGTCGAGCTGGCGGGCGCCAGGTGGGGCTTTCCGACGTGCTGGGATCAGTGGTTCCCCGAGCTGGCGCGCGCCTACTCGCTGGCCGGAGCGGAGGTGATCGTCTATCCGACCGCGATCGGATCGGAGCCCGACCATCCCGGCTTCGACACCGAGCCGCTGTGGGAGAGGGTCATCACCGCCAACGGGATCGCCAACGGGACGTTCATGGTCGCGATCAACCGGATCGGGATCGAGCCACCGCTGACCTTCTACGGGTCGAGCTTCATCAGCGACCCGTACGGTCGTACGCTGGTCCAGGCGCCGCGGAACGAGCCGGCCGTGCTCGTGGCCGACCTCGACCTCGACCAGCGCCGGGACTGGCTGGCGCTGTTCCCGTTCCTGGACACCCGCCGCCCCGATGCCTACGCCACGCTCATAGAGGCTGCCGATGCCCGTCGCTGACCGCCCACCGATCATCCGCGATTTCATCCCCTTCCCGAAGAGGCGGGTGGACGAGATGCGGCGCTACGCCCAGCGCCACTACGGGCTCAACACCGCGCTGCTGAAGAACCCGCGCGTCATCGTGGAGCACTACACGGCGTCGAACACGTTCAGCTCGGCCTACAACACGTTCGCGCCCGACGTGCCCGACATCGAGCTGCACGAGCTCCCGGGCGTGTGCGCGCACTTCGTCATCGACCGGAGCGGCCGGATCCACCAGCTCGTGCGCCTGCGGTACATGTGCCGCCACACGGTGGGGCTGAACTACACCGCGATCGGTATCGAGCACGTGGGCACGAGCGACGAGGCGGTGCTCGGCGACCCTCGGCAGCTGCGGGCGAGCCTGCGCCTGACGCGGTGGCTGATGGCCCGCTATGGCATCGCGCGCGCCAACGTCATCGGTCACAGCGAGTCGCTCACCAGCCCCTATCATCACGAGCGGATCGCGCGGCTGCGCAGCCAGACCCACGGCGACATGCGCCGGGCGACCATGCGCCGCTATCGCCGGCAGCTCTAGGCGACGGTGCGGCTCGTGTGGTCGTCAGGTCTGCTCCGCGGGACACCAGTAGGTCGTCCGGCCGCCGACGGTCGCGCGTGTCATGCCGGTGCCGCAGCGCGGGCAGACGCCGTCTCGGCGCCGGGCGCCCATGATCGCTCCGGTGTGGACACCGCCCTTGCGCAGCGCGGCGCGGGCCGCCGCCCGGATCGCGCGGCGCAGCCTGTCGAGCTGCTCGTAGGTGAGCCGGCCCGCCGGGATCACGGGGGAGATTCGCGCCTGCCACAGCGCTTCGTCGGCCAGCAGGTTGCCGACCCCCGCGATGACCGACTGATCCATGACCCGCGCCTTGAGCGGAGCGCTCCCGCGGCCGACCCTGTCGCGAAAGGCCTGGCGCGACACCTCCGCCGCATCGGGACCGAGCCGGTCGAGCACAGGGTCGAGGACCGCGCGGCCGAGGCGGCGCTTGTCGCGCAGGACCAGGCGCCCACCGTCGGCGAAGTGCACCGTGAAGCGATCCCACACCGGGGAGAGCACGGGACCGTCGAGCTTCGGGTCACCGGCCTCGGCATCGTCGAGCACGATCTTGCCGGCCATCCCCAGGTGCAGGCCGAGCACCGGGCCGCGGTCGGTCAGCACCCACATGGTCTTCCCACGCCGGTGGGCGGAGATCAGCGTGGCGCCGACCAGCGCGTCGGCCAGCTCGCCCGGCACGTGCGGACGGCAGACGTAGGTGTCGGAGTCGTCGACCGCGGCGATCACACGCCCGAGGCCGCGCTCCTCGATGAGCGCGCGGGCACACTCGACCTCGGGGAGCTCAGGCATTGCGGGGTAGGCAGGTGACGGCCAGCCAGCGTCCCGGGCGATCGGTTCGCGCGAGCGGGAAGGCCAGGTCGGCTGTCGCGGCCCACAGCTCGGCGGGGCGCCCGGACGCCGCCCAGGCCGGCGGCCAGCCGCTGACGTCGGCCGCCTCCAGCGTCTTGAGCAACGCCGCCGCGACCACGTCCCCACCGGGTTCGCGGATTGGCATCCGCTGGCGGAAGCGCTGCACGCAGTGCGCCGAAGCGACGATCTCGCGCGCCTGCGGATGCTCGGTGTGGGCGACGACGTTCACCGGGCGGTTGAGGCTAGTGACGGCGGCGTGCATCGGTCCGCCGTCGGGGGTAGGGACGTAGCCATGGCTCATCTCCTCCTGGGACCCGTCCTGCGCCACGTCACGGCGACCCACGCGACGGTCTGGGTCGAGACGGACGCCGCGTGCGAGATCGAGGTGCTCGGCCACCGGGCCGCCACCTTCTGCGTCTGCGGCCGCCATTACGGGATCGTCGTGGTCGAGGGGCTCGAGCCCGACGCGGTCGTGCCCTACGAGGTCGCATTGGACGGCGAGCGGGCATGGCCGCTGGAGGACTGGGCCTTTCCGCCGAGCGTCATCCGCACGATCGGCGAGGATCGTGAGCGTCTGCGCATCGCCTTCGGCTCCTGCCGCGTCGCGGTGCCCCACGTTCCGCCGTGGACCTACACCAAGGACGCCGACGAGCGCGGTCGCGAGGTCGACGCGCTGTTCGCCCTCGCCCACCGCATCCGCCACGCCGACTACGAGCACTGGCCGGACCTGCTGCTGCTCATCGGCGATCAGGTCTACGCCGACGAGGACGCCCCCGCGACGCGGGAGTACATCCGCGACAAGCGAGACACGGCCGAAGCCCCGGGCGAGCACGTCCAGGACTTCGACGAGTACGCCCACCTCTACCACGAGACGTGGGGTGAGCCCATGTTGCGCTGGCTGCTCTCCACCGTCCCGACCGCGATGCTCTTCGACGACCACGACATCCACGACGATTGGAACACCTCCCAGTCGTGGCTGCGAGACGCGCGTGCCACGCCGTGGTGGGAGGAGCACATCGCCGCCGCGCTGTCGTCGTACTTCATCTACCAGCACCTGGGAAACCTCAGCCCCCGCGGGCTCCGCGAGAACGAGGTCCTGGCGATGCTGCGCGAGGCCCCCGACGGGGGCGCGCTGCTGCATGCATGGGCGCTGAAGGCCGACCGTCAGGCCGACGGCAGCCGTTGGAGCAGCGTTCGCGACCTCGGCCGGTGCCGCCTGGTCCTGTTCGACTCGCGCGAGGGACGGGTCCTGACTCCCGACGCGCGCCAGATGGTCGACGACGACGAATGGCGGTGGATCGAGCAACAGGCCACCGGCGACATATGCCATCTGGTCCTCGCCGACACCCTGCCGGTGTTCTTCAGTCCCGCCTTCCATCACGCCGAGGCGTTCAGCGAGGCGGTGGCCTCGGGTGCGTGGGGCTCGCGGATGGCGACGGTGGGAGAGAAGGCGCGCCGGGCGTTCGATCTCGAGCACTGGGCGGCGTTCAACCTGTCGTTTCGGCGGATGTGCGAGCTGCTGCGGGCCGTGTCGGCCGGCGAGCGCGGTGCGCCGCCGGCCTCGATCGTGCTCCTGGGCGGCGACGTTCACCACGCGTACTTCGCCCGCGTGGCGGCCGGCGGCTCCAGCGCGGTCTGGCAGGCCGTGTGCTCGCCGTTTCGCAACCCGCTGGAGAAGATGGAGCGCCGACAGGCGCGGCTCGGCTTCTCGCGCGGACTCGCTCGTGTCGTGCGCAGCGTGGCCCGTCGGGCCGGGGTGCCCGATCCCCCGCTGCGCTGGGAGGTCACCGATGGCCCGTGCTTCGACAACCAGGTGGGCACGCTGGAACTCGACGGGCGCACGGCGCGGCTGCGGGTGGAGCGCACCACCGACAGCGGCTGGCGCGAGCCGCGGCTCACGGCTTCCCTCGAGCGCCGCCTCTGCTGAGCGCGTCGGCGATGATGCGGAGATGACCGTCGCGATCGTCACGGGGGCCTCCAGCGGAATCGGCGAGGCCACCGCCCGGCGACTGGCGCGCGAGCCCGGCATGCGGGTGGTCCTCGTCGCCCGGCGCGGGGACCGGCTGCGGGCGCTGGCCGCCGAACTGGGCGACACCGTGAGCCACCTGGCCGTCGATCTCGTGGACGCCGGGGCGCCCAGGCGGGTGGCCGAGCACGTCGTCGAGCATCACGACGGCCGGCTCGACCTGCTCGTCAACAACGCCGGCGCGGCGTGGCGCGGCCGGTTCGGCGACGAGGGGATGGGCTGGGAGAACGTCCGCCGGACCATGGAGCTCAACTTCGATGCGGTGGTGCGGCTCACCGAGGCGCTACTCCCGCTGCTGCGGGCGTCGTCCCCGAGCGCGATCGTCAACGTGGCGAGCACCGCGGGCCGCGTCGCGCGCGCCGGCAGCGGGGCCTACAGCGCGAGCAAGTTCGCGCTGATCGGCTGGAGCGACGCGCTGCATCTCGAGGAGCGCGCGCACGGCGTGCACGTCGGGCTGGTCCTGCCCGGCTTCATCCGCACGGAGGGCTTTCCCGCCGCCGAGCTCCCCCGCTGGGCGGTCTCGAGCGCCGACGTGGCGGCAGCGGCGATCGTCGACGCCGGGCTGGGCCGTAGGGCCGAGCGCTACGTCCCGCGGCCCTACGGCGTCGTGGCGTTTCTGCGCATTGCGGTCCCCGGCCTGACGCGCCGCGTCCTGGGTGGCCGCGGTGCCGAGAGGTTGGTCACCCGGACGGGCGCGGGCTCCTCGCCCGGCCGGTGACGCCCGCGGGGATCCGGTGACGCCCGCGGGGATCGCTACACGGCGTCGAGCGTCTCGCCCGAGTACAGCTTGTGGACGACGACCGATCCGTCGGAGGCCTTGATGCACATGCCGCACAGGATGCACTCGTCGACGTTGGGCTCGACGATGGCCACCCGCCCGGCGTCGTCGGCGTAGATGTCGACGGGGCACACCTCCGCGAGCCTGGCCGCCAGACCCGGCTCCTCCACGGCGTCGTCGGGGACCTCGATCCCGATGAAGGTCGCATAGCTTCTCATCGCCCCAGGCGCTCCTTCATCAGCTCGGGAATCTGCGAGATCTCCTCGGCGACGGTGATGCCGGCCGCCTCGAGCCGCGCGATCTTCTCCGTCGCGGTGTCCTCCTTGCCCTCGACGATCGTGCCCGCGTGGCCGAAGCTCATGCCGGGCATCTCGTCCATGAACTTGCCCGCCATGAACGCCACGATGGGTAGGCGCGAGTCGTTGTCGGTCTTCCAGCGGGCCAGCTCGGCCTCCATGCGGCCGCCCGGCTCGGTGTAGATGACGATCCCCTGCGTCTGCTCGTCGGCCTCGAAGAGGCCCATCAGCTCGGCGTAGGTCGACCCGATGATCGCGTCGCCGCCGATCGACACCGCCGTGGACTGGCCGAGGCCCGCGGCTGTCAGCGTGGAGGACATCTCGGTCGTCATGCCTCCGGAGCGGCTGATCACGCCGATGGGACCGGCGGAGTAGGCCTTCGCCGCATCCGCGGCCGGGCCGCCGATCCCGCCCATCTTGATGACGTCGGGCACGATGATCCCGAGGCAGTTGGGGCCGATGATCCGCACGCCGCGCAGCGTCGCCAGCTCGACCATCTGGGCCACGTCACGACGCGGGATGCGCTCCGTGACGATGACGATCAGCTTGATGCCGTTCTCGATGGCCTCGAACACGGCGTCCTTGGTGAAGGCCGGCGGCACGGTGACGACCGAGCCGTCGATCGGGCCGCCGTGGTGCTCGATCGCCTGCGTGATGGTGTCGAAGACCGCGACGCCGTGGACCTCGCGGCCCAGACGGCCGGGGGTCACGCCGCCCACCACCTTCGCACCGGCCCCGTAGTCGAGGCATTCTCGCGTGAGGTTGACCGCCTCCCGGCCCGTGATGCCCTGGACGATGAACGTGGTGTCGGCATCGATGAGGATGCTCACAACGCCTCCACCGCCATCCTGGCGGCCTCGTGCATCGACGTCTTGCGGTCGGCGTAACGCACGCCGTACTTCTCGAGGATCTTAAAGCCCTCTTCCTCCCAGGCGCCGGGGACCCGGAAGATCGAGATCTTCTCCTTGGGGTCGAGGCCCAGCTCGAGGCACGCCGCGATCACGCCGCGCGCGACGATATCGACCCGCGTGTTCGAGACGATCGACATCATCACCGCGATCTTGTCCACGCCGGGCTTGGAGAGCACGAGCTTGGCCAGGCCCTTGGCCTTCTCGACGGATGGGTTGCCGCCGATCTCGCAGTAGTTGGCGGGCTTGCCTCCGTACTTGCGTACGGCATCGAAGAGCGTGAGCGAGCCTCCGCCCGCGCCGATGACGAGGCCGAGGTTGCCGTCGAACTCCGTCACGTTGCCGGCCACCCCGCGGTGGCTGGCGGCGTCCACCGCCTCGCCCGCGAGCTCGAACTCGGTCGCCTCGCGGGCCTGGCGGGTCTCCTCGTCGCCCACCCCGAGGTCGGCGAGCAGCTTCCTGTGGCGCCCGCGGGCCTCGCTCTCCATGTCCATGTGGGCGTCGAGCGCCACGAACGATCCGTCCTTGAGCCTGCCGAGCGGGTTGATCTCGGCCAGCGTCATGTCGTGGTCGACGAATAGCCGCGCGAGCCGCGTGACGATCGGGACGAGCCGGTTGAGATCCGGGCCCGTGACACCCGTCGAGGCGACGACCTCCTTGGCCTGGAACTCGCTGAACGGCAGGATGTTCGAGAAGTGCCGGCGGCCCACCTTGTCGGGCTGCTCCTCGGCGACCTGCTCGATGTCGATGCCGCCCACCGGCGAGAAGATGATCACGGGCTGCTTGCGGATTCCGTCCCACACCACGCCGGCGTAGAACTCCTGGTCGAGGTCGGCCCTGGGGTCGACGAGCACGCCGCGCGGCATGTGGCCGTTGATCTCCAGGGCGAGGATGTCGCGGGCGTGCGCCACCGCCTCGTCGGGGGTGTCGGCGAACTTCACCCCGCCGGCCTTCATCCGCCCGCCCGTCAGGACCTGGGACTTGATCACGGTGGGCCCACCGATCCGCTCGGCGATCGCGCGGGCCTCCTCGGCCTCGGTGACGAAACCGAAGTCCGTCACGGGGATGCCGGCGCGCTTGACGATCTCGCGCGCCTCGAATTCGAAGAATCTCATGTCAGGCCGCGGGCGGCTCGAGCTCGTAGGCCTCGGCGAGCGCCGGGTCCTTGCGGGCCAGCATCTCGGCGAGGTCGACCATGACCCGGCACTGCTTCCACGTGGCGTCGTCCTGCATCTTGCCGTCGATCATGTGGACGCCCCGGCCATCCGGAATGGCCTCGATGACCTTCTTCGCGAACTTGACCTCGTCGGGGTCGGGCGAGAAGACCTTCTTGGCGATCTCGATCTGCACGGGGTGCAGCGACCAGGCGCCGACGCACCCGAGCAGGAACGCCGCCCGGAACTGGGTCTCGCAGCCTTCGACGTCCTTGATGTCGCCGAACGGCCCGTAGAAGGGCAGCGCGCCCACGGCCGTGCACGCGTCGACCATGCGCGCGATCGAGTAGTGCCAGGGGTCCTGCTGTGCGCTGGCGCGCGGGGCGTCGGGGTTCTCGGGGTCCGGATCGTCGATGACCCGGTAGCCCGGGTGCCCTCCGCCCACCCGCGTGGTCTTCATCCGCCGCGATGCCGCCAGGTCGGCGGGGCCGAAGCTCATGCCCTGGATGCGAGGCGATGCGCTGGCGATCGCCTCGAGGTTGGTCACTCCCTGTCCCGTCTCGAGAATGGGATGAATGAGGATCGGTCGCTCCAGGCCGGCCTTGGCCTCGAGCTGGGCCAGCAGGCGATCGACATAGTGGATGTCCCACGGGCCCTCGACCTTGGGAACCATGATCACGTCGAGGCGATGGCCGATCTCGGCCACGACCTGGGTGAGGTCATCGAGCACCCAGGGGGACTCGAGCGAGTTCACGCGCGTCCACAGCTGGGCGTCGCCGAGCTCCATCTCGCGGCCGACGCGGATCAGCCCGTCGCGGGCTCCGATCTTGCGATCGACCGGGACGGCGTCCTCGAGGTTGCCCAGGAGGATGTCCACCGTCGGCGCGATGTCGGGCACCTTGGCGACCATCTTCTCGTTGGAGAAGTCGAGAAAATGGATCATCCGCGAGGGCCTGAACGGGATCTCGCGAACCGGCTCCGGGGCGTCGAGCGCCAGCGCCTTGAAGAAATCACGGGGGTTGCGCATCGCTCGCAACGCTACTCATCCCCGTCGCGAGGCGGCCGGTGCCCGGTTCGTCGAGATCCCCCCGGATCGTCGAGTGGACACTTCGCGGTCCCCCGGATCGTCGAGTGGACACTTCGCGGTCCCCCGGATCGTCGAGTGGACACTTCGCGGTCCCCCGAGCCGTCAACTGTCCACTCGACGAGCAAGGGCGACCTGGAGATCCGCGAGGATCAAGTCGGGCCGCTCGGCCAGGTCCTCCTCGGGGACGCGCAGGACGACCCAGCCGGCGAGCTGAAGAGCCCGGTCCTTGGCCCGGTCACGGCGGCGTGTGGGATGGGTGGCGTGGTAGCGGTTGCCGTCGGTCTCCACGATCACGCGGTGCTCCGGCCAGTGGAAGTCGACCTCTACGGATGTGCCATCGAGGAGCGCGACGTCCAGGTTCACGACGGGCGGCGCCAGGCCGGCATGGCGGCCGTGCGCAAGCATGGCCTCCTCGAGACCGCTCTTGGTCAGAGTGGTGCCGGGCCGGAAGTCGTCAAGAACCGAGCGCAGCAGGCGGACACCGCGTGGCCGCGCGATCGTCTCAAGGACGGCGTGGATCGCACGGATGTCGAGGATCTCGCGGATGCCGGCCTCCTCGACGACCTTCTCGAGGGTCCGCCGGCGGCTGATGGCGGCGAGGTCGATGATCGTCCGGGCCACCGGGGTGCACGGGATGGCGTCGTTCACGACGGGCTCGATCCGCTGGATCCGGTGGACGGCGACGCCGGGGGGCCGGGCGCGCCGCCTGACCGGTACGGAGACCGCGGCACGCCCTGGATTCCACGCGATCAGACCATGGAGGCGCGCTGCTGACCGATGGCTCAACGCCGCTCCCTGGCCACACGCCAGCACAGCGCCCATCCATCGTCCTCGTTCCGTCAGCGCTCCGTGACCGACCATGTAAACCCCGCGGTGCAGCGGCCGCAAGCGACCGCGTCGAAGGTCCTCGCGGATCTCGTCCACCGAGCGCCCTGCCGCGAGAATCTGCCCCCGCTCGATTACGCCGTGCTGCAGCGTCGCCACCGCCCAGATCTCCTCCCCCGATCGTCGAGTGGACACTTCGCGGGCCAGGGGACCCTCAACTGTCCACTCGACATCTGGGGCGGGGTGCGAGGGCGGCGCCATGGCCCGGGTAGGGCGCGAGCTCCTAGGATTCGCCCCCTATGAGCCACGATTTCACGACCGATCAGCGCGAGCGCGAGGCGTCCGGTGCCCACGCCTACGGGCGCTACCTCGAAGAGTTCGAGGAGGGCGCGGTCTATGAGCACTGGCCGGCCAAGACGGTGACCGAGGCCGACGACCACCTGTTCTGCCTGATCACGATGAACCACCATCCGCTTCACATCAACGACGTCTACGCGGGCAACAGCCAGCAGGGCCGCAACGTCGTCGTGGGGCCGCTCGTCTATGCGCTGGCGCTGGGCATGAGCGTCTCGGACGTCAGCGGCAAGGCGATCGCCAACCTCGCCACGGACGAGCTCAGCCACCCCGCTCCGGTGTTCCACGGGGACACGCTGTTCGTCGAGTCCGAGGTCCTCGAGAAGCGCGAGTCGCGCTCCAAGCTCGACCGCGGGACGGTCAGGGTCCACACGCGGGTCTTCAACCAGGACGGAACGCTCGTGGCGGAGTTCAAGCGCCTCGTGCTCGTCCCGCGCAAGAGCCCTGGGCAGGCGCAAGAAGGCGCCGAGGAGGCCGCTGGGGCGGCGTCAGCGGGAGCACCATCCGGGGACTAGACGTCCGGGACGAGGCTACTCTTCCCCGTTTCCTGAAGGGGCCGATCGTGTGAGCGCTCGTCCCCGGCTGGCCTTTCCCACAACAGCAGGAGCACGATACGTGGCCACCGCCGTTTCCGCGCCGACATCCAATGAGAAGCTGCTCTCCTGGGTCGACGAGATCGCCCAGCTGACGCAGGCCGACAACGTCCATTGGTGCGACGGATCCGCGGAGGAGTACGACCGGCTGGCCCAGGAACTGGTGGACGCCGGGACGTTCACGAAGCTCTCGGACGCCAAGCGGCCCAACAGCTACCTGGCACGGTCGGACCCCAGCGACGTCGCGCGCGTCGAGGACCGCACGTTCATCTGCTCGGAGCGCGAGGAAGATGCGGGCCCGACCAACAACTGGCGCGATCCCGCCGACATGCGTGCCCAGATGGACGGCTTCTTCCGCGGCTCGATGCAGGGCCGCACGATGTACGTGATCCCGTTCTCGATGGGCCCGCTGGGCTCGGACAAGTCCGAGGTGGGCGTCCAGTTGACGGACTCGCCCTACGTCGTGGTCAACATGCGGATCATGACGCGCATGGGCACGAGGGCACTCGACGTGCTGGGAGAGGACGGCAGGTTCATCCCCTGCGTCCACTCGATCGGCGCTCCACTCGCCGAGGGGGCCACGGACGTGCCGTGGCCGACCAACGCCGAGACGAAGTACATCGTTCACTACCCAGAGACGCGCGAGATCTGGAGCTACGGATCGGGCTATGGCGGCAACGCGCTGCTGGGCAAGAAGTGCCTGGCGCTGCGGATCGCGTCGGTCAAGGCCCGCGACGAGGGATGGATGGCCGAGCACATGCTGATCCTCAAGCTCACCTCGCCGGAGGGCACCGTGAAGTACGTCACGGGCGCATTTCCCAGCGCCTGCGGCAAGACCAACCTGGCCATGCTCGTTCCGACGCTCGAGGGCTGGAGGGTGGAGACCGTCGGCGACGACATCGCCTGGATGAAGTTCGGCGAGGACGGCCGCCTGTACGCGGTCAACCCGGAGGCCGGGTTCTTCGGGGTCGCCCCGGGGACCGACAGGGCCACCAACCCCAACGCGATGGCCGCGATCGGCGAGAACACGATCTTCACCAACTGTGCGCTCACCGACGACGGCGACGTGTGGTGGGAGGGCATGGGCGAACCGCCCGCCCACGCGATCGACTGGCACGGCGGCGACTGGACACCGCAGTCCGGCGCGCCCGCCGCCCACCCGAACGCGCGGTTCACGGTCCCGGCCGCGCAGGCGCCCTCCATCGCGGCCGAATGGGAGGACCCCGCCGGAGTGCCGATCGACGCGTTCCTCTTCGGCGGACGCCGCGCGAGCGTCCTGCCGCTGGTGCGCGAGGCCTTCAGCTGGGAGCACGGCGTGTTCATGGGCGCGACGATGAGCTCGGAGACGACCGCCGCCGCCTTCGGCGCGGTCGGCCGGCTGCGCTTCGACCCCTTCGCGATGCTGCCGTTCTGCGGCTACAACATGGCCGACTACTTCGCCCATTGGCTCGAGCTGGGCGCGAAGGCCGATCCCGACAGGCTTCCGAGGATCTTCTACGTCAACTGGTTTCGCAAGGACGCCGACGGCGGGTACATCTGGCCGGGCTACGGCGAGAACAGCCGGGTGCTCGAGTGGGTCGTGCGCCGCCTCGAAGGTACCGCGGAGGCCGTCGAGACTCCGATCGGCCTGGTGCCCTCCGAGGGCGGGCTCAACACGGAGGGGCTCGACATCTCCGACGCGTCGCTGCGCGAGCTCCTGAGCGTCGACGTGGAGGCCGTCAAGGCCGAGCTTCCGCAGGTCTCCGAGCATCTCGCCAAGTTCGGCGAACGGCTGCCGAGGCAGATCAGCGACCAGCTCGACGAGCTCAGGCGCCGCCTCGGCTGACGGGCTCGCGGGCGCTGCCCGCCGTCCTCAGGCGGCCTGCTTCAGGCGGCATGCTCGCGCCCGGACCGGGCGCAGACGTCCTCCAGCCAGGCGATCACGGCCCCAAACGGCTCGGGCGTGAGCTGATAGTGGGTCTCGCGCCCGCGCCGCTGCGGCGCGACGAGGCGCGCGCGGTGCAGCTGCGTGAGGTGCTTGGCCACCGCCTGGCGGCTGATCGGCATGTCCGACGCCAGCTTGGTGGCGGTGCACGGGCCGCGCCGCGCCAGCGCCTCCACGATCTCGCGCCGAGTTGCATCCCCCAGCGCGGTGAAGACGTGCTCCGATCGCATCGGATCGAGCCATACCCGATGCGCCCACCGGGAACGCACGCGAGGAGTAGGGTCCGCGCGCATGGCCTCGACCGACCCGCAGGCCGGCACGGGCTGGGACGAGATCGACCTGGCCGATCGCCCGCTCGTACGGGCCGGGGAGGAGTGGAACTCCGAGCTGTACCGGATCGCCACCAGCCAGTTCGACAAGGCGGCGGCGGTCCTCGACCTCGACCTCGAGTCGCGGGTGCGGCTAGGCCAACCGCGGCGCTGCCTGACGGTCAACTTCCCCGTGCGCATGGACGACGGATCGGTGGCCAACTACACCGGGTATCGCGTGCAGCACACGCTGACCATGGGACCGACCAAGGGCGGAATCCGCTTCGCCCCCGGCGTCTCGCAGGGCGAGTGCGCGGCGCTCGCGGCATGGATGACCTGGAAGTGCGCGCTGGTCGGGCTGCCCTTCGGCGGGGCCAAGGGCGGAGTTCGCTGCGATCCTCACGCCCTCTCCTCCGACGAGATCGAGCGGATCACCCGGCGCTATGCCTCCGAGCTCATCCCGATCATCGGCCCCGATCGCGACATCCCCGCGCCCGATATGGGCACCGGCGAGCGCGAGATGGCGTGGTTCTACGACACGTACTCCCAGCTCATGGGCCACGCGGTCCCAGAGATCGTGACGGGCAAGCCGCCTGTGCTGGGGGGGACCGACGCGCGCCGAGCCGCCACCGGGCTGGGCTGCGTCTACGTCGCCGAGGCCGTGGCCGAGCGGGTCGGCCGGCCGCTGCGCGATCAGCGCGTGTCCGTGCAGGGCTTCGGCAACGTGGGAGCGGTGGCCGCCTCAGAGCTTCATGCGATCGGCGCGAAGGTCGTGGCGGTGTCCGATCACACCGGCGGCCTGCACAACGAGGGCGGGCTCGACGTCCCCGCGGTCGTCGACTGGGTCGCCGAGCACCGCACGCTCGACGGTTGCCCGCTGGGATCCCCGGTGGGTCGCACCGAGGTGCTCGAGGTGCCCTGCGACATGCTCATCCCGGCCGCGATCGAGCGCCAGATCACGTCCGCCAACGCTTCGCGCATCGACACGAAGATCATCGTCGAGGCGGCCAACGGCCCGACCACGCCCGAGGCCGAGGCGATTCTCGCCGACCGGGGGATCCTGATCGTGCCCGACGTGTTGGCCAACGCGGGTGGCGTGACGGTCAGCTACTTCGAGTGGGTACAGGACCAGCAGAAGTTCATGTGGGACGTCATCGAGATCCAGGAACGCCTCCGGCGGCTGCTTCGAGCGGCCTTCGCGCGCGTAGTGGAGGCCGCCGAGCGGCTCGAGGTGGACTGGCGGACGGCGGCGCTGTCGGTGGCCGTGCAACGCGTGGCCGAGGCGGCGCGTCTGCGGTCGATCTACCCGTGACGGTGACCCACCGGTCTCGCTGGCACGTAGACCGGGCGTAACGTCCGCGCGTCATGGGCTGACGGACGTTATGACCCATGGTCCTCCTCACCCTCTTTGCCTTCGTCGCGGGCGCGGCCACCGCCGTGAGCCCATGCGTGCTGCCCGTGCTGCCGGCGGTGCTGGCCGCCGGCGTGGCCGGCGGGCGGCGCCGGCCGCTGGGCATCGTCACCGGGCTCTCCGTCACCTTCACCTTGACCATCGTCGGGCTGGCCGAGGTCATCAACGGCGTGGGGCTCGGCAACGGCGCGACGCGCGCCATCGCGATCGTGGTCCTCGGGGGCGCCGGCCTCCTCCTGCTCGTTCCGCGGCTGGCCGCCCGTGTCGAGGCGCCGCTCTCACGGCTGGCGCGCTGGGGCCCCAGGAGCGGGGGCGACGGCTTCTGGTCGGGCATGGGCGTCGGCGCGGCTCTGGGGTTCCTCTACGCCCCGTGTGCCGGGCCGATCCTGGCCGCGGTGATCGCGGTCGGCGCCGCGACGGGCAAGACGGTCGTCATCGGCGCCGCCTACTCCCTCGGATCTGCGGTGGTCCTCTTTCTGCTCGCGGTGCTCGGGCGCCGGCTGGTGGAGCCGCTGCGCCGCAACAACCGGATGGGCATGCTCCAGCGCGCGACGGGCCTCGTGATGGTGCTGACCGCGGTGGCGATGTCCTTCCAGCTCGACATCCGCTTCCAGGAGCAGATCGCCTCCGCGCTGCCCTCCGTCCTCGTCGATCCCGCCGAGCCGCTGGAGAAGTCGGACGCGGTGCAGAGGCGCCTGGCCGACCTGCACGGCAGGTCGCGGTTCGCCGCGGCGAAGTCGGCCGCCGCCGAGGCCGCGACCGGTGCCGGAACGCCCGCGGATCTTCCCGTCCTCGGCCCGGCGCCGGAGTTCGTCGGGACCCAGCGCTGGTTCAACACGCCCGGCGGCCGGCCCCTGACCCTCGCGAGCCTGCGCGGCAAGGTCGTTCTCGTGGACTTCTGGACCTACACGTGCATCAACTGCATCCGGACCCAGCCCTACCTGCGGGCGTGGTATGCCCGGTACCACAGAGCCGGCCTCGAGATCGTCGGCGTCCACTCGCCCGAGTTCTCCTTCGAGAAGGACGCGGGCAACGTGCAGCGGGCCATCCGCTCCGACGGCCTGAAATATCCCGTCGTCCAGGACAACAACCTCGAGACGTGGCAGGCCTACTCCAACCAGGCGTGGCCCGCCGAGTACCTCATCGATGCCCGCGGACGGGTGCGCGACGTCAAGCTCGGGGAAGGGTCCTACGACGAGAGCGAGCGGCACATCCGGGCCCTGCTCGCCGAGGCGGGGAACAAGAACCTGGGAGCGATGGCCAAGCCGCGCGGGGCCATCACACCCACCCAGCAGACGACCCCGGAGACCTACGTCGGCACGGCGCGGGCCGAGCGCTTCACCCGCGCGGTGCAGCCGGGGACCGTCGCGTATACCGCGACGCCCGCGGCGGCGCTGCCGGTCAGCCACTTCGCGCTGGGCGGCATCTGGACGGGCGGGCAACAGGCCGCCCGGGCGGGCATCGGCGCCTCGCTGGCCGCGAAGGTCCACGCCCGCGACGTCTACGTCGTCCTCTCGCCACCCAAGGGCCGGTCGGGCCGGGTCCAGCTGTCGATCGACGGCCGGCCGCCACGAACGATCGTCGTCACGACGCAGCGTCTCTACACGCTCGCGCACTTCGCGGGCCCCGAGACCCACGCGATCACGCTGCGGCCCGAGTCAGGCGTTGCGGCGTACTCGTTCACGTTCGGCTAGCGCCGCCGAGGCTCGCAGCACGTCCTCGGGGGCGTTGACGTTGAGCAGGACCTCCCCGTCCGTCTCGACCATCACCGGGCTCATCCGCTCGACGACTCGCGTGGCCGCTTCGTCGGGAGCCATCGCGTCGAGGACGCCGAGGGCGGCCGGGGAGTACCGCGCGAGCAGCGGCTGTAGGTATCCCGCGGCGCGCGCCACCGCGGCGGGCGCCTCCTCGGGGCCGGCGCCGAGGAGCTCTCGCAGGACCTCGGGCGTGACGAGCGGCAGGTCCACGGCGCAGACCAGCACCGGCCGCCCAGCTTCCGCCACGGCGCGCAGCGCGGACCTCACGCCGATCAGCGGATGGTGGCGCTCCTCCGGATCGCACCAGACGGCGGCCATGCCCGCCAGGTCCGGCAGCGCCGTGTGCTCCTTGCAGACGACGACCACCTCTCCGACGACCTCGCGCAACGCCGCGAGCGGGTAGTGCAGGAGAGGGCGGCCGTCGAGCTCGACGAGGGCCTTGTCGCCGCCGATGCGGCGCCCGGTCCCGCCGGCCAGGACCACGCCGAGCGGGAGCGTCACCGCGAGGCCGTGCGCGGGACCCGGGCGCGTCTCGTCCGCTCCCCCTGCGAGCTCACGGCCTGTCCCGGCCCGGCTCCTGGCCGTAGTCACCGAACGGCGCGTCGCGTTGCGTGATCGCACCCCGGACGTCCTGGGCCGCGCGGCGGGTGAACTCCGCTCCCTCGGGGGTATGGCGCGCCGCGCCGTCGAGCAGCGTGCCGATCAGCTGCGTGCTGGCCAGGCCCATCTGCTCGATGACCTGGTTGACCAGGAGCTTCATCATGTGCAGCTGGTTGGCGGGCAGGCGTGCGACGCGCCGGGCCAGGGCCGCCGCGGCGTCGTCGAGCTCGGCGGCCGGGACGGCCTCGCTGGCCAGGCCCCAGTCGGCCGCGGTGCGGCCGTCGAGGGCGTCGCCCGTGAGCAGCAGGCGCTTGGAGCGCTCGAGGCCGAGCCGGTAGGTCCACATCGCGGTCGTCGGGGAGCCCCACACCCGCGCGGGCGGGTAGCCGATCCGGCAGTCCTCGGCGCACACGATCAGGTCCGAGCACAGGGCGAAGTCGGTGCCTCCGCCCACGCAGAAACCGTGGACCTGCGTGACGACCGGCTTGGGCGAGCGCCAGAGGGCCATGTAGGTGTCCTGGACGAAGCCGTTCATGCTGCGGAGGTCGGCCATCGGGTCCCACGGACGATCGCCCTCGGCCTGAGCCATCGATTCCGAGCCCCAGCCGATGTCGTAGCCCGCACAGAACGCTCGGCCGGCGCCGCGCACGCGGACGACGCGGACATCGTCGTCGGCGTTGGCCTCCGCGAGTGCCGCCCGGAAGCTCTGTGCGAGCTCCAACGTGATCGCGTTGAGCCGCTCGGGACGGTTCAGCGTGAGGATCGCGACGCTCTCGTCATGTTCCGTGAGCACCATGTCCGCCATGGCGCGGGAGCCTAGACTGGCTGACCGTGGAGCGTTTCGCCGACACCCGGACGGGCCTCACGTACGCCTGGCTGCGCTGTTATCGCTGCTGGTCGACCGAGCTCGAGGTCCAGGTCCACTACGAGGGGATCCACAAGATCGACCCCGGGACGGGCGAGCGCGCCGAGGTCGTCGACGAGGTCCAGGAAGCCGTCGTCCAATGCCTGGAGTGCATGCACGACCAGCCTCACCTCGGCTTCAACGACGGGCGCGTCGAGCCCATCGAGGACCGCTGGGAGCGGATGATCGCCGGCACTCCGTGGGTCGCATCGTGCACCGTGACCGTCGACGCCGACGAGGTGGAGAGCTGCTCGGGCCCGGAGGCGGGCGACAGCCTGTCGTTCGCCGCCTTCGGCGACCACGGCACCCGCGAGTTCTTCACCCACGTGCGGTTTCACAAGCACGACGCGGAGAGGATCGTCGTGCACCTCCTCGTCGAGCTCTACGCACGCTCGGCCGAGGAGGCCAGCGACGTGCTCCAGCAGGCCGCGCGGGGCGCTCTGGCGATCACCTCACTGGCCGAGGAGTCGCGCCCACCGGCGGCGACGGGCGACGATCTGCACTAGCGGTGGACGCGGCGATCTACACCCTGAACATCGTCAGGTCCGACGATGTCGCCCCGCTGGTGACGCGCCTTCGGGAGCGCCTGTCCGAGGCGCCGGAGATCAGCATCGATCACCGCCCGGCGGCCCTGCGCTTCACGTGCAAGACGTGGCGCCCCACCCTGATCGACCGTGTCAACGCGGCGCTCGACGCCGAGGTGGGCCCGGAGGAGCGCGAGCGGCGCTTCCGGCCCTTCGGCTGAGCGTTCAGCCGCCGATGGCGGACATCGTCCGCGCGGGTTGCACGAAGCCCGGCTCGTTGACCTGGTGCTTCAGCTCCTTGCGCCACACGGCGTCGCGGACGATCTCCTCGAGGTCGTCGTCGCCGGCCCCGGCGCGCAGCGGCCCTAGCAGGTCTGTCTCGTGGAGGCTGAACAGGCACGTCCGCAGGCGGCCGTCGGGGGTGATGCGGATCCGGTCACAGTCGTCGCAGAACGGCTCGCTGACCGGGTTGACGAACCCCACCGTCCCGGCACCGTCGGCGAACCGCCAGCTCGTCGCCGTCGCGCCCGGGGCGCGGGGCAGCGGGACGAGCGGCCACCGCGCGTCGATGGTGGCCAGGATCTCCTCGCCCCTCAGCACCTGCGAGATGTCCCAGGCGCGGTCGGCGTCGAGCGGCATGAACTCGATGAAGCGCACCTCGATCGGATGCTCACGCGCGAAGCGGGCGAAGGGCAGCACCTCCTCCTCGGTGAACCCGCGGATCGCGACCGCATTGAGCTTGATCAAGACCCGGTCGCCGAACGCTCCGATGGCGTCGATGCCCCGCAGGACCGCCGGCAGCGCGTCGCGGCGGGTCATCGCGTAGAAGCGGTCGCGCTGCAACGAGTCGACCGACACGTTGCAGCGTGCCACGCCGGCCTCGACGAGCGCCTCGGCATCCCGTTCGAGCCCGAACCCGTTGGTGGTCACCGCGAGGTCGGGCATGAGGGGCGCGAGCATGGCGGCGAGCCGGGGGAACTCGCGGCGAACCAGCGGTTCGCCGCCCGTGAGGCGCAGCGACTCGATCCCCATCGAGGCGAGCAATGCGACCAGCCGCTCGATCTCCTCGAAGCTCAGGACCTCCCCGCGCTCGAGCCACGGCAGCCCCTCGGCGGGCATGCAGTACTGGCAGCGGAAGTTGCACCGGTCGGTGACCGAGAGCCGCAGGTCGCGGATGGGACGGCCGTGGCCGTCGTGCAGGGGCGCTCGCGGCGGCATCGGCTCCACAGGCTACCCTCGCCCCATGTGGCGAACCGGAGCGGTGCTCGTGGCCGTGCTGGCGATCACCGGCTGTGGCGGCGGCTCGGACGATCGCGCCATTCGCTCGACTCTGGACGGGTTCGCCAAGGCCATCGCGGTGCACGACCTCAAGGCGCTGTGCAACGTCTACCTCGCACCCAAGCTCGTCGACGGGGTCGAGGCGGCCGGCTTGCCCTGCGAGGCGGCATTGCGGCCGCAGGTCAGCGCCACCGTCGGTCCCACGATGACCGTCAAGTCGGTCAGGGTCACGGGAGACACCGCGTCGGCGCAGGTCCACACGACGGCGGCCAACCAGCCCCCCTCCGACGACACGATCTCGCTCGTGCGCGTGGACGGAAGCTGGCGCGTGGCCTCGCTCGCCCAGCCGGCGCTGGG
>JBBPZE010000083.1:0-5002 GCA_038199185.1 Solirubrobacterales bacterium
CCGCGCCTGCGAGATGAGGCGCTTCATGTCGCCGATCGAGACGGGCGTGGACCATGTCGGGGCGGTGTGCTCCGGCGGCGCTCCGATTCCCGTCCTCCAGAACGCCTCGGCCGCCTCCGTCGCGATGTCGGCGGGCTCCTCTCCGTGGTAACGCCGGTGCGGGACGAAGTTCTGGAGGATGACCTCCTGCAGATGCCCGTGCTCGGCGTGCGCCGCGGCCAATGCGACCAGCGCGTCCATGCGGTCTGACTCGGTCTCGCCGATGCCCACGAGGATCCCGGTGGTGAACGGGATCGCCAGCTCCCCGGCGGCCCGGATCGTGCCCAGGCGCAGCGCCGGGTCCTTCGTGGGCGAGGCCTCGTGGGCGATCAGGTCGGGCCGCAGCGACTCGAGCATCATCCCCTGTGACGCCGTGACCTCGCGCAGCCGACCGAGATCGGCGCGCGAGAGGGCACCCAGGTTGGTGTGCGGCAGCAACCCTCGCTCCAGCGCGCGCTCACAGCACCACACCACGTAGGCGACGAAGTCCGCGAAACCCAGCTGCCCGAGCCGGTCCATCACCCCCGGGTGATCGTCAGGCCGATCGCCCGTGAGCACCAGGAGCTCCTTGACCCCGCGCCGCGCCGCGCGGTCGATCAGCTCCTCGACCTCCGCCGGCTCGTGCAGGTGGGGCTGATGCGTGGCGAACGCGCAGTACTTGCAATGCGACACGCACGTCCGCGACAGCGACAGCGTGACGTTGCGGGAGAACGTGACGCGGCGGCGCACGGTCCAGAGGCTAATGCCGTCCGCTGGTAGCTTGGGGACAGACCGCCGAAACGACACGAAGGAAGTTCGCGATGACACCCCCCGAGGGCGACGACCGGCGAGTCCTGACCACCCGTCAGGGCCATCCTGTCCACGACAACCAGAACCAGCGCACCGTGGGAGCCCGCGGGCCCGCGACGCTCGAGAACTACGAGTTCCTCGAGAAGATCAGCCACTTCGACCGCGAGCGCATCCCCGAGCGGGTCGTCCACGCTCGCGGCACCACCACGTTCGGGGTCTTCGAGGCGACCGGCAGGTGCGGCGACGAGCCGATCTCGAGGTTCACACGGGCCAAGCTCTTCCAGGAGGCCGGCAAGCAGACGGAGGTCGCGGTCCGGTTCTCCACCGTGGCCGGTGGGCGCGACTCCTCCGAGGCCGCGCGAGATCCGCGTGGCTTCGCGGTGAAGTTCTACACCGAGGACGGCAACTGGGACCTCGTCGGCAACAACCTGGGCGTCTTCTTCATCCGCGACGCCATCAAGTTCCCGGACTTCATCCATTCCCAGAAGCCCGATCCGGTCACGTTCCACCAGGAGCCCGAGCGCATCTTCGACTTCTGGGCCTCCTCGCCCGAGGCGCTGCACATGGTCACGATCCTGTTCAGCTCGCGGGGGATCCCGGCGTCCTACCGCCACCAGCAGGGGTTCGGCGTCAACACCTACCGGTGGGTCAACGACGCGAGCGAGACGGTCCTGGTCAAGTACCACTGGCTCCCCAAGCAGGGCGTCAGGAGCTGGACGTCGGCCGACGCCGCCGCCGTTCAGGCCGAGGAGCTCGGCGCCCACACCAAGGATCTCTTCGAGGCCATCGAGGCCGGGGACCACCCCCAGTGGGACATGCATGTGCAGATGATGAGCGACGAGGAGCACCCCGAGCTCGACTTCGACCCCCTCGACGACACCAAGGTCTGGCCCGAGGAGGTCTTCCCGCTGCATCACGTCGGGACGATGACGCTCAACCGCAACGTGTCGAACTTCTTTGCCGAGAACGAGCAGATTGCTTTCGGCACCGGGGTCCTGGTCGACGGGCTGGAGTTCTCCGACGACAAGATGCTCGTCGGCCGTACGTTCAGCTACTCGGACACCCAGCGGTATCGCGTCGGCCCCAACTACCTCCAGCTGCCGGTCAACCGGCCCAAGGCCGCCGAGGTCCGCACCAACCAGCGAGACGGCCAGATGGCCTACACGGTCGACGACAGCGGCGAGAACCCGCACGTCAACTACGAGCCTTCCTACCTCGACGGGCTCGCCGAGGCTCCCCTCACGGAGCAGTCCGGCCACGGGCCCGTCCTGGAGGGACGCGTCACCCGCACTCGGATCCCGCGCACCAACGACTACCAGCAGGCCGGCGAGCGCTATCTGCTCCAGGAGGACTGGGAGCGCGAGGAGCTCATCGCCAACCTCGTCGACAAGCTCTCCGGCGTCTCGCGTCCCTTGCAGGAGCGCATGGTCTGGCATTTCCTGATGTGCGACTCGGACTACGGAAAGCGGATCGGCGACGGCATAGGGGTCTCGGTGGAGGATGTCCGCGCGTTGGAGCCGCTGCCCACGCAGCGGCTCACCGAGGCGGAGGAGGCCTGGCGCGAGAACCTCGGCGAGAACCCGCCTCGCGACGTCGCGGGGCTGGTGATGACCCATTGCGTGCCCAACGAGCGCGATGTGCGCACGGGTGTGACGACCGCGTCGGGCAACGGCGACGCCGCCGCGGGCGCCAACGGGTCGCCGGCGGCCGGCGAGACCACCGGGGCGACGGCCCGCTAGGCCGCCGGGGGTCCTGCTCCGGGCGCCGGCCCCGGCGCCGGCCTTGGCCGTGGGCCCCGCGCCGCGCCGGGCGGCGGCCCGGGCGTCCGGATCGCCAGCCCACGGTGCCCGATCACCGCGAGCAGCGCTCCGACGACCGGCCCGACCACGAACGCCAACAGCCAGGTCCCGGCCGCGCCGAACGCATCGCCGACGAGCGCGGGACCCAACGCGCGCGCCGGGTTCAGCGCACCTCCGGTGAGCGGACCGAAGACCATGACGCCAAGGCCCAGCGCGCCGCCGATGATCCACGGTCCGGTACTGCGGTCCGCACGGGGGTCGTCCATGACGGACACGTAGGCCCACATCAGCAGAAAAGTCCCGATCAGCTCGCACGCGAACGCCCGGATGGCGGAGCCGGAGAGGAAGTGCTCCGAGATCACCGGCGCGCCGTAGTGCCCGGCCGGGCCGGCGTCGGGCAGCAGCGCGCGGACGAGCAGCGCGGCCAGGACGGCGGCGACGATCTGCACCAGCACGTACACGGCGGCAACCGGGCCCCGGATCCGGCCCAGGACCGCGAAGCCGAGGGTGACCGCGGGGTTGAAGTAGCCGCCCGAGGCCGGGGCCAGCGACGCGATCAACAGGGCCAGGACGAGGAGATGCACGAGCCCGATGACCGCGAAGTCCTGATAGCCGAGGCCGACGGTGCCGACCTGGTGCACGCTGACGATCATGCCCACGACGAACACGAGCAACAGCGTGCCGAGGAACTCGGCGATGTAGGCGGACGGGCCGCGGTCTTCCACGAAAGGCTCCTTGGTCAGGGGGCTGTCGGCGGCGCGATCATAGACACCAGCGCGGCCGCCTCGCGCACGAACCGCGACCTCGGTACCGCCAGCGCGAAACCTGCCGCCAGCGCGCGATCGCGCACGTCGGGCGAGGTGTGCGCGTAGATGCCGAGCGCCGGCGGCCCCGCCGCGGCCACCGCCTCGACATCGGTCTCCATCAGGTCGGCCACCACGACGTCTGCGGCCGCGGCATCGGCGGGATCGCCGACGAACGTGACCTCGTGGCCCGCCTGCTCGAGCAGCACCTTCACGCGCGAGGCGAACAGCAGCTCGGGAACGAGCGCCGCGACCCTCACTGGGCCCTCAGCTTGCGGAACTCCTGGCGGAAGGACTCCGGGCGGCCCCAGAGGTTCGTCACCTCGACGTGCCCGCTGGTCACCTTCCGCACCGCGACCTCGCCGGCGATGCCGGCCTCGTCGAGGAGCTTCAGCGACGTGCGCACGGCGGAGGGGGCGGCCGCGTGGCCGAACCGGTGTGCGCAGATGACACGCCAGTGCCAGTCGTGCCGGGAATAGGGCTGCGCGTTGCACACGACCATGAACACGGCGGCATCGATGTAGTGCGCCTCGTCGAAGATCCGCAGGTCGAACTCGAGGTCGCTCCAGTCGTCGGGCAACGACCCGGTGATCTCGTCGAAGATGTCTGCGAGTGGAGGGGCCATGGCGCTGGGCGCCAGGCTACCCGGTGAACGTCTGGACGAGCAGGAACAGGTTGAGTGCGATGACGGCGGCCGCCACGGCGCCGGCCACCCCCGTGGTCAGCGGCCGGTTGACCAGCGTGCCCATCACGTCGCGGCGCCTGGTAAGCATCACCAGCGGGACGAGCGCGAACGGGATACCGAAGGACAGCACGACCTGGCTGAGCACCAGCGCCCGCGTGGGCTCGACCCCGACCGCCAGCACCGCCAGCGCCGGCGCCATCGTGATCGCCCGGCGCAGCAGTAGCGGGATGCGCCGGGCAACGAAGCCCTGCATGACGACCTGGCCGCTGTAGGTCCCCACACTCGAGCTCGCCAGGCCGGACGCCAGCAGCGCCACGGCGAACGCCAACGCCGTCCCGCCGCCCGCCAGCCGGGCGAACTGGTCGTGCGCCACGTCGATCTGGTCGATGTTGGTGATGCTCAAGCCGTGGAAGAGCGACGCGGCGATCACCAGCATCGCCATGTTGACCAGGCCGGCGAGCGTCATCGCGATCGTGACGTCGATGCGTTCGAACCGCAGGAGGGTCCGCTTCTCCACGTCGTCGCGCGGTTTGATCCTCCCCTGCGTGAGGGCGGAATGCAGGTAGATGACATGCGGCATCACCGTCGCGCCGAGGATGCCGGTGGCGAGCAGGATGCTGTCGGATCCCCCGAAGCGCGGGATCAGGCCGTCGAGCGCGGCGTGGCCGTCGAAACCGATGCGCAGCGTGTCGTAGAGGAACCCGGCGAGGATGACCGCCAGGAAGGCGATGATCGCGATCTCGAAGCGCCGGTGGCCGCGATTCTGCAGCGCCAGGATCCCGAAGGCGACGACCGCGGTGATGAGTCCGGCGGCGAACAGCGGCACGTCGAAGAGCAGGTTCAACGCGATCGCGGCCCCGACGAACTCGGCGAGGTCCGTGGCCATC
>JBBPZE010000084.1:0-22737 GCA_038199185.1 Solirubrobacterales bacterium
CTGCGCGTCCTCCCGCGCCGCCCCGATCGTTGTGATGAAGGCGGACCCCTCGATGTGGGCACGATCTCCGTCCCAGCGCACGCCGTCGAGCTGGGCCCACAGGGTCAGCTCCTGGCGCAGCTCGTAGACCGAGCGCGGGATACCCAGCTCGGCGTCGTGCAGCCACGGGTAGTCGCCGTACCAGCGGCCGTCGATCTCGACCGGGACCGTCTCGTTGAGGTCCTCGCGCTGGAAGCGGATGACCTCGAGCAGCTGGGGCATGAGCCGCCGGCGGACGAGCTCCCACTTGAGTCGCTCGATCGCCGCGAGGGGCTCGAGCACCCCGGGGTCGATCGTGTCGAGGAACGCGTTGACCCGGTCGAGGAAGAGAGCCCGGTACTCCGCGTCGGCGTGTGGCAGGACGTTGAGGTAGTAGCGCAGGTCCTCGGCGACGACGCTGTGGTCATACCAGCGCTTGGCGCGCCGGCGATGACGGCGCAGAAACGTGCTCACGTGCGAGACGGCCGCGAGCCGGTCGAGCAGGACCTTGGGCTCCAGGCGGCGCTGGGTGATCGACAGCCCGCCGGTCTCGCGCAGCCGGTAGAGGTAGACCGGCTCGGCGATCACGTCGACCGACTTGGCCAGGAAGTGCGCCGGAAGGATCACCGGGATGTCCTCGTGGGTCACGCCCTCGGGGAAGCGGAACCCGTGCTTGTCCCAGAAGGAGCGGCGGAAAAGCTTGTTGGGCGCGATCCGGTCGACCAGCAGGCCGCGGAACTTGGTGATGTGGGTCTTCGGGCGCGGCCTTCCGAAGGCCCGGGCGACGAACGGCGCCGGGGACGAGCCCCCGCGGTTGAAGCGGTGCACGTTGCCGGTCGCGAAGTCAGAGCCCGTCCTGTCGAGCGACCGGATCAGCATGCGATAGGCGTGGCGGGGCAGCACGTCGTCGGAGTCGAGGAAGGCGAGGAACTCGCCCGTGGCGACCGCGGCCCCGTTGTTGCGGGCGTTTCCCAGCCCTCCGTTGGGCTGGCGGACGAGCCTGAAGCGCTCGTCCCGGGCGGCGAACTCCTCGAGGATCGCGACGCTGGCGTCGGTCGACCCGTCGTCGACCATCACCACCTCCAGATCGGCGAACGACTGTCCCGCCACCGACTCCAGGCACTCCCTCAGGTAGTCCTCGACGTTGTGGACGGGGACGACGACGCTGACGCGGGCCATCAGCCGCGAACGGACCGCAGGTGGCGCAGCACCCGGGCGCCGACCGACGGGACGGGGCTCTTCTGCGCGGCCTTCTTGCGTGGGCGCACGGCGATGACCGACGAGTGCGAGATGGCCTCGGCCTCCCCGTAGAGCGTGTCGTAGGCGGTGCGGGCGCGGCCGAGGGCATCCGCGTCGCGCTCGGGCTCCTGCAGCAGCGCCCAGACCTCGTCGGCGAGGCCGACCACGCGCGCCGGCACGTCCAGGCCCTCCCAGCCCGTGCGGTTGCGAAACAGGCTCGGGTCGACGAACGCGTCGACCTCGGGGTGCGCGGCGCGATCGAGACCGGCCAGCGCCGGCACGCCCAGCAGGCCGCCGGCGCGGCGCAGCTCTCCCGCCCAGTCCTCGAGCAGGCTCGGGTAGCACACGAACGCGCGCCGGTTCGCGCGCGTGGCGCGCTCCGTCTCGAGCATCACGTTGATCCACGCGCACGCGCGGCTGGCGTCGGTCTGCCAGGTCCCGTAGGACTTCTTGGCGCTGGTCAGGATCTGCGCGGGATGGCGCAGCATGGTCACGAAGGCGGGTGGGACCCCGACGTCGGCGGCGGCCTGCGTCCACAGCGGCAGGAACCAGCCGATGCGCGGGTCCTTGACCACGACGACGTCGGCCCCGTCGACCTCGCCCTTCAGCCACGCCCGCAGCTCCGAGGCGACCTCCGGCTCGGCCGAGGCCGCCGCCGTGTGCTCCCATGCTCTCGGACGCGCGTCGAAGACCGTCACGCGCTTTCGCCGCATCAGACGGGTGTGGAAGTCCACGACCCACCTGGGTTCGCCGAAGCCTCGGGGGTTGGTCTCGTCGGCGACGATCTCGGGCTGGGGGATGTGATAGCCAAGCTGGCCCAGGATCCCCGCGAACAGGCTCGTTCCGCTGCGCCCGACGCCGACGACGAGGATCAGGTGCTTGTCGCTCACGCCGCGACCCGTTCGCCCAGGAACACCCTGCGGACGACGCGTGCCGCGGCATCGCCGTCCTCGAGCGAGCAGAAGCGCTCGCGAAACGCGGCGCGCAGCCCGGGGTCGTCGGTGCCCGATCCCAGCGCCTGCACCACCTCGGCGGCGCTGCGCGTGACGATCCCCGGCGGCTCGGACAGGAGGTCGAAGTACGTCCCGCGCTTGAGGCGGTAGGCCTCCCAGTCCGCGGCGTGGATGATGATGGGCCGGTCCAGCACGGCGTAGTCGAACATGATCGAGGAGTAGTCGGTGACGAGGCTGTCTGCGGCCAGGCAGAGCTCCTCGACCGACGGGTGGGCGGAGACGTCGCGAATGCTCCCGCCTCCCGCGCTCCACCCCTCGTGCTCAAGGTAGTGCTGTCGAGCCAACAGCACGTGGCCGGGACCCAGTGCGGCGGCGACAGCGCCGAGGTCGAGCAGTTCGCCGCCGTCGGTCTCGAACTCGCGGTGCGTGGGGGCGTAGAGGACCGCGGTCTGGTCGTCCGTGAGCCCCAGCGCCTCGCGGGCGCGCGCGACGTCCTGCGCCGTGGCGGCGGCGAGGACGTCGTTGCGCGGATAGCCGGTCTCCAGCGACTCGAACGACAACCCGGGATACGCCGTCGCCCAGGCCTGGGTGGAGAAGGCGTTGGCCGCCACGCTGAAGTCCCAGCGACCGCAGCGGCGCAGGAACGCGTCGAAGTCGTCGGACTTCTCGCGACCCGGCGCGTCGCGCACGTCGAGGCCCATCTTCTTCAGCGGCGTCCCGTGATGGGTCATCACGTGGGTCTGGCCCTCGCGCTTGACGAGGTTGTTGGGCCAGTTGACGTTGTTGATCAGCCAGCGAGCGCGGGCCACGGCCTCGAAGTACTCCGGCGTCGCGGGACGGACCGTCTCGACGTGCGCCGGGATCGAGTGCTCCTCGCCGGCCCTGACCACCCAGACGCCCCGGAGCCCCGGCACGAGCTCGAGCGCCTTCTCGTAGACCGCGCGCGGGTTGCAGGCGTAGCCGCGGTTCCAGTAGGCGGCGAACACGGCCAGGTTCTCGTCGAGCGGGTCGGCCAGGCGCGCCCGGTAGTGGCGCCTGAGCTCGTCGCCGGATCCGGCCGGGGCCGGCGCGGCCCTGCGCACACGGCGGAGGAGGCTCGGGCGGGGCATCCGCCGTGGCAAGCTACTCATCGTGGCGATCTTCCAAGGGTTCCCGGCTCTGTGCGGGCATCGCGGCAGCGGACGGGGCGTGGTCGGCGGTCACGCCGAGAACACGCTCGGATCGTGCCTGGCGGCCGTGAAGTGGGGGCTGCGCTGGCTCGAGATCGATTGTCGCCTGACCGCCGACGGCGCCCTGGTCGCTCGGCACGACCCACGGCTGCAGGACGGGCGCTTCGTCGCCGACCTCACCGCGAGGGAGACCGATGCTCAGGGCCTCATGCGGCTCGAGGACATGCTCGAGGCGCTGCCGCTCGAGGTCGGGATCGACCTCGAGGTCAAGACGTCGCTGGAGGACGCCCTGCGCTCCCGCGAGCAGACGACCGCGTCCGCGGCCAGCGATCTCTGCGCGCGGGCGATGGCGGCGGGTCGGCCGATGCTGCTGACGAGCTTCGACGCCTCGGTCCTGCTCATCTCCCGCGAGCGCCACCCCGAGCTCCCGGTCGGTTTGCTCACGTGGACGAGGTTTCCCCTGCGCAAGTCTATTCCAGCGGCCGTCCACCTCGGCGCTCAGGTCGTCGCGCCGCAGTTCGCGTCGTTTCCGCTGCCGGGCACGCCCGCGGTGACGATGGAGCGCGACCTCGACCATGCCGTCGGCGTGGCCCACGAGGCGGGCCTCGAGATCGTCGCCTGGTGTCCCCCGCCGCCCGAGGAGGCTCTCCTGGCCGCCGCCGGCGTGGACTGCATCATCGTCGACGACGTGCTGGCCCGCGGCCCCTCCTGACTCGCTCCCACCTGACGGCCCGCACGAGCGATTTCAGTGCTGGACGGGCTGGCGGGCGGCTGCCATGGTCGTCGCGTGGCCGTTCGCAACGACATCCGGCTCGCGCCCGACATGGGCCTGTTCGCGCGCGCGGCGCGAGCCTTCGCCTACGTGCTGCTGGTCATCACGTGCACCGTGATCGCCGCGCTGGGCGGCTACCAGATCGGCCTCCGCAGCCGCCCCTCGGAGGGGCAGGTGTCCGCGGAGCGCGCCCACGCGGTGCGCGCGGCGGTCGATCGCGCGGTGGCGGCCAGAGGCAGCGCTGACAGGGCGGCCTTCGACCTGATCGTCGCGCGCCGCCTGCGGGCACGACACGACGAGGACATGGCACTCCTGCAGCGCCGCCTCGACGAGCAGCACATCGCCGACGGAGAGCTCGCGGCCCGCGCGTTCGTCCGCGGCCGGGCGGCCGGCCGGACTGCGGCCGAGGCCCGTCGCCGCACCCGGGCGCAGTCCGCCGGTGGCGCCGAAGCGAAGGCCCGGAAGGCGCCTAGATAAGAATCATTCCCATTTCGTTACACTCGCCGCGTGTGGGAGACGCTGCAGCTTCCCTTCGTGCAACGCGGGCTCCTCGAGGTCGTCCTGCTGGCGGCGGCCGGCGGCCTGGTCGGGACGTGGATCGTGCTGCGCGGCCTCGCGTTCTTCACCCATGCCGTGGGCGCCGGCGCCTTTCCGGGGCTCGTGCTCGCCGACGGGCTCTCGTTCTCGGCACACCTCGGCGCGGCGGGCACCGCCGGGTTGCTCGCCGGGGGGGTGGGCTGGCTGGGCCGGCGCGATCGCGATCGCTACGACAGCGTCACCGCGCTGGTCCTCGTGGCCGCGCTGGCGGCGGGCGTGGTACTGGCCTCGGACGTCTTTCACTCCGGATCGAACGTGGAGAGGCTGCTCTTCGGCAGCCTGCTGCTCGTCGACGGCTCCGACATCGCCTACGCGGCGGCCGCCGCCGCCGCTGCGCTGATCCTCACCGTCGTGATCGGTCCGCGCTGGCTGGCGATCGGCTTCGATCCCACTGCGGCGCGGGGGATGCGCCTCGGGTCCCCTGTACACGACGTCCTCCTCCTCGGCCTCGTCGGCTTCGTGACGCTCTCGGCGCTGTCGGCCATCGGTGCGCTGCTGGCCACCGCGCTGCTGGTGATGCCCGCCGCGACGACCCGGCTGGTCTGCGACAGGCTCGGTCGCTGGCAGGTGGCCACGGTCCTGCTGGCGTGCGTCGAGGGGGTGGTCGGCCTCCTGGCCTCGGTCGAGCTCAACGCCCCGCCCGGGCCGGCCATCGCCGTGTTGGCCGGAGCGGTGTTCGGCCTGGTCGCCGCGGGGCGAGTGCTTCTCCCGCGACGTCGGCGCCGGACGCCACGGCCGGCCGTCCTGGCGGCGATCGCGATGCTGGTGCTCACCGGTTGCGGCGCATCGCCGAGACACCGGGGTGTCGCCGTGGTCGCCACGACGACGCAGCTCGGCGATCTCGTCCGCCAGGTCGGTGGGTCCGCCGTGTTCGTCACCCAGATCCTGCAGCCCAACAGCGATCCGCACGAGTACGAGCCCCGCCCCGACGACGTGCGGGCCACCGCGGGCGCGCGGGCGGTCTTCGAGAGCGGGGGCGGGCTCGACGGCTGGGTGGCCAAGATCGTCGAGGAGGCCGGCGGCTCGCCGAGGGTGGTCGTGGTCGGAGAGAGCGCCCTGCGCCGCGAAGCGCGACGCTCGGGCGACCCGACGCCGGACCCCCATTGGTGGCATGACCCGCGCAACGTCGAGGCGGCGGTGCCGGTCATCCGCGACGCGCTGAGCAGGCTGGATCCCCGCCTCCGGGCCACCTTTCAACGGCGGGCGGATGGCTACCTGGCCAAGCTGCGGGTGCTCGACGCCGGCATCGGCCGGTGCGTGTCGCAGGTGCCGTCCGCGGACCGCGAGCTGGTCACCGACCACGATGCGTTCGGCTACTTCGCGCGGCGCTACGGCATCCGCGTCATCGGCGCGGTAATCCCGTCGCAGACGACCCAGGCGCAGCCTTCGGCCGGGGCCGTCGCCGAGCTCGTGGGCGTCATCGCCCGCGAGCACGTCCGGGCGGTCTTCCCGGAGAGCTCGGTCAGCCCCCGTCTCGCCGCGGCCATCGCCAGGCGGACGGGGGCCTCGTCGAGCCTCACGCTCTATGGCGACAGCCTCGGGCCCGCCGGCTCCGACGGGGCCACCTACCTGGGGATGGAACGCCACAACGCCGACGCGATGGTGCGCGGCTTCACCGGGGGAGCACGGGGATGCCCGATCCCGGGCCTATAGCCGTCGCCGGCCCCCCCGAGCTCCTGCGCGTCGCCGGCCTGAGCGCGGGCTATGGCGGCCGGCCCGTGCTGCGCGACGTGTCGTTTCGTCTGGCGGGAGGCCGGCGATTGGGGATCCTCGGTCCCAACGGAGGCGGCAAGACGACGCTCTTCCGCGTGCTGCTCGGCGAGCTCGAGCCGCTGGCGGGATCGGTCGCCTGCGCCCGCAGCGCGATCGTCGCTCAGACCGAGCGCTCGCGCCTGGACTTCCCGGTCAGCGCGCTGGACGTCGCCCTGATGGGCACTGTCGGGCAGCTCCCGTGGTTTCGCCGGCCGGGCCGTGCGGAGCGTGTCGCGGCACTCGAGGCCCTGCGGGCGGTCGGACTCGCCGAGCAGGCCGACGTCTCGTTCGGGGAGCTCTCGGGTGGGCAACGTCAACGGGTCCTGGTGGCCCGAGCGCTCGTCCAGGATGCCCCGGTGGTCCTGCTCGACGAGCCGTTCACCGGCCTCGATGCGCCGAGCGCCGAGCAGCTCGAGGCGCTGATCGCGCGCCTGGCGCAGGAGGGGCGCACCCTGCTGATCGCCACGCACGAGCTCGGCCAGGTACGCCGCTGGGACCTCGTGCTGTGCCTCAACGAGCGCCAGATCGCCTTCGGCGCGCCCGACGACGTGCTGACCCGCGACGTGCTCGAGGCGACCTACGGTGCGGCGATCGTCGAGCTTCCGGGCGCGGGCGGGGCGATCCTGCCCGCCCATCACCATCACCACCACCACGAGCATCCGGCGTGACGGCCACGGTCCTCCACGCGCTGGGCGACCCGTGGACCGAGCCGCTCGTGCGGCGTGCCTTCGAGGAGGTGGCGCTGCTGGCACTCGCCTGCGGCGCTCTCGGGTGCTGGGTCCTGCACTACAACCTGTCCTACGCCGCCGAGTCGCTGGCCCACGGCCTGCTTCCGGGCCTGGTGCTCGCCTCGCTGGCCGGGATCCCGCTGCTCGCGGGCGGGGCGGCCGGCATCCTTCTCGCGGCCGCGGGCGTCGCTCTGGCGGGCCGGGTATCCGGCCTGGGCCGCGACACCGCGGTCGCCGTGGTGGTCACGGCGCTGCTCGGGCTCGGAGTCCTGCTCGCGCTCGCTCCGGCGACTCCGGCGGGACTCTCGGGCCTGCTGTTCGGGGATCCGCTGGGCGTCTCCGACGCGGACCTCGTGCTCGCGGCCGGGCTCGTGGTCGTGCTGTTCGCGGCGCTCGGCCTGCTTCACGGCCGCCTGCTCGTGGTGGGCTTCGATCGCACGGGCGCCCGCGGGATGGGAGTGAGCCCGGCCCGGGTCGACCTGGCGCTGCTGGCGCTGTTGGCCACCGCGCTGCTCGTCGCGGTCCAGGGACTGGGGAACCTGCTGGTCGTCGCGATGCTGATCGCGCCGGCGGCGGCGGCCCGCCACGTTACGCGGCGCATGCCCGCGATGCTCGTTGCCGGCGCCGTGATCGCGCTCGTGGCCGGCCTCGGCGGCCTCTACCTCTCCTATTACGCGCAGGTCGCCGCGGGGGCGTCGATCGCCGGCATGCTCGTCGCTGCGGTCGCGATGATCTCGGCCGCGGCGGCGATCCGGAGGCGGCTCGTCAGGACGCGACTCGTCAAGACGCGGCTCGTCAGGACGCCTGACAGGCCCGGCACGAGCCGCGCAGCGTGATGTCGTGATCGCTGACGTCGAAGTCGAGACGCAGCGCGACCCTGTCGATCGCCTTCTCGAGCTCGTCGTCGGAGAACGGGACGAGCTCCCCGCAGCGGTTGCAGACGAAGTGGTGGTGGTGATGGTCCCCGCCCGGATGGAGAGGTTCGAAGCGTGCGATGCCCTGGCCCACCTCTACGCGGCCCACGAGCTTGAGCTGCTCGAGCTCCTCGAGCACGCGGTAGATGCTGGCCCGCGCCACGCGGCGCTGTGATCGATCCAGCTCGGCCTCGATCTCGAAGGCGGAGAGCGCGCAGCCCTGGCGCCCGAGGAGGTCGAGGACCGCCTGGCGCGCGACACCACTGCGGTACCCGACGCCCGCAAGCCGTTGGGCTGCGTAGTCGGACCAGGACATGGCGGCGGGCTGCTGGGCCACGCCGTTCATCGTAGTTTCCGGTTTCCTCTATCGGGGCGCGTGCCAACTAGACTGAAGTTTCGGGCTTCTATGGAAAGGGTCGGTCATGACCCACGTCTGCTGCCCAAGCTGTCGGTTGCGGTTCACGCCTGCCGCCGCGGCGTACCTCGATGCTTGCCCCACCTGCGGCGGGCCGCCGCAGCTCGTCTCGAGCGCCGCGGAGACCCTCGGCCTCCGTCTCCACGCCCACGATCGGTTTCGCGACGAGCTCGCGGCTGCGATCGCGGTGGCGGTACCCCGTACCCACCTCGATGCCGACCCCCTCGCGCACGAGCGCGCAGACCGGCGCGGCCCCCGAGAGACGACGCCCGCCGGCGGATGAGGGTCCGCCGGGGAGGAAGGCGCTAGCCTACTTCGTACGCGAGTTCCCGCTGGACGCCGGCAAGGCGCACCTCAGGGGAACGCGGGCCGAGGGGCGGTTCCTACCGTCTCCTTCCTTCTCCTCCCGGCCCGAGCAGAGGAGGGGGGCGAGGAAGGCGTCGGCATGACCGACACCACCATCGATCCACCCCGGCCGGGCCAGTCGAAGGCCGCGCGGATCTCCAACCACATCGTGCGCATCACCAGCGGCTACACCGGCCGCGGACCCACGAAGGCCTGGACGTGCATCGAGGGCGATCTCGTCAGCGTGGTCCTGCGCGACACACTCACCAAGGGTGAGCAGAGCCTCGTCGCCGACGGGCGCTCCACGCTCGTGATGGACATGCGCAGGGCGTTTCAGGAGACCATGCGCGAGGAGTACGTGGCCGGCGTCGAGGAGGTCATGGGTCGCGAGGTCCAGGCGTTCCTCAGCGCGAACCACATCGACCCCGACCTGGCCGTGGAGTCGTTCGTCCTCGCTCCCGCCACGGTGCCGGTCGGCTGACCCCGGACCGGGGTCGGATCGCAGAGTTGCTCCTGCCCGCCAACGCGGTACCTGCGCAGGTTTCGAATCACGCCCTTTAGGCTGGTGCTATGGCTTCGCTCACCCGCCGCCAGATCATCGGCTCCTGGGCCGCGACCGCCGTCCTGGCCTCCGCCGGCGGGCTCGATCCGTTCGAGGCGCTCGGCCGCGCTCGCCATCGCCGCCCACGGCGACTGCATCGTGCCGGGACGACCCTGGAGGCGACCATCGTCCGCGGTGCGGTCATCAACCCGCAGGGCTACCGCCGGCTCGCCTCGGGGCCGGGCGAGCCCTTCCTGATTCGCGAGGACCTCGGCGTCGGCGCCCGCAAGGGCCGCAGGGCCACGAGAACGGCGCTGGCGTCCTTCGTGCAGTTCACCGACACGCACGTCGTCGACGCCCAGTCGCCTGCGCGGGTGGAGTTCCTCGATCGCTACAACGACGGCGTTGGGAGCCCGCTCGTCTTCGCCTCCGCCTACCGCCCGCAGGAGATGCTCACCGCCCAGGTCACCGACTCGCTCGTGCGCCGCGTCAACGCCATCGCGAAGGGGCCGGTCAGCGGCAGGCCCTTCGACTTCGCCATCACGACAGGCGACACCACCGACAACTGCCAGCACAACGAGCTGCGCTGGTACATCGACGTCCTCGACGGAGAGGGAGTGCGCATCGACTCGGGCGACCGCTCCCGCTGGGAGGGCGTCCACGACGCCGACGTCCTGACCTACGACGCCCACTACTGGCACCCGGACGGTACGCCCGTCGGCCACGCCGACGACGTGGCGCGCCGCCGCTACGGCTTTCCCGTGGTCCGCGGCCTGCTCGACGCGGCCAGGAGCCCTTTCACGCCGGCGGGACTGGACATGCCCTGGCTCTCGGCCTATGGCAACCATGACGGCCTGGTCCAGGGCAACCTCCCTCGGTCTCTGCGGCTCTCGACCCTGTCGACCGGCTCGGCCAAGGTCGTCTCGCTGCCGGCCGGGGTCTCGCCCGAGGACCTGGCGTCCGGCGATGTGACCACCGCCGGTGCCGCGCTCTTCTCAGGGCCGGCGCGCATCGTCACCGCCGACTCCGACAGGCGGATCATCGACCGCCACGCCACGGTGGCCGAGCACTTCAAGACGACCGGCAAGCCCGTCGGGCATGGGTTCACCAAGGACAACCTCGACCGCGGGACCGCCTACTACGCGTTCAACCGAGGCATCGTGCGTGGGCTCGTCCTCGACACGGTCAACCCCAACGGCGAGGCCGATGGATCGATGGACGCCGCCCAGGTGGCGTGGCTCGAGGCCGAGCTCGTGCGCGGCAGCCGCCGGTACCTGGCACAGGACGGCAGTCGCGTGCACGGGGGCCGGGCGGACCGCCTGTTCGTGATCTTCAGCCATCACACCATCGCCACGATGACGAACTCCCTGCAGTTCGTCGACGAACCCGGGCCTCGGGTGCTCGGGCCGGCGGTTCGCGACCTGCTCCTGCGCTTTCCCAACGTCGTGCTGTGGGTCAACGGGCACACGCACCGCAACGAGGTGAGGTCCGAGCGCCGCCCGGCCGGCAGCGCGGTGCCCGGTGGGTTCTGGGAGGTCAACACCGCGGCTCACATCGACTTCCCCCAGCAGGCGCGGCTCGTCGAGCTGATGAACAACCACGACGGGACCCTGTCGATCTTCGGGACGATCGTCGACTCGGCCGCGCCGCTGGGCGTTCCCAAGCGGATGGACTCCTCGCTCGCCCTGGCCGCGCTCTCGCGTGAGCTTGCGGTCAACGACTGGCAGGAGCGCCCCGCCGCCGCCGGGGCACCCGGCGATCCCGACGGACGGCGAGGCGCGCCGATCGACCGAAACGTCGAGCTGCTGGTCCGCGCACCCTTCGATGTGGCGGCGGCGGTGGCCAAGCGCCGACCCGCCCACCACCGCTCGGCGGCCGCGTCCGCCTGAAGCGGCTCGAATCGGGGCTTTCTCGCCGGCGCCAAGGCTCCGAAAATCTGACCATCCCCTAACACCGGACTTGACTTGAAGGCCGGGAGCAGACAAGGTCTGAGCTCGGACGTCGTTTCAGCTTCTTCTGGGGGAAGACATGTACAGGATCATCGGAACTTGCGCCGTAGTACTGGGTCTCGGCTGGACCGGATCGGCGTGGGCGGGCACCACGGTCGTCTCCCCGGCCGGCCTCGGGCCCTGGCAGACCCTGATCACCGGCTCGGACGGCAATCCCGTCGCCGACACAAACGGATCCATCACGTTCTCACCCAACCCGCCCGGCGCTCCCGCCGGCCAGGGCTCGGTCACCCTCGACACGGGACCCAACCATGGCGACAGCGCGGTGCAGCTGCTCGACCAGGGACTCGCCGGAACCCCGCTTGCCGCGATCGCGACTGGGGCGCTGAGCTACTCCACGCTCTCGAAGGCCGTGGACGGAGCGGCGGGGAAGGAGCAGCTTCCCTACCTCACGCTCACGCTCGACACCACCGGGGACGGGCTGGCCGACGACACGATCGTCTTCGAGCCGCTCTACCAGCACGGCAACCGCGTCGACCTCCCCGACCAGGGACCCATCCAGATCGACGTCTGGCAGCACTGGAACGCGGCCGCGGGCGGCTGGTGGTCGACGAGCGGCACGCTCGCCGGCGCCACCCCCGGCTTCGGCGTCAAGTCGCTCGCAGAGATCCTCGCGGCGGCGCCGGGTGCCCGCATCGTCGCGGCCCGCACGGGCCCGGGCGGCTTGCGGGTCCTGCTCGGCGTGCGCAACACGCTCGACCATCTGATCGCCAGCGTCGACGCCCTCACGGTGGACACGGGAGCGGGTCCGCAGACGTTCGACTTCGAGCCCGGTATCGCACCCGTGCTCGGGCAGAGCGTCGTCGTCGGCCGCGCCCGCGGCACCGTGTACGTGCGGACGGCCCACGGGCTGACGAAGCTGCGCAAGGGCGTGCGGGTCAGGCTCGGCTCGTTCCTGGACGCCACCCGTGGCCGCGTGTCGCTGACCTCGGCGAACGACAGGCACGGAAGCCTGCAGAGCGGGGTCTTCTACGGGGGCGCCTTCAAGGTCCGCCAGCGTGGTGTCAGAAAGCCCATCACCGAGGCGCGACTGTCGGGGCCCATCGGCCGGTGCCCCTCCACATCCGGCGCCAAGGCCCACGCCCGCAGCGCCACCGTCCGGCGCGGGCGGCATCTGTGGGGCGACTCGCACGGCAACTTCCGGACCGTCGGCAAGTCCTCCTCGGCATCAACACGGGGCACGAAGTGGCTGATCGAGGACCGCTGCAACGGGACCATCACGAGGGTCGTCCGGGGAACGGTGGTGGTCCACGACTTCGCCACGGGCTACGTGCACGCAGTGACCGCCGGCCACTCCTATCTGGCCCCGTCGGGATGAGCGGAGAGGTCGGGTAGCGCCCACACATCGACGGGTTCACGTCGGCCTCGCACCTCCATGAGGTCGACGTGAACGAGGTCCTCGGGTGGGTTGACGGCCATGTCGCGGGTGGAGTCGGCCACGAAGACCATGTAGGGCGTTCCCTTCGTCATGCCCTCCAGGCGCGCGGCGGTGTTCGTCGTGTCACCGATCGCCGTGTACTCCAGGCGGCGCTCGGAGCCCACGTTGCCCGCCATCACCTCGCCGCTCATGAGGCCGACGCCCATGCGGAAGCCTTCCCCGACGTAGTTCTCGCGCATCCACCGGTTGAACTCCTCGAGTGCCGGGCCGGTCATCTCCCGGGCCGTTGCCATCGCCCGGTCGGCGTGGTCGTCCTGGGCGATTGGGGCGCCGAAGACCGCCATGATCCCGTCGCCCATGTAGGCGACGAGGGTGCCGCCGTTGTCGAGGATCACGTCGCTCATGGCCGTCAGATAGCGGTTGAGGACCGAGATCACCTGTGCCGGGGAGGAGCCCTCCGCGTAGGAGGTGAAGCCGCGGAGATCGCTGAACAGGATGGTCGCGATGCGCCGGTCGCCGCCGAGGCGTAGATCGTCTCCGGTGCTCGAGAGCACCTCCTGGACCACCGACTCGGGCACGAACCGCGAGAACAGGTCGCGCACGCGCTCACGCTCGAAGGCACCGGTGACCGCGAGCACCGCGATCGCCGTCACGGCCCCGAGCCCCAGGGCCATCAGCGGATAGACGACCGGGAGGATCGTCCCCGCGTCGAACAGCAGCTGGGCGGCGGCGGCGTAGCCGGCGAGCAGGAGGACGAGCAGCACCGCGGCAAGGCGCACCCCGATCGCGAGGAACGCAAGGGGAGCGGCCAGGGCCATCAGCAACGTCAGGAGGGGAATCCAGCGGCTGGACACGGGCTGCAGGGGAAAGCCGTGCAGGGCCGTCCAGATCGCGTTGGCCTGGATCTCGGGGCCCGTCATCAGGTCCTCACCCGATACCGAGGTCGGATGCACGTCGTTGAGCGACGGAGCGGCAGGGCCGACCACCACGGTGCGCCCGCGAAAGGTCCCTGGCGGGAATCGGCCCTTCAGGACATCGACATAGGTCAGGGTCCGGATCGTGCCGCCCGGGCCGCGGAAGTCGATCCACGCGGTGCGGCCGCCCAGGGCGGAGGCGGCGATGCTGCGTCCCGTCGCGGCCTCGGCGGTCACGACGGGCAGCGTCTTGAGTCCCTGCGCCGAGTACCACGTGCGGCGGATCGTGGCGCCCGGGTCGTTGGGAAGCAGCGCATTGCCCGCTCGCCCCCCGACCGACCGCAGCACCTCGTCGCTCCCGAAGATATGCGTTCGCCCATGGTCGGCCTCCGTGGTCGCCAGGACCATGCGCCGCGTCCTTGCGACTGCCTCGACGAGGGCGTTGTCCTCGCTCGCCCGGGTCGGCTCGGTGAACTGCACGTCGAAGGCGATCGCGCGAGCCCCATCGCGGCGCAGGCGATCGATCACCTGAGCGTGCCGGCTCCGGCGAAACGGCCACTGCTCCTTGAGCACATTGAACGTGCGGGTGTCGACGGCGACGACCGCCAGGTCCGAGGGCTGCGGCTGCGTGCCACGGATGCTGAAACGGGTGTCGACGGAGCGCAACTCGAGGCTCTTCAGGGCGTCGACGCCGTAGAGCGTGAGGACCACGGCGGCCGAGACGATCCCTGCGACGACGAAGAGGCTGGTGCGAAGCCGGGCGCGTCGCCATCGCCGCGGCGTGGAGGCTTCTACGTCCATGCGCTGCCGACCTTAGGCTAGCGGGCGGCGGCGCGTCTGCCGGCAGCGACCAGGGTGCCGCCAGGCGCGCAGGTCGAGGCGGGTGGAGGAGCCGGCTCTGCAGCGGGCAGTGCGGCGGGCTCGGGGTGCGCCTGAGAGAACGCTCACGAAACTCTCAATGAGCCCTCAGGTGCCTTGCCGATCCTGTCGGCATGAACCACGAACCACATACGTTGACTGGCGCCATCCGTGACGGTGTGGCTCGGGGGGTCGCGGCCGTCGGCATGGCTGGCATCGGCCTGATCCACCTGCTCGACGCTCCTGGCAAGTTCTCCGAAACGCCCTACCTCGGCTGGATGTACGTGGGGCTCATCGGCGCTTCGGTCGTCGTGGCCTACCTGCTCATCCGCGGCTCCTCGACGAAGGCATGGTGGGCCGCTGCCACGCTGGCCGCCTCGGCCATGATCGGTTTCACACTCACGCGCACGATCGGCCTGCCGCAGGCCATGGGGGACATCGGCAACTGGTCAGAGCCTCTGGGCATGGCCTCGCTGTTCGTCGAGGGGGCCATCGTTGCGCTGAGCGCGGCGATGCTCGCCGATCGCAGGCTGGTCGGCGCGTCCACGCGCAAAGCCGCCCACTCGGATCGTGGCGGCCCCGTCCGTGCGGCGGCATGAGCTGTCAGCTGACGCCGCGAACGTCCATTTCGCCCGCCTCTGTGCTGGTCAATTGGACGTTCGCGAGGGCAAGGAGGGCTGGGCGGGTGCGAATGCCGCCGGAGCATGACCCGGGGCCGCGTCGACGATCCGCCACGGGTCGGCGTCGGTGCCGTCGAGCCCGAACGTCCATCGCTCGGTGAACGGCACGGACCGCGACTGGCTTCCGGAGATGACGGCGGCGGTATCGCGGTCTTCGAGATAGCGGCGTCCCTCCGCCTCGATGGCGACGGTCATGCGGGGTGGATCGGCGCGCGCGTCGAGCGCCTCGATCCTGATGGTCTTGACCTGCGGCCCGCGAACGACCAGCCGCGTCGCGCCGCTCGCGTCGCCCGGATGGAGCAGCTGGCGAAGGGCCTCGGGCGACGCGAGCGCCGCCAGTTGCCGGTCGCTGCCATCGACCGCCTCCGCCCACGCCGCCAGCGCGCGGCGCACAGCGACCTCGAGCACGTCGGGCGCAAAGCGCGCGTCGGCGAGGGAGAGGTCGAGCGCCTCGGCGCGGGCGTCTCCGTCGTAGCCGATCGAGGCGATCTCCGAGACGGCCGTTCCCTCGGGCAGCCGGTCGGCCACCGCGCCCTCGACGAGCGCCTCGTCGCGCAGCCGTGCATCGTCGCCCCACGGCGTCGCCACGAGCGGCTCGGAGAGGTGGTGGTCGCCCTCGGAGCGCTGCTCGACGGAGAGCAGCATCCACCCGCCGTCGTCCTCGCGTTTGCACAGCGTCCAGTACTCGGCGATGCCGCGCGTCTCGGACTCCGAGTCGCTGCGCATAACGCGCCGGCCCCTGGCGTCCTGCACGATGTCGCGCAGCCTCGCCTCGACGCGCACGACGGCGCGGTCGTCGCGATCCTCGGCGCGGTTGACCAGGCCGACGTACTCGACCCCCGGCCCGCTCACGACCTCCACGCGGTTGTGCCATCCCCGGCGGTCGAAGTCATCGAGGCGCCGGTTCCATTCGACCATCAGATCCTCGCCGACAAGCCGGGCCAGCCGCACGCGATCGCGCTTGTCCCAGGCGACCTGGACGTCGTTGAACAACCGCGTGGCCTGCTCGCGCACGTGGTCAGGCGCAAAGGCCGCATCGTCCTCGGCGGCCTCCGCGGCCGCCAGTTCGACGCGCCGCTCGCGCTCGCGCCGGCGGGCACGGTGGCGAACGCCCTGCATCCAGGCCACCAACGCGACGATCGCCACAACCACCACGACGGCCGCGAGCAGGGCCGGGTGGCTGAAGATGAAGTACACGAAGAAGAACGAGCCGTGCCCTCCGCTGCCACCCCCGCGGCCGCCGCCGAACCCGCCACTGCCGCCGCCCGCCCGCGCCAGTGCCGCCGCCGGCTGCAAGAGCGCGGCAGTCCCTCCGGCGAGCAGGGCTAGGGGCGAACGGGGAAGACTCATCGCCATACGATTCAAGCACGCCCGGTGCGCTATCGCGAAACGCCACGGCTCGATCGAACACGCTGGAAGAGGGCGGCGGAGGACGTTGCTAGCTTCGCTCGGTGGCGTCGAACCGGATAGCGGTCATGGGGAGGCGGGCCGGGCCTGCGTTGGGGCTGTTCTTGTTGGTGGGGAGCCTGGTGGTCGGTGCTGACCTCTTCGGGGCGCGGGAGGCGTTGTTCGGTTCGGCAACACCCGCCCCGCGCTCCGCGGCGTCCAGCCGCGACGCGTTCACCTCCTTCGAGCATTCGCGGGTCGCGGCGAAGACGGTTCTGCGTTCCCAGCCGTGGTGGCAGGCCGTCGAGCGCTTGGAAGGCAGTGGATCGAAGTCCGTGCCGGGGCTGAGGATCGGCGGCGGGGCCATCCAGTGGCGTGTGCGGTGGAGCTGCCGGCGCGGCAGGTTCGTGCTCAGGCGATCGGGTGAGGCCAGGCCGCTCATCGACGCCGGGTGTGCGGGTGAGACGACCACCCTGCTGTCCGGCAAGGTCGACCAGGGTCTGCGGATCGACGCCGACGGGCCGTGGACGGCGCGGGTCGAGCAGCAGGTCGATGTGCCGTTGGTCGAGCCACCGCTGCCGGCCATGACCGCGCCGGGGACTCGCACCGCCGCGCGCGGGTCCTTCTACCGGATCGATCAGGTGGGCAAGGGCCGCGTGACGATCTATCGGCCTGCGAGCGGCAGGATGGTGTTGCGACTGAGCGACTTCTACGTTTCTCCCAACATCGACCTCGAGATCCGGCTGAGCCCGCTGCGGGCACCTCACACCACGCACGAGTACCTGAGCGCTCCGGCGAAGCTCGTCGCGCCGCTCGACATCACGACAGGGTCGATGAACTTCGTCGTGCCCGCCGGTGTCGATTTGGGCCGGTACCGCTCGGTGGTCATCTGGTGCCCGCCCGTGAGAAGCGCGTATGCCGCCGCGACACTGAAGCTATGAGCTCGCTGACGGCCGTCCTGGCCGCGTGCGGCTCGGAGATCTACCCGACGCGCATTCGCTCGCGGGGAACCGGGCTCGCGGCGGTTGCCGTCCTGCTGTTCGGCGTCGAGACCCGCCGCCGGCGCCTCGAAGCGATCACGGTTGGGGAGTTCGGTCGCGCGGCAGGAGCGCCCGTGGCGTGACGGCTCCGCCCTGGAACCGGAGTGCGGGCCTCGCCGCCGCGACCGCCGAGCCGGTCACCGCGCCGTTACCTCGCGAGCCGATTCCCAGCGGCTCGGAGCCGGCGTCCGGCGGCCCGCACATCAAGCTCGGGAGGCGAAGGATCCCGGTGGTGCTGCCGAGCCGCAGCGATCCGCGACTCAAGCTCTCTGCGGTCATCGTCACGCTGCAGGTCCTCGGGCAAACTGTGCTCGGCTTCAAGGTCTCGGTAGCCCAGATCCTCGTCACGATCGGCGTCTGCGCGCTGATCGACATGACGGTCACGCTCAAGCAGCAGGGAGTCCTGGCGTGGCCGGCCAGCGCCCTGCTCACTGGCAACAGCATCGCGTTCATCCTGCGCGCCTCTGGCACCAGGCACGGCGACTGGTGGAGCCTGCACGGCATCGGGTACTTCGTGCTGGCGGCCCTCGCCGCCATGCTCGTCAAGCACCTCGTGCGGCCCGGGGGTCGCCACCGCTTCAATCCGTCGAACATCGGGATCGTCTGGGTCCTGCTGGTCATCGGACCCGTCCACGTCTTTCCCCAGTACCTCTGGTGGGGACCGCTGGAAGTCCCCGTCATCGCCGCCCTCGCGGTGATCGCAATCGGTGCGGTCTGGGTGCTCAGGGCCGTCCGGATGCTGACGATGGCGGTAGCGTTCCTCGTCCCGTTTACCGCGCTCATGGCGATCTTCGCGGCCGGCGGGCACAGCTTCGTGGCGATCTGGCAGGACCAGTCGATCAGCGGCTTTGACTACTGGCTGAAGATCTGCACCTCTCCGGAGCTTCTGGTCTTCGTCTGCTTCATGATCTCCGATCCCGCCACCGCCGCCCGGACCCCGACGGGCCGGACCATCTACGGCGCGGCCACGGCCGTCGTCGCGGCCGCGCTGGTCTCCTTCCAGCCGACCGAGTTCGGCATCAAGGTCGCGATCCTCTCGAGCCTGACGGTCGTCTGCGCATTCGTTCCGCTCATCGACGCCGCCGCCCGCTGGTTCCGCGGCACCCCCGGAGGACGCCTGGCCCTCGCGGCACCTGGCCTCGTGGCGCTCCGGGGCATGCTGCGGCCGGCGGCGCTCCGCCCCTCGAACATCGCCGTGATCATCATCGCCGTGACCGCGCTCGCGGGGACCGCGGCGCTTGCCCAGAACAACGACCTCATCTACATCGAACGCGGTCTCACCGGGCCCCGCAACGCCCAATGAGCAAACGCGATGTGTGCGCTGTGGTAAGACTCCGGCCGCTGCGGTCCTCGGACATGTTCGATGCTCTACCCGCGTCGTGCCGGTAGCTGTCCAAGTAGTTAGATCTGCCTTGCAGTGTCCGGCGCTCGGGGCCCTCCCGCCCGGCGGTGCTCGCGCGCGGCTCGCAGCCCGTAGAGCAGTCCCGAGCCGACGAAGAGCCCCGCGCTCAGGATCAGCCACCGCGAGAGGTAGCCGTCCAGCGGCAGCGTGCTCAGCGAGGTGAGCCGCCCCTTGCCGACGATCAGCGGGAACCAGACGATGAACAGCAGCAGCGAGATGAGCGCCGGCGCCACGACGTGCGGCAGCAACGCGGGGCGCCTCACGCCGACGACGCGCAATGCGCCGCGCGCGAGCAGCGTGTAGAGCGGCAGCAGGACGAGGTCGTGGGCGACGATCACCAGGACGAACCACAACACCACTTGCTCGACGTGGGAGTGCTGGAAGATGCGCGCCACCCCGTAGACGGCCAACGCCAAGCCGACGACGACGCCCGCGAGATGGACCGGACCGGCGCCATAGGCGCGCGCCAAACGTCCCATCACGCGGCCCCGAAGCTCATCTGGCTCACCCACTTGGTGTTATGGACGCCGGGCAGCGCCGGCACGATGACGCGGGCAGGAAACCCGTGGTCCATCGAGAGGTCCACCCCGTTGACCTTGAGCGCGAGCAGCGACCGGTCGTCGTGCAACTGGCCGCGGTTCAGCGTGGCCTGGCGAAACGCGCCTCTCTTCTGAAGGGACTCCACGAGCACCTCGCCTGCATCGCCGCTGCCGACGAGCCCTGCGAGGTCGCGCAGCCGCACGCCGGTCCAGGTCTGGGTCGTCGACCAGCCTTCCACGCAGGCGATCGGCAAGTCGTAGCTGTGCTGGGGCATCGCGAGCAGCTCGGTCCGGCTGAGCATCCGGTCTCTTGCCCCGCTCAGCTTGAGCAGGTACGTCGGCCCGACCTCCGCCGAGGTGACCCCCGACGCGGCGGCCGTCTTGTTGATCTGAAAGCCGTTGGGGCCCCGACCGGGATTCGTTTGGCGTGGGGCAAGCAGCGCCCAGCTGCGAAACGGCCCACCCACCGAGGTTCCGGCGAACAGCACCGCGAACCCCGCCGACGTCCCGCCCACCAGCGCCAGCAGCCCGCGGCGCGACATGGTCGGCGCGCCCGGCGCCGTGGGGGCGCTCGTGTTGGGGTCAGGCGGCTCGGGAAACGTCTCCGCGAGGCTCTCGCGCAGCGGCGCCAGAGCACCACGGTCGCGGAACGCCTGCGCCATCACCGGCAGCTTGATGACGATGTGCGCGAGCAGCGAGCCGACGAAGACGTAGGCTGCGTAGTAGTGGGCCTCCACGAAGCCGAAGCCGAGGAAGGACGCGTACCAGTAGGCGACGTTCCACACTCCGCTGATCAGCAGGAACAGCGAGCTGCCGACCAGGAGCGTGAGGCTGACGCGCTCCAGGACGTCGGCGACGGAGCGCACGGGGGGCCACTTGTAGAACCTCGGCATGACCGCCCACAGCTTCGCGGCCACGATCGGAATCGCGGCAACGCCGGCGGTGACGTGAAGCCCCTGGTTGACGGCGAACAGCCACGGGAAGCCCGTCGGCCACTCCCAGCCGAACAGGTGCTTGTCAAGGCCGCCGCCTGTGAGCGAGTTGGCCCCGAGGGCCGGCTGGTAGGCGACGTAGGACAGGTAGCCCGTCAGGGCATCGATCGCGAACAGGACGAACAGGCCCACGCTCAGCACCGACGCGAGCCACGGGCCGCGCAGCGGACTCGTCCAGCGATCACGATCGAAGGGCCCGAGCATCACCGCTGCACGATTCGCGTGGCCATTCGGTCCAAAAAATACCAGCCGCGAGCGGTGAGGCCGGACACGACGATCTATGACCGGCGGCGCTGTCGTTCACCCCTTCGGGCGTGTCGCAGCGGATGGGCCTTCTTCGGCTCGTTTCCCACTCGCCGCCTCCCCGCGGCAGGGGCGTACGCTTTCCCGAATGGCGCAACGCAAGAGCGAGCAGTCAGGTCGCGATGTCGAACGCGTTCGGGTGGAGCGCATTAGGGCCGACGCCGGGCGCTCGATGAGCGACAACCTTCGTGAGGGGATCGCGCTCAGCCACAAACTGCTCTCGTTCGCCGGCGCCGCTCGCAGGAAGTGAGCGAGCCGGCATTCGACGAGTTGCTGCGACGCTTGGTCGCAGCTGACGTTCGCTTTGTGCTCGTCGGCGGCTTGGCGGTGAACGCGTGGGGCGTTGTGCGGGGCACCAAGGACGTCGACGTGGTTCCCGATCCCGAGCCGGAAAACCTCAGGCGCCTGGCCGAGGTAGCGGTCGACGCCGGTGGCTATGTGCAGAGCGCCGAGATGCTCGCCGGGTCGGTGCAGTCGATCGTCGGATTGCTGGCAAGCGGCGAGCGTGCCCTCATCTCGACCCGGTTGGGTCCTCTCGACGTCGTCCAGGGCCTCGATGGCGTCCCCGACTACTCGGCGCTGCACAGCAGCGCCATAGACGTCGAGTTGCTCGGGGTGACCGTTGCCGTGTGCTCGCTCGAGGACCTTCGTCTCATGAAGCAAGCGGCCGGCCGTGCCCGAGATCTCGCAGATCTTGAAGATCTCGACCACGTGGCCGGTGGCTGATCGTTCGCACTGTCCCGTCAGGCTACAGGCGGGCGCACCCGCCGTCGTGCGGTGCAACGCAACGGCTCGGGCGCCGGCGGCCTCGCCTCCTCACGGCAGCCGGTCTTCTGGACGGCGGGCGGAGTGCCCCACGGGGCACTGCCGCCGAGCTAGCCGATCACTCCGCGAGTGCCGCGAAGTGGCCGCCGCTCGCGAGCAGTTCGCGGCCCTTCGTCGTGAGGATGTAGAAGATCGCGTGGCCGCCGGTGGTGGCCCGGAAGCCGTATAGCGCGATAGCCCGGTGGTTCTCGAGATGCTGCAGCGCCTCGGCGATGAGCGCCTTGTCCTTGTCCTAGAGGTCCACGCCGCAGGCGTTCTGGAAGCCGCTGAAGATCATGTTCGGCGAGAGCTCGCCCTCGGCTGGCCCAAATACGCGCTCGAGGATCTCGGCCGCGAGCTCTGAGACGGGCATCGAGCGGACAGCGCCGAGCTCGGCGGCCTCGCGTGCCTCCTGCTCCTCGTCGCGTTTGAAGAGCGGCACGGCGGGATCGTACCCTCACCCCCTCCTCATCGCCGGCTCTATCCACTCATCGGCTCATCCCGCCCGGCGGTAGCGGATGTGTGTGGCTAGTGGCGAATGCAAGACCTCGACGGGCTCAAACCCGAACGACTCGACGCCGTCGAAGATCCGCTCGCCGGAGCCGAGCAGGACCGGCGCGACGTCGAGCGTGAGCTCGTCGACGACCCCGGCAATGAGGGCCTGGCGCACGGTCGAGGCGCCACCCGCGATGTCTACGCCGGCCTCGCCGGCGGTCTCACGCGCTTGTGCGTAAGCGGCGTCGAAGCCGCCGGTGACGAAGTGGAAGGCCGTCCCGCCTTCCATCTCGATCGGCTCCTGAGCGTGATGGGTGAGCACGAACACCGGCGCGTGGTAAGGCGGCTCGGGCCCCCACCAGCCGCGCCAGTCCTCATCCCACTCGCCGCGGATCGGCCCGAACATGTTCCGCCCCATGACGTACGCGCCGCGCGGGCGCATGAGCCAGCCGGTCGCCGTCGCGTCGGCGTCGTTGGCGCGCTCGTCGCCGAGA
>JBBPZE010000085.1:0-9828 GCA_038199185.1 Solirubrobacterales bacterium
CAGTTCAACGGCGCCACGCTGCTCGTGCTCGCCCTGCTGATCATCTACGAAGGCGTTCGCCGGCTCGTCACGCCGCCGCCGGTGCAGGGCACAGCGGTCCTGGTCGTGGCCGTCGTGGGGATCCTCGTCAACCTCGCCGCGACCTACACGCTGTCCAAGGCCAACCGCCAGTCGATGAACGTCGAGGGTTCCTTCCAGCACCTCCTCACCGACCTGGCCGCCTTCATCTTCACCGCCATCGCGGGGGTCGTCATCCTCACCACCGGGTTCAGGCGTGCCGACGGGATCGCCTCGCTGATCATTGCCGCGATCATGCTCAAAGCGGCCTACGGACTGCTGAAGGCATCGGGCCGCGTGTTTCTCGAAGCCGCGCCGGAGGGCATCGACGTCGGCGCCGTGGGCCGCGCCATGCTCGAAGGGGAAGGCATCCGAGAAGTGCACGACCTTCACGTCTGGGAGGTCACCTCCGGCTTTCCCGCGCTTTCAGCTCACGTGCTCGTCAGCCGCGACGCGGACTGCCATGCGCTACGACGCGGGATCGAGCAGGTCTTGCACGACCGCTTCGAAATCGACCACACAACGCTGCAGGTCGATCACGAAGGCGAACTGCTGACGATCGGGTAGCAGCGGCGGTGCAGGACCTGGGGGTCGTGCGGCGCGGGTGGTCCTCGCGCGGGTTGCTGGCTCGTCATCGCGAAACCAAACACAACTTCACTTGAGCCCGGGCTGGAGAGGATGGAAAAAGCGCGCGCCATCTTTTCGTCCACCCCAAAAGTGGGAATTCACGTCCGCGTCGGAACAACCGATAGTCGGTAGGTGCCCTGTTCTGTGGTCATAGCGGATGACGTGGCGTCGCTTCGGTATCTGGCCCGGGCGTCGTTGAGCGGCGATCCCGAGATGGTGGTGGTGGGAGAGGCCGGCAATGGTCGCGAGGCGATCGAACGGGTCGTTGAGTTGCGGCCCGACGTGCTCCTGCTCGACCTCTCGATGCCTGAGATGGACGGCCTCGAGGCGCTCCCGAAGGTCAGGGCAGCGTCACCCGGCACGGCGGTGGTCGTCTTCTCGGGGTTCGCCGCATCGGGCATGACTCAGTTGGCTCTCGAGCTCGGAGCGGCTGCCTACATCGAGAAGGGCGTCTCGCCCGAGGTCCTGTTGGAGACGGTTCGCGCCGCCCGCTGCCTGGCGTTGGCCTAGGAACATCCAGCGTCTAACGCTCGCCACGGAGAAGCATCCGTATCTCCTCCTGGGCCTGGGTCTCGAAATTCGCCCTGTCCGCGATGGAGCTGAGCTGCTGCCGGGCGGCGGCCATGAGAGCCGCGCCGAGCTCCTCGGGAATCTCGATGTCGGGAAGCTGGTCGAGCATCCGCACGTCGCAGTCGATGAGCACGATGGCCGCTCCCCCGTCCTGGGCGAGATGCAGCAGCCACCCGACGGTCGCTACGGCATGTTGGCTGACCGTGTCGGCCGGCTGGACCTGCCTGCCGTTCTCGACGATCGTCACGACGACTCCCGGGTGCTCGGCATCGGGGTCGATCTCGGCGAGCTCACGATCGGGCGGGGCCTGCCAGCCGCGTTCCGTCGCGACGTAGGCCAGCCGTGTGAGCGTGTCGCTGTCGATGAGCTTCGCGGCGGCCATGGAACATCTTCTCCGATCGCCGGTGTTGCCGCGGCCCGACGAGGCGAGCTGTGTCGACACGCGGGATACTGCGTGAGGGATGTCCCGCGAGAACGCCGAGATGGTGAGCGCCCGCCGGGTCGCCGACACGACGAAAGGAGCGACGCATGAGTTCGGACGCATCGCAGGGAATGCTCGTGCTGACGTGTCCCACGACGGGTCACGCGGTCCGGACGAGGGTCGCGATCGAGGGCGATCCGGGTTCGATGCAGAGGGCCAGCGAGACGACCATCTGTCCCGCCTGCGGCAAGCCCCACACCTGGTCGGTCGTCCTCGGCGAGGTTCTCGTCGAGGACGAGCGCGATTCCACCGAGGGGCGCTAGGTCCTCATGGCCGCCGGCCCTGACTCGCCGACGGTCGTCGGGTAGGGTGGCCCGATGCGGTTGCCCACCGGAAGTCACACGCTCGGCCCCGAGAACGCGAGCATCCATCTCAAGACCTACCGGCAGGGCATGGCTGCCAAGGCGGGGCATGATCTCGTCATGGAGGTGACCCGTTGGGACGGGGCTCTGGCCGTCACCGAGGAAGGTGCGCAGAGCACGGTCGCGCTGACGGCCGACCCGGGATCGCTCGAGGTCCGTGAGGCTCTCCACGGGGTGAAACCGCTCAGCGACAAGGACCGCGCCGACATCAAGAAGAACACGCACGAGAAGGTGCTGCGGGGAGCGCCGATCAGGTTCCGTTCCAGCGCGATCGAAGCCTCCGGTGAGGACGGCCAGGTCGCCGTGACAGGCGAGCTCGAGATCGCGGGGGAGACCCGCCCGATCTCCTTCGGGCTCAGCATCCAGCCCGACGGCGCCATCGAGGGAGGCGTCACCGTGACCCAGAGCGAGTGGGGGATCAAGCCGTATTCGGCGCTCATGGGAACGTTGAAGGTTCGCGACGCCATCGACGTCGTGTTCGCCGCCAAGCTTCCAGCGCGCTAGACCGCGTGAGGCCGGCCGGGCTGCCGCTGTGAGCATTGCGCGCCTGAAAGTCGCCGACGTGCCCCGCCAGGACGCTGCGTCACGGGACTACGCCGCTGACACGGCGCTGCTGACCGAGGTCCTCAACGAGGTCATCCGCCGCAGCGACGGTGACGGCGCCATCGAGCTGCTCGACCGGGCGGTATCGCTCGGTCGCGCCACGCGCGCGGGCGACACCGCCGCGCCCGACAAGCTCGCCGCGTTGGTCTCGGGACTCGACGTCGATCAGACAGAGGTCCTGGTGCGCTCGCTGACGTGCTGGTTCCAGCTCGGGAACCTGGCGGAGGACAACGAGCGCGTGCGCCGTCTGCGCAGGCGCGAGGCCCGCGATGCCCCGGCGCCGCGCAGGGGATCCCTGCGCGATGCCGTGATCGCCCTGGCCCGCGCCGGGACCACCGCCGCGGAGCTCCAAGCGTTGCTCGATGGCGGCGAGCTGCGACTCGTCATGACCGCGCATCCCACCGAGGCGCGCCGCAGGACGACGATCGAGAAGCTCGCCCGCGTCTTCCGCGTGCTGCGTGAGCTCGACGAGTACGCCGACGGAGACATGGCCGAGGCCCGACTGCGGCTTCTGGCCACCGTGCAGGAGCTGTGGGGATCAGACGAGCTGCGGGCGATAACGCTCACGGTGCTAGACGAGGTCCGAGCCGGGATGGTCCACTTCACGACCACGCTCGCAGACACGATCCCGCGCGTCTATCACGACCTCGAGCAGGCGATCGCCGAGTGCTATCCCGACGCCGAGATCGAGGTGCCGCCCCTCCTGACCTTCGGATCCTGGATCGGCGGCGATCGCGATGGCAACCCGTACGTGACTCCCGAGACGACCGTCGGCGCGCTCGAGCTGATGCGCGAGCGCTGCCTGCGATTCCTGGTTCCCCGGGTCGAGATGGTCGCTCGTCGTCTGTCGCTCTCCGATCGCGTCAGCGGCCCGGCCGAGGGTCTGGAACCGATCCTCGAGCTGGGAGCCGAGTACTTCCCCGAGCTCGCCGCCAAACTCGCCTCCCTGCATCCCGAGGAGCCCTACCGCCGGGCGCTGACCTTTGTCGCCGAGCGCATGCTGGCCACGGCCCGCTACGCCCACCCGGAGGGCTACTCCGAACCCGCCGAGCTACTGGCCGACCTGCGCAGCGTGGAGCGATCACTGCTGCGCGGCGCGGGGGCCCTGACCGCCGCCGGCGACCTGCGCGCCGTGATCCGGCAGGTGGAGGTGCTCGGCTTTCACTTCGCGCGGCTCGACATCCGTGAGCATGCTCGGGTCCACCATAGGTCGCTCGCCGAGATCTACGAGAAGGTCGGGATCTGTGATGACTACGAGGGGCTGGCGGAGAGCGACCGGATCGAGCTCCTGTGCCGGGGCATCGCCGATCGCCGGCCGCTGGTTCCGGCGGACACCGCCCGCTTCTCGGCCGGTACGCGGGAGACCATCGAGACGTTCCGGATGATCCGCAGCGTGCTGTCGGGTCCGCACCCCGGCGCGATCCAGACCTACATCGTCTCGGGCGCGGAGGGCCCCGCCGACCTCCTCGAGGTGCTGTTGCTGATGAAGGAGACCAGCCTCACGCGAGCGGGCGGGGAGGGGGCGGTGCTGCGCATCGTGCCGCTGTTCGAGTCGGGCGCCACGCTGGCGGCGGGTGCTGCGACTATGGACACGCTGCTCTCGCTGCCCGTCTATCGTGCCGCGCTACGTGCCCTCGGCGACGAGCAGGAGGTGATGATCGGCTACTCCGATTCCAACAAGGACGTCGGCTACGTCGCGTCGGCATGGGGTGCATACCGGGCGCAGATGGAGATCGCCGAGGTCGTGCGCCGCCACGGCGCGCGCTGGGTGTTCTTCCACGGGCGGGGCGGGGCCCTCGGTCGCGGAGGCGGCCCGACGAACGGCGCGATCCTCGCGCTTCCGCCCGGCACCGTCGAGGGGCGCCTGAAGATGACCGAGCAGGGAGAGGTCCTCACCGCGAAGTACGCGGTGCCCGAGATCGCGCACCGTGAGCTCGAGCTCGCAGCCAGCGCGACGCTCGCCGCCGGGACGCTCGTCGCTCCGGCGCGCGAGCGGCGCGAGGCATTCGAGGAGATGGTGGAGCAGATGGCCGTGAGCTCCGCCCGGTTCTATCGGTCGCTTGTCCACGAGGACCCCGACTTCGAACGGTTCTTCGCCGCCGCGACCCCGGTCGAGGAGATCTCGCGGCTGCGGCTCGGCTCGCGCCCGGCCAAGCGCCGCCCGGACGGCGGCATCGATGATCTGCGCGCGATCCCCTGGGTCTTCTCCTGGACCCAGGCCCGCATCGTGCTCCCCGCCTGGCTGGGGCTGGGCACGGCGCTCTCGGAGGCCCGGCACAGCCATGGTCTCGAGGTGCTCCAGGAGATGGTGGAGGCGTGGCCCTTCTTCGCCAGCCTCCTGTCGAACGCCGAGATGGCCTGTGCGAAGGCCGATCCGCGGATCGGCGAGCGCTACACCGAGCTGTGGGAGGACGTGCCCGCTCGCGAGCGGATCTGGGGCGTGCTGCGTTCCGAGCTCGAGCTCACGTTCTCCGAGCTGGGGCTGATCCGCGACGACGAACGGTTGCTCGACTCAGACCCGGTGCTCCAGGCGTCGATCGATCGCCGCAATCCGTTCATCGATCCGCTCTCGTTCGTCCAGATCGAGCTCCTGCGCCGCCGCCGCCGAGCGGAGGAGGGCGAGTCGCAGGATCGGCTCGCGCGCGTCAGCCTTCTGGCGATCAACGGCATCGCCAGCGGCCTGCGCAACACGGGCTGAGGCCCTACTGCTGCCCGGCGGGCGTGCTGTCCGAGCACGCCTTGTCCGGAGGGGAGTCGACGACGTAGGGCTCGTAGACGAACATCCGCTGCGCGGAGAAGGCGCGGAAGGGCGCGCAGGTGGCGAACGCCGAGAGCGGGTCGGTCACCAGCCAGATGTGCGCCATCCACCCGGCCGTGCTCGTCGAGGCGTGCCGGTGCCACTGGAGCATGTCGCCGAAGGTCGATGGCCGCTTCTCGGGGCTCGAGCGGTACATGAAGCCCGCGAGCGTGAAGCGGCTCTGCGAGTCACACCAGTAGACGAGCGCCTGGGGTGCAGCCGAATTCAACAGCCTTCCCCACATCCTGGTGCCGTGCTTGCGGGCGTGGTGCAGGCCGGGACAGCCCGTCGCGGTGCTCATGACGTAACCCTGCGCCCGTGCCTTCTCGACGGTGTCGAAGCGACGAGCGCTACGAAGCGACAGGTACTGCAGCGCGCGCAGGTGGCGCGCGTTGTGGGAGGTGCCCCTGATCGACACCGGCGCGTACTCGTAGGGATTGCCCAGCAGGAAGTGTCCCGTGCCGTCCTGCGCGTCGAACGGGCCGCCGAACGTGCAGGCGCCCTTGGTGATCTGCCAGGTGCCGTTGGCGTGGTCGGGGTCGATGAACTGGCCGTGCACCACGAACCGTCCCTGGTTGTCCTTCAGTGGCACGTCGAGATCGAAGGTCCCGTTCGGGCCCAGTCGGATGGCCTGCACGAAGCCGGTCTCGCCGCACTCCTGCGAGTAGCCCACCACGGAGGCCAGGCGCGTCGAGGTCTTGTTGACCTCGACCTGGAGGTGCCAGTCATGGCCGCCCGTGTTGTGATGGTGCTCCTCGAGGATCGCGGAGGGGCGAGGGGTCGCGGCCTGGGCGGCGGCCGGCAGGCAGAGGAAGGCGGCGAGGACGGCGAGGGAGGACCGGGGCATGGCCGGATTCTAGTGTCAGGTACGGCTCGACCGGAGCGGACCGCCCGCCTGGCTACGGCGATCGGGCCGAGGCCTTGAGGCCCGGGCTGTCCGAGCAGGGGTTGCCATGGGCGCCAGCCTACCCTCCGCCCGCCGCCTCCTCGAGGATCGCGAGCATGCGAATGAGCGGCCACGTCGTCTCGATCCCGGCGTGCCGGCCGAGATCGGCGGCGACCGAGGCGAGGATGTCATGCAGCCTTTGAGCTCCCTCGGCGCTGACGTCAGCTTGGAGGCTCACCCGGGTCTCGTGGCTCGAGTCGATGGCCTGCGCCATGGCGCGCAGTTCTTCGGAGGGCGGTTCGGGCATCGGCGCATTGTCGCCGGCCCGTCACGAGCGCGGTCGAGCGGTGGATGATTCTTCGCGCGACGGGAGAGTCATGTAGGAATCCGGTGGTGGCGCATGTGCCCACCAACATCGCCGAGCACGTCGGGAGCACGCCGATGGTCGAGCTGGCCCGGCTGGCGCCCGCCGGCGTGCGGCTGTTCGGCAAGCTCGAGGCGGCCAACCCGGGAGGCAGCGTCAAGGATCGCATCGGCGTCGCGATGATCGAGGCGGCCGAGCGCGACGGCCTGATCGAGCCCGGCCGGACGACCATCGTCGAGGCGACCAGCGGGAACACCGGCATCGCGCTGGCGTTCGTGTGCGCCGCCAAGGGCTATGACCTGTCGCTCTTCCTGCCCCAGGGGATGAGCCGCGAGCGCGAGGGCCTCTTGCGCCTGTACGGGGCGCGGGTCGAGGTCATCGAGTCGCTGGGCGGGATGAACGAGGCGGTCGACGCCGCCCGCGAGCGGGCAGTACGCGACGACGCCTTCCTGCCCGACCAGTTCTCCAACCCGGCCAACCCCGAGGTCCACCGGCGCACGACCGGGCCCGAGATCCTCGAGGTGCTCGATGGGCGCGTCGACGTGCTCGTCGCCGGGGTCGGGACGGGCGGGACGATCACCGGAGTGGGCGAGTTCCTCAAGGCCGAGCTGCCATCGCTGCGGGTGGTCGCGGTCGAGCCGGCGGCCTCCGCCGTGCTGTCCGGACGCCCGCCCGGGCCGCACAAGATCCAGGGGATCGGTGCCGGCTTCGTTCCGGCCGTGCTCAACCGGGCCGTGATCGACGAGGTGATAGCGGTCGGTGACGAGGCGGCGATCGACACCGCCCGCCTGGCCGCGCGGAGCGAGGGGGTCCTGTGCGGGATCTCCTGTGGCGCCGCGGTGTGGGCCGCGCTGGAAGTGGCGAAGCGCACCGAGTCGCAGGGGTCCAGGATCGTCGCCATCCTCCCGGACTCCGGGGAGCGCTACATCTCGACACCGTTCTTCGCGCCCTGATCCCTGCCATCCGTGCAGGATGAGGAACGATTTCACGGAGCTACTGTATGGCCATGCTCGGCCTCGGCACGGCGGTCCGCCTCGTCCGCGAGCTGCGTCGCGACGTCGCGGTCGTCCACGAGCGCGACCCGGCGGCCCGGGGGGTGACCAGCCTGGAGATCCTCGCCTCCTGGCCGGGCGTTCACGCGCTCCTCAGCCATCGCGTCGCCCACACGCTGCAGGCGGCCGGCGTGCCGGTCGTGCCGCGGGCCATCGCCGCCGCCGCGCGTGCGGCGACGGGGATCGAGATCCATCCCGGCGCCCGGATCGGCGACGGCTTCTTCATCGATCACGGTCACGGCGTGGTGATCGGGGAGACCGCCACCATCGGCGAGGACGTGACCCTCTATCAGGGGGTCACCCTGGGGGGGACCGGCTTCGCCACCGGCAAGCGGCACCCCACGGTCCAGGACAACGTGACGATCGGCTCGGGTGCCAAGCTCCTGGGCCCGATCACCATCGGCCACGGCGCGAAGGTCGGCGCCAACAGCGTGGTGATCCACGACGTGCCGGCGAACTCGACGGTCGTGGGCAACCCGGGCCATCCGGTGCGCGTCGAGGGCAGACGCCCGGAGGGGCCTGATGCCGATTGGGCCCATCTGCCCGATCCGCTGGCCGACGCCATCAAGGGCCTGGCCAGTCGCATCGGCGCGGTAGAGGAGGCGCTCGCACAGCTCACGGGCGCCGCCGAGGCCGGCCCGATCGCGGAGGTACGGCCGCTGCGGCCGGTGCGCGGGCCGAACCCGGCCGGCGGATGAGTCAGTAGAAGATCGTTCGGGTGCGGTGCCGCCGGCGAGCCTTGTACCGCTGCTCCTGGCCGCGGTTCCACAGCCAGGTGTCCAGCGCCCGGGGAGCGACGCCCAGGCGCCGGGCGAGTTGCTCGCAGGCGTGAACGGCGCCGGCGCGGATCTCATGCTCGCGCTCGTCCATCGGCAGCAGCCGTCCCGCGTCGATGTGCGCGGCGAGATCCTCGTGGTAGCGCAGCACCCCGTCGCAGCGCAGGACGTGGGGTACGAGGTTGTCGGCAAAGACCGTCAGGCGGTCGAGGTCTGAGAACTGGGCGACCCCGGCGAGGGCGAGATCGCTCGCCACGATCTGGGCGCGCTTGTAGAACCCGCTGTCGGCGAACATCGTCATCTCTCCGGCGAGGGTGGCGGCCAGGCGCTCGGCGGACCCTGCGGCCGCATCGACGACGTCGGTAGCCGAGCGCCCGCCCAGGAAGCGCCCGAGCTCGCGCAGGGCCTGGGAGTAGAGGCTCATCAGCTCGAGCGAAGAGTCCTGGCCGAGCATCGAGGCCAGCTGATCGGTCGTCATGCCGCGCAGTTGCGCGGGGGTCAGGACCCCCGCGCCGCGCACGTGGTCGGCCAGCGCCCACGAGACCGTGTAGTAGCCGCCGACGGCAAGCCCTTCGGCCTGGCGCTTCTTCAGTAGCGGAAACCAACCCGAGCCGAAGTTGATGGCATCGAGCGTCAGCATGTACATCGCGACCTCGTCGCGGCTGCCCTCGAGGAAATGGCGCTGCCCGTCCAGCGGGGCGGGCTCGGGCGGCGGCCCCTCGAGGTCGTAGGCGCCGAGTCGCTCCGTGTCGATATCGACCCAGCGCGCCCGGGCGACGACGGCGGCGCAGTGCTGGCGGACATCGTCGGACAGGCCCATGGCTTCCGGGCCGGATCGTATCCTCGACCGTGTGCCCGAAGCGCTCGTGGACGATCTCCTCTCGGGGCTGAACCCTCCGCAGCGCCAGTCCGTCACGCACGCCGAAGGCCCGCTGCTGGTGCTGGCCGGAGCGGGCTCGGGCAAGACGCGTGTGTTGACCCACCGCATCGCCTGGCTGGTGCACACGGACCGCGCGCGGGTGGGGGAGATCCTCGCCATCACGTTCACCAACAAGGCCGCGCAGGAGATGCGCGAGCGCGTCGAGCTGCTGCTGGGCCGCTCGACGCGGTCGATGTGGGTCATGACGTTTCACGCCGCCTGCGCTCGCATCCTGCGGGCCGAGGCGCCGCGGCTGGGCTACACGCGGCAGTACACGATCTACGACCAGTCCGATGCCCGGCGGCTGGTCAGGCGCTGCATCGACGGCCTCGAC
>JBBPZE010000086.1:0-15547 GCA_038199185.1 Solirubrobacterales bacterium
GGCGATCCCGGGCGTGGCGGCGCCCGCCATGGGGTGTCCTCCGACGAAGCGGACGCCCGGAGGCAGCGCGAGCGCCGCCTCGAGGACGGGGACCTTCAGAGACGCCGCGTCCGTCAGCACGGCGGACGGCGCGAGCACGGCCAGAGTCCGCAGCAGGCCGGGCGCCGACTCCGTCGACACCGCGGCGAAGACGAGCCCGGCGCCGGAGGCGGCTTCCCGGAGCGAGCCCGCGACCCGAACCCCGCGTTCGCGCGCGAGGCCCCGCGCGGCCTCGTCTTCATCCCATCCCGCGGCATCGAGGCTCAAGGCAATCGAGCCTCCGATCAGCCCGAGCCCGGCGACGGCAGCGGCGGGAGCGTTCGTCACCCGCGCGGCTCGAGGCCGGAGAGCGGTTCCGGCGGACTCTTCTCGTCTCCTGGCACGCGAACGGCCCACTCCGGGCGGAGACCGCGCGCTCCCCGGAGAAACACGTGCCGGTTTTCCGCCTGGCGGCGCTCCGTGTTCCAGTGGATGAGGACCCGGATGCAGCGGCCGAGCGAGCCCGGCACCTGGATCTCTCGGCAGCACAGAAGGGCGACGTCCTGCCACCCGGGAAGGGCGCGCGCCGCGACCGTCGGGAAGGCGGCGTCGAGGTGCGATGTCACCGTGAAGATCGCGCTCGCGACGTCTTCCCCGCGGATGCCGTTCAACTCGACCAAGAGCCGCAGGAGCTCCCCGGTGCGCTCGTCGATCTCCCGGGCGTCGTTTCTCTCGACCGTCGTGGCGCCGCGGATCCCCTGAAGCATGGATGAGTATTCAGTAATCATTTATCAGTCGTCAGTAATCAGTTGTTTTGTCGGTACTCAGAACTCAAACTCAGAACCCAAACTGAGAACTGATAACGGAGTACTGAGAACTCACTAATGCTAGCTTGTCCCGCCTGAACCAACGCAACCGCATGAAGCACGTTCTCGGAATCGACGCCGGCGGGACCAAGACGCGGGCGTTGCTCGCCGACTCTTCAGGAACGGTGCTCGCTTCGGCCACGGGCGGCGGTGCGAATCTCCGCACGCACGGAGAGCTCGAGGTGGAGAAGGTCCTCCACGCGCTGGTCGAGGAAGCGGAGGCGGCGGCGAAGGTGCGCGCCGACGCTCTCGCTCTCGGCATCGCGGGTGCGGACCGCCCGGACGACCACGCGGTTCTCCGGACGATCCTCCGGCGCATCGGCTTCAAGGAGCGGGTCGTGGTCACCAACGACGCGCGTATCGCGTTCGTCGCCGGATCGCCGCTTCGGATCGGGGTCGCGGTCGTCTGCGGGACCGGCTCGATCGCGTGGGGCCAGAACGGCCGCGGGGAGATCGCCCGCGCGGGCGGCTGGGGATGGCACCTCGGAGACGAGGGCTCCGGTTTCTGGATCGGGGAGCGGGCCCTGCGCGCGGTGATGCGCGGCGGAGACGGCCGCGGGCCGCGAACGATCCTGGAAGCGTCCGTTCTCGCGCACTTCCGGCTGACGCGTCTCGAGGAGATCGTGCGATGCGTCTACGACCGGGAGTACCCGCGGCATGACGTGGCGCGCTTCGCCGTGGCCGTGGCGGACGCGGCGGCGGCCGGCGACATCGTCGCCTCGGAAATTCTCCGCGAGGCGGCCCGCGAGCTGGCGCTCGCCGCGTCGAGCGTCGTCGAAGCGCTGAAGCTCAGAGAATCTCCATACGACATCATCCTCTCCGGAGGCACGTTTCGGGCGCTGCCGCGTCTGCAGGACCAGGTGTCGCGAGCGGTCTCGTTCCCCGGCGCCCGCGTCCTCCCTCTCACCGAGGAGCCGGCCATGGGAGCCGTCCGCCTCGCGATCGAGGCGCTCGCTTGACTCTCGACTCTCCATGATCCGATTGATCGTCAACGCGGACGACTACGGCCGGACGGCCGGGATCAACGAGGGAACGATCGAGGCGCACCGGCGCGGGATCGTGACATCCGCGACCGTGATGATTCTCGAGGCCGCGGCGGCGGACGGGATCCGGCTTGCCCTGCGGCGCGCGCCGCGGTTGTCTCTGGGGCTTCACTGCGTTCTGACGGGTGGCGGGCCTCCCGCGTCGGACGCACGGCGGCTGCCGACCCTGGCCCCGGAAGCCCGGTTTGTCCGCAATGCGGAGGCGCTTCCGTCCTTCCTCGATCCGGACGAGATCCGTCTGGAGCTCTCCGAGCAGATCTCGCGCTTCGAGTCTCTGGCCGGGCGTCCGCCGTCGCACCTCGACTCCCACCATCATTCCGCCCTCCATCCCTCCATTCAGCCGGTCTTCGCCGCGCTGGCGGCGGAGCGCGGTCTGCCCGTCCGCGCGTCGAGCCCCGCGGCCTTGAAGGCGCTGCGGGCGGCGGGCCTCCGGACGCCCGACCGGTTCGTCGACGGCTTCTACGCGGAGGGGGCGACCGCACAAAATCTCCGCCGCCTGATCGGCGGTCTTGCGGATGAAACGAGCGAGCTCATGTGCCACCCGGGCTACCCCGACGCCGAGCTGCTCGCGGGCAGCACGTACGCGAGCGAGCGCGCCCGCGAGGTCGACGCGCTCTGCGATCCCTCCGTCTACGCGCTCCTGAAAGAACGGGGAGTCGCGCTCGCCGCGTTCGACGCGCTGTGACGAGGCGCCCGGCGCCCGTTCTCCGGGTGTTCGAATCGGCCCTCGCGACGTCGGACGCGGCGGCCGAAGCGATTGCGGCGGTCCTGCGTCGCCGCCCGGCCGCCGTCCTGGTCCTCGCCTCCGGAAAGACCATGGTGCCGGTCTACCGGGGGCTCGTCCGCCGGAATCGGGACGGGCGGGCACCTTTCGCGAGGGCGACGACCTTCAACCTGGACGAGCTCGCCGTCTCCGCCGCCGACCCCCGAAGCTTCCGCTCGTTCATGGAAAAGCGCCTCTTCTCCCGGGTCGATCTCGATCCGCGGCGGGTTCACTTTCTGCGGGGCGATGCCCGCGATCCGAAGGCGGAGTGCTCCCGGTACGAAGACGAGCTCGCCCGCTTCGGACCGGCGGACCTCGCCCTGGTCGGCATCGGGCCCAACGGCCATGTTGCGTATCTCGAGCCGGGACGATCGCTCGCGCCGGTGACTTCGGCCGTCCGTCTCTCCGCGGCGACGCGCTCGACGCTCGAGGGCGACGGAGTGGTTCCGGCTCCGCGCCGGGCGCTCACGATGGGGATCGAGACGATTCTCTCGGCCCGCCGGATCCTGCTGGTCGCAACGGGGAAGAGCAAGGCCGCCGCGATCGCCTGCGCGCTCGGCGGCCCGGTCGACGCTTCCTGCCCGGCGTCCTATCTCTCGCTGCACCCCCGCTTGACCGTCCTCCTGGACCGGGCGGCGGCGAGGGACATCGTCGAGCGTTGAGCGTTCAGCGTTGAGACACGAACTGAAGACTCAAAACTGATCCCTGAAAACCGGTGACCCCCGTGGGGGCGCCCCCCCCCCCCCCCCCCCCCCCGGGACCCTCGGCCCCGCGGGGCACAACCTTCGAGGCGGCGGGGGGTTGGCGCTAGCGTGCCCGCGATGACGATCCGCCGCCTTCTCGTCCTGGTTCTCGCGGTGTTGGCCGGGGCGGGCTCGGAGGCGGCCCGCGCGAACCCCGTCCAGCTCTCGGTGATGATGGACGACGACAACCTCGTCTATCGCTCGGATCGCACGCGCGACAAGACGCTCGACAAGATGGCCTCGCTGGGCGTCGACTACGTCCGGGTCACGGTGCTGTGGAACGTCGTCGCCGAGCGCGCGCGCGACACCCGGGCCGCCAACCGGCGGTTCAGGCGACTGGGGGCCGACAACCCGAAGGCCTACCCCAAGGGCAACTGGGACCGCTACGACAACCTGGTGCGCAATGCAGCCGCCCGCGGTATCGGCGTCTACTTCGACCTGACCGGACCGGGCCCGAACTGGTGCTGTGAGACGCCACCGAAGGGCGAGGAGGCCAACAGGGCCACCTGGATGCCCAAGCCCCGTGCGTTCAAGCTCTTCGTCGAAGCCATCGGCAAGCGCTACTCCGGTAAGTATCGCGACGAGAACTCACGCCACACGACGATCCCGCGCGTCTCGTTCTGGGCACTCTGGAACGAGCCCAACCAGGGCGGATGGCTGACCCCGCAGTGGTATCGCGGCCGCCCGTACTCCCCCAAGCTCTTCCGCGATCTCTACATCGCCGGCCACCAGGGGCTCGTCGGGACAGGCCACGGTCGGGACGTCATCCTGCTGGGCGAGACGGCTCCCAACGGCAAGCCCGACCGCACCCGGTCGCGTTCGCCGATGTCCCCCGTGACCTTCATCAAGACGCTGTTCTGCACGGACGGCGACGGCAACCCGACGGGCGGTGCCGGGTGCGAGGCGTTCAGGCAGACCGACGCCCTGAGCTCGACGGCCTGGGCGCACCACCCCTACACGAAGGACCGCGCGCCGACCGACGCCGACCCCAACCCGGAGGCCATCACGATGGCCAACCTCGACACGCTGACCGGGCTGCTCGACCGGATCGCCGAGAAGACCCGGCGCACCAAGAAAGGCCTGCCGGTCGCGCTGACGGAGTTCGGCTATGAGACCCGGCCTCCCGATCCCTACCACGGGGTCTCTCTGGCCAAGCAGGCCGAGTACTCCAACCTGTCCGATCTGTTCGCCTGGGCCAACCCGCGGGTCATCGCCCAGACGCAGTTCCTGCTGCGCGACGTGGCGCCGGTCAAGAGCGAGCCCAAGACCTCCAAGCGCTACTGGTTTACCTACCAGTCGGGCCTGTTCTTCAACGACGGACGGCCCAAGCCGGCCGCCGCCGCCTACAGCTTCCCGTTCGTACCCACGTCGATCGCGAGGGCGCCCGACGGAAAGCTCGTCTACGTGTTCTGGGGGCAGGCGCGCTTCCGGCCCAACAACGCGCACGACCTGATCCACATCCAGTACAAAGCGCGCGGGACCAGCAGCTGGATCGACCTGGGCGACCCCGTACCGACCCAGGTGCGCAACTACTTCTACGTCGGACGGCAGTCCCCGGGGCCCGGGCTGGTGCGCGCGGTGTGGACCGGGCCTGTGGCCCCCCGCGTGGCGCTGAGCCGCACGGTGCCCGTCGGGTAGCTCGGGCTGAGCCGCACGGCGCCCGTCGGGTAGCTCGGGCTGAGCCGCACGGTGCCCGTCGGGTAGCTCGCGCCGCCTAGGCGCGCTGGAAACGCCGGCCGGCGACGGGCGAGGATGCCTCGTCGAGCTGGCTGGCGGCGTGCTCCATCGCGGCAATGCGCTCCGGGGTCAGGTCCCCGACGTTCGCAGCCTCGATCTCTGCCAGCAGTGCCGCACCCTCAGCGGCCTGCGCCCGGTCGACGACGACGTTCTTGCCGGCCGCGTAGTACTTGTCGATCTCCTCGAACAGCACATCGACGAGCTGGTCGGTCGGGACCTTGCGCAGCGGCTCCCCGCGCGAGTAGATGACGCCCATGTCCTTGGCGCCGGCGATGCCGAAGTCGGCGTGCGACGCCTCCCCGATCCCGTTGACCGCACATCCGAGGACGGCGACCTCGATCGGGTCCTCATAGGCCCGCAGGCGCTCCTCGACCTCGAGCACGACGGTGTCCATGTCGAACTGCAGCCGCCCGCAGGTCGGGCAGGCGATGAGAACCGGGCCGCGCTCGCGCAGCTTGAGGGCCTTGAGGATCTCCCAGGCGACCTTGACCTCCTCCTCGGCGTGGAACGTCGAGAGCGAGATGCGGATCGTGTCGCCGATACCGTCGGCCAGCAGCGTGCCGAGGCCGACCGCGCTCTTGAGCGAGCCCGACCACTTCGTGCCGGCCTCGGTGATCCCGAGGTGCAGGGGATGGTCGATCCGCTCGCTCAGCAGGCGGTTCGACGCGATCGTGTGCGGCACGTTGGTCGACTTGATCGACACCTTGAAGTCATAGAAGTCGAGCCGGTGCATCAGCTCGACGAACTCGCCCGCCGCGGTCACGAGCGCCTCCACCGGGTTGTCGCGTTCGAGCTCGTGCAGATGGCGTGGCAGGGAGCCGGAGTTGACGCCGATCCGCATCGGAACACCCGCCTGCCTGGCCCGTTCGGCGACCTCGGCGACCTTGTCGGGCCCGCCGATGTTGCCCGGGTTCAGGCGGATGCAGTGCGCGCCGGCGTCGATCGCCTTCAGGGCGAGCGTGTGGTTGAAGTGGATGTCGGCGATGATCGGTATCGGCGACTGCGCGACGATCGTCCGGAGCGCCTCGGCGTCCTGCTCACGCGGGACGGCGCAGCGAACGAGGTCCGCGCCCGCATCGGCGACCCGCTGGATCTGGTCCATGGTGGCCGAGAGGTTGGCGGTTTCCGTCTTGGTCATCGTCTGCACGACGACCGGCGCGCCGCCCCCGATCGGGACGCCTCCGATGTGGATCTGACGCGCTGAGGCCACGATCCCAGTCTAGGGTGGGATCGTGGCCTCGAGGCGCCGTTGCGTCAGGTGCGGTGGGTCAGATGGCGTGGCCGCGACGGCCTGAGAAGAACAGGACCAGGGCGACGATGGCCAGGGCGAACAGCAGCGGGTGGACGATGACTCCACCTGCGATGGCGATGATGAGCAGAATCACGGCAAGTACCAACAGCATTGAACGCCTCCTTTCGTTGGCTGGGTGATACCCCGTGCGACGCCGCAAAACGCATGAAGTTGGGCAGCTGGACGTCTATGCGACGGGCCGCGGCCCGCTCGCGCGGATCGGTGCTCCCCTCGCCGGGCGCTCGCGGGGCCGGCGCCACCGGTCGTTCTTCCCCGAACTGCCTGCGGACGCGCGTGTGGTCGACGTCGGCTGCGGCGCGCTCGGGCTGCGCGCCCTCGAGCCCGATCTCGACATCACCGGCGTCGACGTCGCCGCACGCGCCGGCTATCCGGGCCCGTTCGTACAGGCCGATGCGACCGAGCCCCTCCCGTTCGGCGACGGGGAGTTCGATCTCGCCTATTGCTCCAGCGTCATCGAGCACGTGGCCCCCGAGCGGCGCGAGGCGTTCGCGGCGGAGGTCCGGCGCATCGCCCGCGGTTGGTTCGTGCAGACGCCGGCCTGGTCGTTTCCCATCGAGCCACACGCACTGCTGCCCTTCGCCCACTGGCTCTCCCCCCGCTGGCGGCGGCCCTACTGGCGGCTGGGCGCCGCCGGCAGCTGGGAGGAGCTCAGCCTGCTGCGCCGGGCCGAACTGGCGGCGCTCTTTCCGGGCGCCACCATCCACGCCGAGAAGCTCGGCCCGCTCACCAAGTCGTGGGTCGCGCTGCGCGCTCCCGAGCAGAACCCGGCGGGTTCCTTGACACGCTCCTAGACCACGTGCCCTCGGACGACGTCCTGCGGCGTGGGCGCGCCCAGGAGCGTCATCCCGAGCTCGACCTCGGCCTTCAGCAGCTCCAGCACCCGCAACGCGCCGGCCTCCCCCGCGACGGCGAGCCCCCACAGCGCCGGCCGGCCGACGAGCACCGCTCGCGCACCGAGCGCCAACGCCACCAGTACATCGGTGCCGCGCCGCACCCCTCCATCCATGTAGACCTCGATGCGCCCCGCGACGGCCTCGACCGCTTCGGGCAGGACGTCGATCGAGGCGGCGACGCCGTCGAGCTGGCGGCCGCCGTGGTTGGAGACCACGATCGCCGCCGCGCCGTGCTCGCAGGCCAGCGCGGCGTCCTCGGCGGTCTGGATGCCCTTGACGACCACCGGCAGGCCCCGCGCGGCCAGCTCGCCGACCACCGACCACTCCAGCGTGGTGTCGAGCAGGGAGAAGAACTCGGCCGGTGTCGGGCAGGCCGGAGCGCCCGTCGCCGCCCGCACCGCCGGCATGTCGGCCTCGGCGGGTACCTCGAATCCCGTCCGCAGGTCGCGCTCTCGCCGGCCGGCGCGCGGGGCATCCACCGTGAGCACCAGCGCCCCGTACCCGCTTTCCACCGCCTCGTCGACCAGGGCGTTGGTCACCGCGTTGTCGCGGAAGCAGTAGACCTGGAACCAACGCGGCGCATCCGGGGCGCTCGCGGCGACCTCCGAAGGCCGCGAGGTGGCCAGCGTCGAGAGGCAGTAGAGGGTTCCCGCTGCCGCGGCGGCTCGAGCCATCCCCGGCTCACCGTCGGGATGGGCGAGCCGGTGCAGCGCGGTGGGTGCCACGAGCACGGGCATGGACACGTCGTGGCCCAGCACGGTGGTCGCGGCACTGACCACGCTGACGTCCACGAGGACCCGCGGGCGCAGCCGCCGGCGGCGCAGCGCGGCCACGTTCTCGGTCAACGTCCGCTCGTCGCCGGAGCCTCCCGCGTAGTAGCCCAGCAGCCCCGCCTCGAGGCGCCCGGCGGCCGCGGCCTCGAAGTCAGCGACGTTTACGAGCTGTTCGAAGTCCTCCATCGGGCCCCCAGACCGTATCCGGATGCCGCGGACCAGGAGCACATCCCCGAGATCCCGCTCAAGCCCCGGCCCATCGTCGCGGGGCTCATGGCGCGTCAGCGTACCCCGAACCCCTTGCCTCTGAGCGTGTTGATGTCGTTGGTCAGACCGACGACGAAGAGCATCGCGACGAGGACGAAACCGACCACCCCGGCCCGCTCCATCACGCTGAACGGGATGGCTCGGCCGCGGACCTTCTCGGCCAGCGCCCAGAACACGTGCCCGCCGTCGAGCGGGAGGAACGGGAACAGGTTCACGATCGCCAGCGAGAGCGAGATGATGGCCAGCAGCTCCAGGGCCTGGACCGCGCTCGAGTCGACGGCCTGGCGTGTGCGTTCGTAGCCGCCGACCACCCCGGAGACCTGTTTGCGGGCCTTGGCGTCGTAGAAGACCTTGGTGATCGCCGAAACGGTGCCCTTGGTCACCCCCCACATTCCGGTGACGGCATCGCTCACCCCTGCCACCGGGCCGTCGCGAGTGGTCTTCAGGCCGAAGGCGAAACCGAGCAGCGGGCGCTTGCTCGCGTTGGAGTACCGGGGCCGAACCGTCCGCTCGAAGGTCCGGCCCTCGCGCTCGATGGTCAGGCGTGCGGGCGTCCCGGCGCAGCCGCCGCGCTGCGGGCCCAGGCACGTGTGCGTACCGATCTGCAGGCGCAGCACACCGGGTGGCCCGTGCACGCCGTCGACGGCGAGGAGGCGGTCGCCGGCTCTCAGGACGCTCTCGGCCGGCGCACGCGTGTCGACCGTCTCGATCACGTTGGTGGTGACCGGGACGCCATCGACCACCACCGGCTTTCCGCTCAGGACGAACAGCCCCCACAGGATCACGAACGCGATCAGCACGTTCATGGCCGGGCCCGCGAGGATCACCACGATCCGCTTCCACGGCTTCTGCCGGTAGTAGGCGCGGTGGGCCACCTCGGGCGGGAGCTCCTCGCGCGGGTTCATACCGCTGATGCGAACATAGCCGCCCAGCGGGATGGCGCCGATGCCGTACTCGGTCTCGCCTCGTTTGACGCTCCACACGATGGGCGGGAAGAAGAGCATGAAGCGCTCGACCCGCATCCCGACTGCCTTGGCCGCGATGAAATGGCCGAACTCGTGCAGGATGATCAGGGCCGCGAAGCCGACGAAGGCGAGAACCCAGCTCATGGGCTAAGCGCGGATCGCGATGTGCTCGGCGGCGATCGCGCGAGCCTCGCGATCGGCCTCGTAGAGCGACTCGAAGGCGCGCAGCGGCGCCGGGGGCAGCCGCTCGAGCGTCGCCTCGATCACTGCGGGGATGCCGAGAAACCCGAGCCGGCCGTCGAGGAACGCGTGGACGGCGATCTCGTTGGCGGCGTTGAGCACGCACGGAGCGGTGCCGCCGGCGATCGCGGCCTCGCGAGCCAGACGCAGGCACGGGAACGCCTCGGTGTCCACCGGCTCGAAGGTCAGCGCCCCCACTTCGGCGAGGTCGAGGGAGCGCAGCGGGACGTCGACGCGCTCCGGGTGATGCAGCGCGTAGGAGATCGGCGCGCGCATGTCGGGATGTCCCATGTGGGCCAGGGCCGCGCCGTCGCACAACAGGATGTAGGAGTGCACGATCGACTGCGGGTGGACCACCACGTCGATGTCCTCGTAGACCGTCCCGAACAGGTGATGGGCCTCGATCAGCTCGAGGCCCTTGTTCATGAGGGTCGCGGAGTCGATGGTGATCTTGCCCCCCATGTCCCAGGTCGGGTGCCTGAGCGCCTCCTGCACCGTCACGTCCTCCAGCTCGGAGCGTGAGCGACCGCGGAACGGCCCGCCCGACGCGGTGAGGACCAGCTTGGTCACGGTGCCGGCTCGCTCTCCCTGGAGCAGCTGGTGAAGGGCGGAGTGCTCCGAGTCGACGGGCAGGATCTGGGCGCCGGTCGCCTCGGCGAGCTGCGTGACCAGCTCCCCGCCCACGACCAGCGACTCCTTGTTGGCCAGCGCGAGGTCGACGCCCTCTCCGAGCGTGGCGACCGTGGGGCCCAGGCCGGCGCTGCCCACCAGCGCGTTGAGCACGAGGTCGGGCTCCGATTCGAGGACCAGCCGCACGAGGCCCTCGGGCCCGGCCAGCACCTCGCCGTCGGTCCACGCCTCCGCCGCGCGCGCGGCGGCATCGGCATCGGCCACGGCGATACGCGTCACGCCGTGGAGGCGCGCCTGCTCGACGAGATCCTCCCAGGAACGCTCGGCCGATAGCCCGACGAGCTCGAAGGCCCCGGCGTCGCGGCGCACGATGTCGAGCGCCTGGGTGCCGATCGAGCCCGTCGAGCCGAGGATGAGCAGACGTCGTGCCACACCCTGAGAGTACGAACGTCAGATCATCCCCGACCAGACGTAGAACCCGACGACCGCGGTGAACAGCACCGCGTCGAGCCGGTCGAGGGCTCCCCCGTGGGCGCCGAAGAGCCTGCCGGTGTCCTTCGTACCGGCGTCGCGTTTGAGGTAGCTCTCGAAGAGGTCTCCGATCGGCGCCGCGATGGCCACGGCGATTCCGAGCAGCAGCGCGTCGGTCCCCGACAGCCAGTCCTGGTAGAGGCCGGCGAACCAGACGGCCGCGACCGCGACGACCAGGCCGACCCCGAGGCCCTCCCACGTCTTGTTGGGCGAGATGCGGGGCGCCATCGGGGTGGCGCCGACGGCGCGCCCCCCGAGGTAGGCGCCCGTGTCCCCCAGGAAGGTCCCGATGAGGACGTCGACGACGATGCCGTCGCCGTGCGGCAGGTCGCGAAGCAGCACGGCGTGCGCCAGCCCGAAGGCGATCCAGACGATACCCAGCAGCGTCACCGAGACGCCGGGGGCCCCGCCCCGGCCCTGCAGCACGATCACCCCGAACGTCAGCGGAATCGTCAGCGCCATCGCCAGCAGGAGGTCGTAGCCGCCGCCGAAATGGGCGGCGAGCAACATGCCGAGCAGGCCGAGCATGCCGGCGAGCCTCGCCGGATGGGCGCGGTCGTACATCTCGTAGAGCTCGTGGAGGCAGACGATGCCCAGCGGGATCAGTCCAAGGGTGAAGATCAGCCCGCCCTTCCAGACGATCGCGATCGCATAGGCGATCGCCGGGACCGCGACGAGGATGCGCTGCGACAGATCCGAGCGCTCGACCGGCTCCCGGGTCCGCTGCGCGCGGCGTCGGGGCGGGGCGGCCATCACCGCCCCCCGTAGCGGCGTGCGCGGCGGGCGTATTCGTCGAGTGCCCGCTCGAAGGACCGGCGGGAGAAGTCCGGCCAGAGCTCGTCGACGAAGACCAGCTCCGAGTAAGCCGACTGCCAGAGCAGGAAGTTCGAGAGGCGCTGCTCTCCGCTCGTCCGGATGAGGAGGTCGGGATCGTGCTGGTCGGGTGCGTACAGGGCAGCTCGGAACGCGTCCTCCCCCCCGCCCTGGTAGCGCTCCGCGGCATCGAGGATCTCGGCGCGGCCCCCGTAGTTGAACGCGACGAACAACGTGATCGCCGCGCCGTCGGCCGTCTCCTGCTCTGCCCAGTCCATCTGCTCGACGAGCGCGTTGGCCACGCCCTCCCGGCGGCCGATGAACCGCATCCGCACGCCTTCGTCGCGTAATTCCGGTGTCTCCTCGGCGATCCGCTGGGAGAACATCCGCATGAGTGCCGTGACCTCCTCGGCAGGTCGGGACCAGTTCTCCGTGGAGAACGAGTAGACGGTCAGCTCCTTGATCCCGAGCTCGGCGGCGTCGCGCAGGCGCGCCTTGACGGTGTCGGCACCGGCCTGGTGGCCCTCGAGCACCGAGACGCCGCGCGCGCGGGCCCAGCGGCCGTTGCCGTCGGTGATGATCGCGACGTGGCGGGGATGAGTCTCGACGGGCAAAGCGGTGTGAAAGCTACGGTGTCGTGATGATCACGCGCACCCTGGGCGACAGCGGTATCGAGGTTTCCGAGATCGCGCTCGGCTCCTGGCTGACCTACTCGGGAGGCATCGAGCGTGAGCAGACCGAGGCCTGCACGAGGGCGGCATTCGACGCGGGCATCACGCTCTTCGACACCGCGAACGTGTACGGCAACGGCGCCGCCGAGGAGGCCTGGGGCGAGATCCTCTCCGGGTATGACCGCAGCTCCTACGTCCTGGCCACCAAGCTGTTCGCGCCGATCCACGAGGGCCACCGGGGCGGCCTGTCGGCGGAGGAGGTGCATACGCAGATCGAGGCCTCGCTGCGCCGGCTGCAGACCGACTACGTCGACCTCTATCAGTGCCACCGCTTCGACGTCAACACGCCGATCGAGGAGACGATGGAGGCGCTCACCGAGATCGTTCGGGCGGGGAAGGCACGGGCGATCGGCTTCAGCGAGTGGTCTCCCGAGCAGATCCGCGCGGCGCTCGCGGTGCCCGGCACCGAGAGGTTCGTGTCGTCACAGCCGCAGTACCACATGCTCTGGCGGGGTCCCGAGGAGGAGGTCTTCGACCTGTGCGCGGAGAACGGGATCTCGCAGATCGTCTGGTCACCGATCGCGCAGGGCGTCCTGGCCGGCAAGTACCGGCCGGGTGAGCCGCCCCCGGCCGATTCGCGCGCGGCCCACGACGAGATGGGCGGCCCGATCCAGCGCCTCCTGAAGGACGATCTGCTCCAAGCGGTCCAGCGCCTGCGCCCGATCGCCGATGAAGCCGGCCTGACCATGGCCCAGCTCGCGATCGCCTGGACGCTGCGACGCGACGAGCTCGCGGCGGCGATCGTCGGCGCCTCACGGCCCGAGCAGGTCCGCGACAACGCGGCCGCGTCCGGCGTGTCGCTCTCCCACGAGGTTCTCGGTGCGATCGACGAAGCGCTCGGCGATCACGTCGTGCGCGAGCACAGGCTCGCCTACGGCGCCCAGGCGGGCGTCCTGCACCGCTGATCGTCACGAAAACGTTGCAAACCAGCAACGGGTCTCCGCCTGAGTGCCCCCGCCGGACATCGCGTGGAAGAATCTCGCGATGCACTTCATGCGGTCGAATGCCATCTCCCTCCTGGCCCTGTTCGTCGCCCTGGGCGGCACGTCCTACGCGGTCATCCACCTGCCGCGAGGCAGTGTGGGATCCCGCGAGCTGGCCAGGAACTCCGTCTCCTCCGGCAAGGTCCGCGACAGGTCGCTGCGCCTCGCGGACCTCCGGCCCTCGGCCAAACGGGCGCTGCGCGGCCGGCCGGGTCCGACAGGCACGGCGGGCCCTGCGGGCCCGGCGGGTGAGGCTGGGCCGAGCGAGGTGATCGTGAAGACGTTCCCGAATGGCGAAATCCATGCTCCTAGTCCCGCCATGATCGGCAGCCCGGTCTCTGCACCCCCCGGCAATTATTACGTCCGCGCGCGGACCAACCTGCTCCAGCTCGTCGATTCAGGCATCAACGACGCAGAGGTCTTGGAATGCCGAATCGACACAAACAAGACAAAGGGCCCCGTGCTTCATCGCTACTGGATCAACGCGAAGAACAATGTCGGAGACCGAATTGAGGCTTTCGCCGAGCGCGCAGTGACATTGACGGCAGACGACCCCACCGTTTTCTTTGTATGCCCACCAAACGAGAACTACCACGCCGGTTACAGCTTCGAGAACGCCGAGATCGTCCTCCAACGCGTCGGCAAGATCACGCAACTCCCGTAGTCCACCGACCACCGCCGCCAACCGGTCAGCCGCCGCCCGCGCCTCAGACCTCGAGGATCTCCTCTTCCTTGCCCTTGAGAGTGGCCTCGAGCTCGGTGATCCGCTGGTCGGTGATCTTCTGCAGCTCCGCCTCGGCGCGCCGCTCGTCGTCCTTGCCGGTCTCGCCGGAGTCCTTGAGCTCGCGCAGGTCGTGCATCACGTCGCGGCGGATGTTGCGGATGGCGACGCGGCCCTCCTCGGCGATGTTCCGCACGACCTTGACGAGCTCGCGGCGGCGCTCCTCGTTGAGCTCGGGAACCTGCAACCGGATCATCTGGCCGTCGTTGTTGGGCGTCAGGCCGACGTCGGATTCCATGATCGACTTCTCGATTGCCTTGATCGAGCCCTTGTCGTAGGGCTGGACGGTCAGCAGCCGCGCCTCGGGGGCATGGATCGTCGCCAGCTGCTTGAGCGGCGTCGGGGCCCCGTAGTAGTCGACGACGATGCGGTCCAGCAGAGCCGGGCTCGCGCGGCCGGTGCGGACCGACCCGAACTCGCCACGGGTCGATTCGACGGACTTCGTCATGCGCTCGCCGGCGTCTGCGACCAGCTCGTCGGTCATGTCGCTCATCGGTCGGTCACACTATCCGACCTCCATGCACCGCCTCGGCTTCGCGGTGAAGGTCCTCGGCGACGGCGGTCTTCCCTCCCATGACGCGCGCCGCTGGCAGTCCGGCCCCCACCTGAGCGTCTCGCTCGACCGGCTGGAGGCCATCATCGACCGGCTCGACGCGCTGGACGTCCGGATGTACCGGATGACCTCCGACCTCGCGCCCTACGCCACCCACCCGGATCTCCCCGGGTTCCACCACCAGGTCGAGGGATGTGCCGCGCGACTGTCCCAACTGGGCGACAGGATCCGTGAACTGGGCGTCCGGTTGTCGTTTCATCCCGGCCAGTACGTGGTGCTGAACTCAGAGCGTGAGGAGGTTCGATCCCTGGCGGCCCGCGAACTCGACGTGATGGCCGCGCTGCTCGACGGAATGGGCTGCGGTCCCGAGGCGGTCGTCGTCCTGCACGTGGGCGGCGGCGCGGGCGGGCGCACCGCCGCCTTCGACCGTTTTGAAGAGGGCCTCGCGCGCGCGGGCGATCCGGCCCGTCGCCGGCTCGTCATCGAGAACGACGACCGCACGTTCAGCCTGACCGACGTCCTGGCCCTGCACGAACGCACAGCGGTGCCGGTCGTCTGGGACATCCTTCACCACCACTGCCACGACCCGGAAGCGATCCCGGATCGCGAGGCCCTCGGGGCCGCGCTGGCGACGTGGCCGGACGGCGTCGTGCCGAAGATCCACTACTCCACACCGAAGACCTCCATGGAGGAGCGCCGGCAGCGCCGGGGCCGGCGGGTGGAGACCCGTTATGTCCTGCCGCCCCTGCGGGCACATGCAGACCTCGTCGATCCCATTGCCTTCGAGGACTTCATCCGAGGCCCGGGGCAGGGCCTGGTCTTCGACGTCATGCTCGAGGCCAAGGCCAAGGACCTCGCGCTGTCGCGCCTGCGAGAGCAGCTGATCGACCGCGGGATGCTCTGGA
>JBBPZE010000087.1:0-3387 GCA_038199185.1 Solirubrobacterales bacterium
GATGTACCGCGGGCGGCTGTGGACCCTGCGTCAGTTCGCCGGCTTCGGCACCGCCGAGGAGACGAACGAGCGCTTCCGCTACCTGCTCGACCACGGGCAGACCGGCCTCTCGACGGCGTTCGACATGCCTTCGTTGATGGGTTACGACTCCGACCACCGGCGCGCGCTCGGCGAGGTCGGCCGCGAGGGCGTGGCCATCGACACCCTGGACGACATGGAGACGCTGTTTGGCGGCATCCCGCTCGACGAGGTCTCCGTCTCCATGACCATCAACGCTCCGGCGCCGATCATGCTCGCCTTCTACGTCGTGGCCGCCGAGGAGAAGGGGATCCCCCCCGAGGCGCTCGCCGGGACGATCCAGACCGACATCCTCAAGGAGTACATCGCCCAGAAGGAGTGGTGCTTCCCGGTCGACGCGGCGATGCGCCTGGTCACCGACATGATCGAGTGGTGCGCCGGGCACATGCCGCGCTGGCACCCGATCTCGATCTCCGGCTACCACATCCGCGAGGCGGGCTCGACCGCGGCCCAGGAGCTCGCGTTCACGCTCAAGGACGGGCTGACCTACGTGGAGCACGCCGTCGCGCGCGGCCTCGACGTGGACTCGTTCGCGCCGCGGCTCTCCTTCTTCTTCAACGCGCACATCGACTTCTTCGAGGAGATCGCGAAGTACCGCGCGGCGCGGCGGATCTGGGCGCGCGAGCTCCGCGAGACCTTCGGGGCGAAGGACCAGCGCTCGTGGCTCATGCGCTTCCACACCCAGACCGCCGGCGTCTCCCTGACCGCCCAGCAGCCGCTCGTCAACGTGGTGCGCACGGCGATCGAGGCGATGGCGGGCGTCCTCGGCGGCACGCAGTCGCTGCACACGAACTCCTACGACGAGGCGCTCGCGCTGCCCAGCGAGGACGCGGTCCGCCTCGCCGTGCGCACGCAGCAGGTCATCGCGGACGAGACCGGCGTCGCCAACACGATCGACCCGCTCGGCGGCTCCTACTTCGTCGAGGCGCTGACCGACCAGCTCGAGGAACGCGCCTACGAGTACTTCGGCAGGATCGACGAGCTCGGCGGGATGGTGGAGGCCGTCAAGCGCGGCTTCCCCCAGCGCGAGATCGCCGATGCCGCCTTCCGCTACCAGCACGAGCTCGAGCGCGGCGAGCGGATCGCCGTCGGGGTCAACCGGTACACGGACGGTCCCGACGAGCCCATCCACACGCTGCGGATCGACCCGGCGCTCGAGGGCAAGCAGATCGCTCGGGTGCAGGCCGCGCGGGCACGGCGTGACGGCCCGGCGGTCGAGGCCGCCCTCGCCACCCTGCGCGAGCGGGCCGGGCACGAGGGTGAGAACCTCATGCCCCACCTCCTCGAGGCGGCACGCGCGCGCGCCACCGAGGGCGAGATCGTGCAGGCGCTCCAGGAGGTCTTCGGCACCTACACCGAGAGCCCCGCGTTCTGAGCTGGAGAAGCATCGATGGCCGAGCGAGACAGCAGTGCTCCGGCGGCGCGAGGCGGCGTCCAACCATCGGCCTCGCTCGGTCCCCTTCCCGACCATGGTGCCAGCCCGCTCCGGGGATTGGGCCAGGTTCCCCGGTCGAGCATCGACCGAGGCCGTTACGGCCGGATGTTCCGGCACCTGCGCGCGCTCTCCCCTCCCGACGAGGCCCTGAAGGCCCTGGCCGACTCGATGGGCCCCTATCCGCCTCCCGCGGCCACGGACACCACCACGGCCATAGAGCCGGGCGAGAACCCCGACCTCCCCGCCGGCTACACCTACCTGGGCCAGTTCGTCGACCACGACATCACCTTCGACCCCGCCTCGAGCCTCGAGCGGCGCAACGACCCCGACGCCCTTCGCTCGTACCGCACCCCCCGCTTCGATCTCGACTCGCTCTACGGCTCGGGCCCGGCGGACAGCCCCTATCTCTACGACCAGGACGACCCGGTCAAGCTTCTCGTCGGCGCGAACGCGGACGAGGCGTTCGAGACCGAGGACCTGCCGCGCAACCAGCAGGGACGGGCACTCGTCGGGGACCCGCGCAACGACGTCCACGTCCTCATCTCCCAGCTTCACCTGGCGTTCATCCACTTCCACAACGCGGTCGTCGATCACCTGCGCGACCGGTCGTTCACGGCCGAGGACCTGTTCACGGAGGCCCAGCGCCTCACCCGCTGGCACTACCAATGGGTCATCGTCGAGGACTACCTTCGCCGCCTGGCCGGATCGGACGTCGTGGATCGCGTGCTGGTCGAAGACGACGCCGGGCGGCGCACGGCGAAGCTCCGGTTCTTCCGTTGGAAGCGGGAGCCCTTCATACCCGTGGAGTTCTCGGCGGCCGCCTACCGGTTCGGGCACAGCCAGATCCGGGCCAGGTACCAACTGAACCCCGAGCTCGATCCCATCCACATCCTCCTGCCTACGCCCGACCCCGACCCCATGCAGCACCTGGGCGGGTTCCGGCCGTTGCCCAAGGGTTGGAAGATTCGCTGGGACCTGTTCTTCGAGGTCGACGCCTCCTCGCCGCAACTCAGCCGCCGGATCGACACCAAGATGACGGGGCCCCTGATACAGCTCGCGCCGTTCCTCGACGAGCAGCGCCGTTCGCTTGCTCTCCTTGACCTGCTGAGGGGAAAGGCCCTGGCCCTGCCGTCAGGCGAGGCCGTGGCGGCGGCGATGGGAACGTCGGTGCCGACCGAGGACCTGGGCCTCAGCGGCAGGACGCCCTTGTGGTACTACCTGCTCAGGGAGGCCGAGGTGCTCGCCGAGGGCCGCCGCCTCGGCCCGACCGCCGCGGGGATCGTGGGCGAGGTCTTCGTCGGGTTCCTCGCCGCCGACCCCTCCTCGTACCTGCGCGCCCAGCCCGGGTGGGCTCCCGAGCTTCCGGCCGCCGAGCCCGGCCGGTTCACGATCGTGGACCTCCTCCGGTTCGCGGGAGCCATCTGACCATGCACCCCGATCCCTCGCTGCTCCCCGCAGCGACGACCGGCAGGTACCTCGTCCTGCTCGAGGACGACGCGGCCATCGCCGCGGCCCGGCAGCTGAAGCAGACCGCCGGGCTCAGCGTGGCGAGTACGGGCGAGGCGAAGGACGGGTTGCTGAGCCCCGAGCAGGCGCGTGAGGCGGATGCGGTCATCTACGACGAGCTGGGCGTCGCGGTCGTGACGGCGGCGCCCGACCAGGCCGAGCGACTCGCCGCCGGCGCGGAGGGCGAGACGGCGATCGCCGTCGTCGAGCGTGAGCGGGTTGTCCACGCCCTTGATCCCGTCGGTCCGCCAGCTGGCTGGGCGCCCCCCGTGGATGAGTCGCAGATCACGTGGGGGGTCGTGCTCCTCGGCGCCGTGACGTCGTCGTTCACCGGCCTCGGCGTCCGGCTGGCGGTGCTCGACACTGGC
>JBBPZE010000088.1:0-41384 GCA_038199185.1 Solirubrobacterales bacterium
AGGCTGGTCGAGAAGGCCGATCCCGAGATCGAGGCACCCGCCGACGCCATCGTGCGTGTCGAGGCGACCGGCGTCTGCGGTTCCGATCTGCACATCTACCACGGCCGGATCGCGATCGAGCCGGGTTTCACGATCGGCCACGAGTACGTGGGGACGGTCGAGGCGATCGGCGACGGCGTCAGCAGCGTCGCGGTCGGCGACCGCGTCCTCGGATGCTTCCAGGTCGCCTGCGGGGTCTGCTTCTTCTGCCGGCGCGGCGAGTACCACAAGTGTGACGGCTCGCGGACCTTCGGCCATGGCGCGGCGCTCGGGGACCTGCCGGGCACGCAGGCCGAGCGCGCGCTCGTGCCCTACGCCAACCTGACGCTGCGCCGGGTGCCCGACGGCCTCAGCGACGACGTCGCGCTGTTCGCGGGCGATGTGGCCGGGACGGGCTACCACGCCACCGTGGGCGCGGGCGTTCGAGCGGGCGACAGCGTGGTGGTGCTCGGCCTCGGGCCGGTCGGCCTGTGCGCCGTGCAGGCCGCCCAGGTCGCGGGCGCCTCGAAGGTCATCGCGATCGACACCGTCGACCAGCGCCTGGAGACCGCGCGCGCGTTCGGCGCCGAGCCCGTGCACCTGACCGAGCAAGACCCGCGCGCGGAGGTCAAACGCCTCACCGCGGGCCGCGGCGTGGACCTCGCTGTCGAGGCCGTCGGCGACGCTCGCGCGCTGGAGATGGCCATCCGCCTGGCGCGCAAGTGCGGCACGGTCTCGATCGTCGGCGTCTACGCCGAGCGGGTCGAGGTCCACATGGGCCTGGCGTGGATCAAGTCGCTGAGAATGGTCATGGGCCACGCCAACGTGATCGCTCACCTCGATCCCGTCCTCGAACTGCTGGCCGCGGGGCGCCTGGACCCGTCCCCGCTGGTCACCCACCACATGCCGCTGGCCGACGCGCCCGAGGCCTACGCCCTCTATGACCGGCGCGAAGCGCTCAAGATCGTCCTCGAGCCATGAGCGCGTGGCGGCCGATCGCGCCGGAGCGGCCGATCCGAGTGGAGCGGCGCGTCAGGGTGTCTCGGCCGAGGCGGCCCACTGCGCCTCGGCGAGGTCGCCCGCCGGCATTGCCTCGGGCGTGGGGATTCCCGGCGTGTCGCGCAGGTACCACTCGGCGTCGAGGGCCGCCTGGCATCCCGAGCCGGCCGCCGTGATCGCCTGGCGATAGGCGTGATCCACGAGGTCGCCGGCCGCGAAGACGCCCGGGCGGTTCGTGCGGGTGGACTTCCCGTCGGTGAGGGCGTAGCCGTTGGCGTCCACTTCGACCTGCCCCTCGACGATTCCCGACTGCGGCTCGTGGCCGATGGCGATGAAGGCGCCGCCGAACGGCACCTCCTTGAGCTCGTCGGTCTCGATGTTGCGCAGCCGCGCGACGCGCTGGTAGGGGCCTTCGCCCTCGTCGAACTCGGCGACGACGTAGGGCGTGAGGAACTCCAGGTTGTCCTGCTCGCGGGCGCGCTGGACCATGATCTTCGAGGCGCGGAACTCCTCGCGGCGGTTGATGACCGTCACGTGCTTGCCGAACTTGGCCAGGAAGATGGCCTCCTCCATCGCCGAGTCACCGCCGCCGATCACGAGTATCTCGTGGTCCTTGAAGAACGCAGCGTCGCACGTCGCGCAGTAGGAGATGCCGCCGCCGCTGAGCTCCTCCTCGCCGGGAACCTCGAGCTTCTTGTGCTCGGCGCCCATCGCCAGGACCACGGTGCGAGCGCGGTGCTCCGTCTCACCGATCCACACTTTGTGGACGCCGCCCACCTCCTCGGAGAGCTCCACGCGTTCGACCTCGTCGGTCTCCAGGCGCGCTCCGAAGCGCTCGGCCTGGTCGCGGAAGCGTTGCATCATCTCCGGGCCCATGATCCCGTCCGGAAAGCCCGGGTAGTTCTCGACGTCGGTGGTCTGCTGGAGCAGGCCGCCCCAGGCATAGCCCTCGGCCACGAGCGGCTCGAGGTTGGCGCGGGCCGTGTAGAGGGCGGCGGTGTAGCCCGCGGGCCCCGAGCCGATGATGATGACGTTCTCGATGCGCTCGTTGCTCATACTTCAGAAAGTATAGTTAGACGCCGGAACATTACGCCGGAGCCGGATCGGAGGCCGCGGCGTCGTCGCGGCGGTGCTCCTCGCGCCAGTGAGCAACGGTCCGGCGCAGCTGCAGATAGGCGAGCGCGCCGGGCAGCGTGGGCAGCCAGAACGCGAAAGCGCGGTAGGTGAGCACGGAGACCGTGGCGAGGCCGAAGTCGATGCCGAACGCGGCGAACGCGCCGATCATCGCGCCATCGACGCCGCCGATCCCGCCGGGCAGCGGCAGGACGTTGCCGAACATGCCGACGAAGTAGGCCACGACGATCACCGCGACCGGCGGGGTGTGGGCGCCAAAGGCATGGAACGTCGCCCACAGCGTCGCTATGTCGAACCCCCACCACAGCGCCCCCCCCAGCACTCCGAGCTCGCGGTCGCGCACGATCCGCAGCGCCGTGCGCACGCCCGCGGCCACCGACGCCGGGGCCGCCGCGACCCGAGCGGCGAGACGATGCACCCGGCCGTGGCCCTGCGCCCCGCGGGCCAGTCGCCGTTCGACGTCCTCGGGCACCAGAGCGGTCGTATAGATGAGTGCGAAGGCGCCGGCACCGATGAAGGCGGGGATCATGGTGATCACGAAGGGCGCACGGCCGCTGAAGACGTGGAGGTAGAGGCCGAAGCCGCCGATCATGAGTGCCAGCGCGTACACGGTGTAGAGCAGCACGATGAACGCCACCATCCGGCAGGCGACGATCCGCCGCTCCATGCCCGAGCGGCGCAGCGCCCACGCCGTGAGCGCGATGCCGCCCGCGCCCGCCGCGGCGAACAGCCGGGTGGCCGCGAGCCCGGCCATCGTGATCTGATAGCTCTCGCGCCAGCCCACGCGGCTGCGGCCGCGCACGAAGACCGTCCTGAACAGCCAGATGTAGCCCGTGAAGCTCAGCAGCTCGAACAGCACCGCGGCGCCCAACCACAGAGTGTTGCCGGAGTCCACGCGGTGCCAGGTGTCCTTGAGGCCCGTGAGCTTGGGCAGGATGAAGTACAGGAAGGCGACCGCGGACGCCACGAACAGCCCGAAGACGAGCGCCTGACGGCGGCTGATCGAGATCTTCGGCGGCGCCTCGTCGTCGGGATCGTCGACCGGTGGGTTGACGAGCTCGATGGGCGCGCCGCTCATGCGTGGGCCCTTGCCTCGAGCGCCTGCGCCGCACGCGAGACGACGGCCGCCAGCGACTCGAGGTGGGGAGCGGCCCGGCGCACGCCCTCGGCCAACAGCGCCCCGGCCAGCAGATCGGTGACGTAGTGCTCGCCGAGATGCACGAGCGCGTAGCCGAGCGTCAGCGCGTAGGACCAGGCCAGTGCCCCCTGCAGCGGGCCGGCGTCCCGCAGGACCCGGGCGGCCATCACGGATGTGGCGAAGTGCAGGGAAGGCATCGCGGCCAGCGGGTTGCCCGCGAGCAGACCGTACATCGGGTCCCAGCCACCCTTCCAGAAGGCCTGCCCGTGTTCGACCATCATCCGCCGCAGATCCGGGTCGCAGCGACGCTGCTGCGCGGCGTACCAGGGCGGCGCGGTCGGGATCACCCAGTAGGCGATGACGCCCACGTCGAACACCGCGTAGATGAGCGTGGCGCCCCGGGCGAACTCGTCGCGGCGCCGGAAGAGCAGATAGGCGACGGTGCCATGCGGGAAGAAAAACCACAGCCAGTGCGCCCACACCAGGACCTTGTCGAGCAGGCCGATCCGGTCGGGACTCGAGAACGCCCGCTGGAGCCTCAGCCCGGGGAGCGTGCCCAGCCCGATGATCCGGTCGAGGCGCACCGGGTAGTCGATGTGCACCCTCCGCTCGAGCGCGGCAGGATCGTCATTGGGCATCTCGTAGTGGGCGATGTAGCCCCACATCTGCAGCAGCACGGTCGCCACGTCTCGCGCCGGAGAACGACGGACCGCGACGCACATGGCGAACGGCGCGGCGACGGAGGTGGCGGTGATGGCCGGTGGCGGGATCCTCAGCCGCTTGCGCAACAGCGGAGCGGCCACACCGCTGGCCACCAGCGCCCATGCTCCGGTGCGGAGGGCGCGGGCGGACGGTCGCACGATGCGCCGGATCATAAGGTCGACCGGCGACGGCGCAACTGTGGCGTGGCGCTAGGAACCAGCCGGCACCGGCGCGGCGCTGCGGCCCGCCTCCTGCACGAACGCCGCGATGACCGGCGAGAGCCGGTCGGCCTCGGGGTGCCACTGGACGCCGAGCGCAAAGCGCTTGCCGGGGGCCTCGATCGCCTCGGGTAGCTCGTCGAGGTCGGCCCACCCGGTGATCCGCAGGCCTTCGCCGAGATCCTCGATTCCCTGATGGTGATGGGACTTGGTGCCGTGGGAAGCCTCGCCCGCCGCGCGGGCGGCGAGCGAGCCGGGCTCGAGGCGAACGCCGTGGTCGGAGTTGTCGAAGGATCCCAGCGAACGGCGATGGTCCTCGTGACCGTGAGACTCGGGCACGTGCTGGTTGAGCGTGCCCCCCGCCGCCACGTTCATGAGCTGCATGCCCCGGCAGATGCCCAGTATCGGCAGGTCGCGCTCCAGGGCGCGCCGGGCCAGGGCGATCTCGAACGTATCGCGCTCGGGGACCGTGCCGACCGTCTCGGGATGGCGAGCGGTGCCGTACTGCGACGGATCGATGTCGGCACCGCCGGCGAGGATGAGGCCGTCGAGGAGGTCGAGGACCTCATCGGGCTGCCGCGCGGTCTCGGGGTCGGGCGGCACCAGCAAGGCGATCCCACCGGCGCGGTGAACGGCGTCGACGTAGCTGCGCGGTGTCAGCATCGCCTGCTGGTCCCACACGCTCCACCGCGCGCGTTCGAGCGCCGTGCAGATGCCGATCACGGGGCGGGGCATAAGGGCCTAGGTTACGGCCCGGGTGGCCGCGTCCGGTTCGAGAAAGCGCAACAGCGCGTCCCCCCTGGCAAGATCCGCGCCATGACCGAGCCGGCCCAGGCGTACGAGACCGTCAACCTCCACCGCCGGGGGGGCGTCGCGGTCATCGAGCTCAACCGGCCCGAGACGATGAACGCGTGGAACCGGCAGCTCGGGCTCGATCTGCTCGCCGCCGTCGAGCGCGTCGCCGCAGACGACGAGATCAGGGCCGTCTGCATCACGGGTTCGGGCCGTGGCTTCTCCTCCGGCGCCGACCTCAAGGACATGGGTGGCAACGACGACCGGACACCCGAGGGCCATCCCGACGTGCGCTCGACGCTGACCCAGCGCTACCACCCGATCATCACCGGCCTGCGCACCATGCCCAAGCCGGTCGTCGCCGCCGTCAACGGCCCCGCGGTGGGGATCGGGCTCTCGCTCGCCCTGGCGGCCGACATCGTGGTGGCCAAGGAGTCGGCCTACTTCCTGCTGGCGTTCGTGAACATCGGGTTGGTGCCCGACGGTGGCTCCTCGCTGTTCGTCCCCGCGCGCGTCGGCTTCACCCGCGCCGTCGAGATGGCCATGCTCGGGGAGCGCGTCGCCGCGCCCCAGGCGGCCGAGTGGGGGCTCATCAACCGCGTCTACGCCGACGACGAGTTCCAGACCGAGGTCGACGCCCTGGTCGACGGGCTGGCCGCGGGGCCCACGCGCTCCTACGCCGGCACGAAGCGCCAGCTGAACCGCTGGCTGTTCGAGCGCATGGACGGCCAGCTGGCGTTCGAGGCCGACATCCAGCAGGAGATGGCTTCCAGCGGCGATTTCACCGAGGGCGTTCTGGCCTTCATCCAGAAGCGCCCGGCCCGGTTCCAGGGCGCCTGAGCGAGCCCCTTGCCGCCCATGAATAGAATCCCCGCCGCTTTGCGACGGAAGCCCCTCCTCCTCCTCACACTGGTCGCGGCCTCGCTGGTGGCGGCGCTGGCCCTTGCGGGGCCCGCCTCCGCCGGGCTGCTGGCCCCGGAGCACGATGGCTCGCCGAACGCCGAGCGGATCGCCGACCTCTACTGGATCATCTTCGCCATCGCCCTGGTGGTGTTCGCCGTCGTCGAGGGCGCGCTGATCTACTCCATGGTGAAGTTCCGCGCCCGCCCGGGAGCCGTCGCGGCCCAGATCCGCGGCAACACACGCCTGGAGATCGGCTGGACCGTCGGCGCGGCGGTCATCCTCGTCGCGCTCGCCGTCGTGACGTTCATCGAGCTGCCGGGCATCCGCACCCCGGAGAACTCCGGGGCCGATGGGCTCAAGCTCGCCAACGGCACGCTGCTGGCCTCCTCGCCGACGAAGGCCCTGCCGCCCAACGGCAAGTCGTTGAACATCTGCGTCAACGGCCAGCAGTACATCTGGCGCTACACCTACCAGAGCGACTGCCGCAACAACGACTTCAAGGCCCCCTTCGCCTACACGACGATGGTCGTCCCCACCGACACCACCGTCACGCTCGACATCACGGGGCAGGACGTCATCCACTCGTGGTGGATCCCCAGGCTGGGTGGGAAGTTCGACGCCGTGCCCGGCTCCTACAACCACACGTGGTTCAAGATCCCGGGCAGCATGGCCGGGGAGACCTTCGCCGGCCAGTGCGCGGAGCTGTGCGGCCGCAACCACGCCGACATGGTCGCCGCCGTGCGCGCGGTCAAGCCCGCGGAGTTCGAGACGTGGCTCGACCAGCAGAAGCAGGCCATCGCCGATGCCGACAACGCCGCGCAGGAGCAGCGCAAGACCTACGGAGGCACCGCCTCCCCGAGCACCTCTCCCTAGGACCGGAACCACTTGGCCGCCACCACAGAAACCACCGCCACGCTCAAGCCCGTGCCGCAGATCGTCACCCGCACGGTGCGCCCTGCTCCGCGGGGCTGGGTCTCGTGGGCGACGACGACCGACCACAAGCGCATCGGGATCATGTACATGGTCACGACCTTCGTGTTCTTCCTCATGGGGGGCGCGGAGGCCCTGATGATGCGGCTGCAGCTGGGGTCGCCGAACAACACGCTGATCGCGCCGCAGACCTACAACGCGCTGTTCACGATGCACGGGACGACGATGGTCTTCCTGTTCGTCGTGCCGATGATGGCGGGGTTCGGCAACTACTTCGTCCCGCTGATGATCGGGGCGCGCGACATGGCGTTTCCGAAGCTCAACGCCCTCTCCTATTGGCTGCTGGTGGCCGGCGGCGTGGTGTTCTACGGCTCGCTGTTCTTCAGCGCGCCCGAGGCGGGCTGGACGTCCTACACCCCGCTGTCGTCGGTCGCCTACTCGCCGACCAACGGCATGGACGCCTGGATCTTCCTCATCCACCTCACCGGGCTGAGCTCGCTGGTGGGCGCGGTGAACTTCTACGCGACGATCGCCAACATGCGGGCGCCGGGCATGGGCTGGGGCCGCCTGCCGCTCTTCGTCTGGGCGATCCTGACCTACTCCCTGCTGCTGATCGTCGCGCTTCCGGTGATCGGCGGTGCCGTGACGCTGCTGCTGACCGACCGCCACTTCGGGACCCACTTCTACGATCCGTCGCAGGGCGGCTCGCCCCTGCTGTGGCAACACCTGTTCTGGTTCTTCGGGCATCCCGAGGTCTACATCATGGTCCTCCCGGCGTTCGGGATCATCTCGGAGGTCCTGCCGGTCTTTGCCCGCAAACCGATCTTCGGCTACAAGGCGATCGCGGCGGCCACCGTTATCATCGCGTTCCTGGGGCTGCTCGTGTGGGCCCACCACATGTTCGCGACGCCGAGCCCGGCCATCGTGCTGGTGTTCTTCATGCTCAGCTCGTTCCTGATAGCGGTGCCGACCGGCGTGAAGATCTTCAACTGGATCGCGACGCTGTGGCGGGGCACGATCGAGTTCACCACGTCGCTGCTGTTCTGCGTGGGCTTCATCGGCACGTTCGTCATGGGCGGCATCACCGGCATCTTCCTGGCGGTCTTCCCGGTCGACTGGCAACTGACCGACACGTACTTCGTGGTGGCGCACCTGCACTACGTGCTCATGGGCGGCTCCGTGTTCGGCATCTTCGCGGGGATCTACTACTGGTTCCCCAAGATCACCGGCCGGATGCTCAGCGAGGGTTTGGGCAAGCTCTCCTTCGCCCTGATGCTCGTGGGCTTCCACGTCACGTTCCTCATCCAGCACTCGATGGGCCTCTCGGGCATGCCGCGGCGTGTCTACCGCTATCCGGACGTCGGGAACCTGGCGACCTACAACCTGATCTCGACCATCGGGTCGTTCATCCTGGCCACGGGCATCCTCATCACGGTGCTCAACGTGATCCGCTCGGTCAGGCGTGGCACGGTCGCCGGGCCGGACCCCTGGAAGGCCAACACGCTGGAGTGGTTCACCACCTCCCCTCCGCCGGTCAACAACTTCGACCTCGTCCCGCGCGTCCGCTCGGTCGAGCCCATGAAGGACATCCGTCGCCAGGTCGAGCGCCAGTCCGGCGGCGGCGAGCAGCCGGCCCAGCCCGTCGAGGAGTCCCTGATCCGAGGCTGATGGACGCGGGAGCACAGATCAGAGCGCGCCCGGCCGCGCTGGTCGTCGCGGCGGACCTGCTCGAGCTGACCAAGCCCAAGGTCCAGTCGCTCCTGCTGTTCACGACCGTAACGACCATGCTCGTCGCCGGGCATCCGTCGCTGGGCCTGATCCTCGCCACGTGCCTGGGCGGGTACCTGTCGGCGGGTGGCGCGGGGGCGGTCAACCACTTCTATGACCGCGACATCGACGCCGCGATGGCCCGCACCGCGAACCGACCGGTCCCGTCGGGCCGAATCCCGGCGACGGTGGCACTGTGGTTCGGCCTCGCGCTGGCCGCGACGTCGATCGTAGAGCTCACGCTGCTGGTCAACCCGCTGGCGGCGGCCCTCTCGTTCGGCGGGTTCCTGGGTTACGTGTTCGTCTACACGGTCTGGCTCAAGCGGCGCACCCCGCAGAACATCGTCATCGGAGGCGCGGCCGGCGCCGTCCCGCCGCTCGTCGGCTGGGCCGCCACCACCGGCTCGGTCAGCGGGACAGCGGTGATCCTGTTCTTCATCGTCTTCTTCTGGACTCCGCCGCACTTCTGGGCGCTCTCGCTGCTCATGAAGGACGAGTACGCCAAGGTCGGCGTGCCGATGCTGCCGGTCGTCCGCGGCGAGGCCGAGACGCGCCGACAGATCGTGCTGTACTCGATCCTCCTCTACGCGGTCACCCAGCTGCCGTTCTGCGCCGGCGGCATGGGCGGCGTCTACCTGGTCGCCTCGCTCGTCCTCGGCCTGGGCTTCATCTACGGAGCCGTCCGCCTCCACCGCAACGCCGATCGCGCGACCGCGCTGAAGCTCTACCTGTTCTCGCTGGCCTACCTCGCCGCCCTGTTCGCCGCGATGGTGGCCGACGCCCGGCTGTAGATGAGTGATTCCACAAGTCCGCGGGCGTCGACGACCGTCTAGGATCGGAGATCGATGGACCGCAACCTCGCCCGCAAGAACATCCGCACCGGCCTGATCGTCACGGCGGTCTGCCTGTTCATGTTCGGCATGACCTTCGTGGCCGCGGCCATCTACATCTCATGAGCCCGCTGGATCGCCCCACGCCGCCCGCCGGCGAGGAGATCCACCTGCCGGAGGGCAGCATCCAGCCGATGCTGCTGGCCTTCTTCATCACGGTGGCCCTCGTCGGCGTCACGGTCGCCACTCCGTTGAGTATCGCGGGGGCGATCGGCGCGGTCTGGGTCAGCGTGCGCTGGATCAGAGACGCCCGCCACGAGCTCGCAGACCTCCCGGCGCACGACGAGCACTGAGCCGGACGCCGGCTCCCCCGCCACCGAGGCGGAGCATTCAGAGGCTCGATTTTCGGGTATAGCGTCCAAGAGGTAGGTCCGAATCCGATGCCGGTCCAGCGTCCGACAACCACCAGACTTCGCCGCAGCCTGTTCGAGGAGGCGATCTCCATCGTCGAGCAGGAGTACGGCAACGATCTCGCCCTCGACGACCTCGCCCGCCGGGTCGCGACCTCACGACGCCAGCTGCAGAGGGCCTACGCCGAGATCGGCCACACCACCTTCCGCGAGCACCTCACCGGGGTTCGCATGGACCGTGCCGGCGATCTGCTGCGCCACGGCACGATGACCATCCGGGAGGTCGCCCATCGGGTGGGATATCGCCAACCCGCCCAGTTCGCCAAGGCGTTCCGGCGCCATCATGGCGCAGCGCCGTCCGGCTTCCGCGCGGCCGAGCAACGTTTCACGCGGGTGGAGGGCGGCCGCCCGGCCGCCCCGTCCGCGCTCTGACGGCCTCCGGCGGATCGTACGTCGCAGCGAATCCGTAGGATGCGCCGCCGTGAGGCGAGGCAACCGGAACATCGCCGGGGCGATCATCGTCGGGACCATCGCGTCCGCGATCGGGATCGCCGCGGGCCTGCTCATCCACTGGTTCCCGACGGCGGCCTCGACGCAGGCCGCCCCGATCGACACCCTGTGGGACGTTCTGCTGATCGTCTCGATCCCGATCTTCGTCACCGTCTCGTGTGTCGTCCTGTTCTCTGTGAAGTGGTTCAGGATGCGGCCGGGGCAGGAGCAGGACGACGGGGCCCCGATTCATGGCAACACGCGCCTGGAGGTCGTCTGGACGGCGCTCCCGTCGATCCTGATCGCGAGCCTGGTGGTCTACGCCTACCTCGTCCTGAGCGACATCGAGAAGGCCCCGGCCGATCCGGCACGCGAGATGCACGTCAACGTCCACGCCCAGCAGTTCGCGTGGCAGTTCGAGTACAAGGGCACCAACGGCAAGACGGTCAAGAGCGACGACCTCTACCTGCCCGTCGGCCGATCGGTGAAGTTCGATATCCGCTCCGACGACGTCCTCCACGACTTCTGGGTGCCCGCGTTCCGGATGAAGATCGACGCCGTGCCGGGGATCAAGACGCACTACCGGGTCACGCCTAACAAGCTGGGCAACTTCGAGGTCGTCTGCGCGGAGCTGTGCGGCCTCGGACACGCCTTCATGCGCGCGGACGTCCACGTGGTCTCGGGCAACGACTTCAGTGCCTGGCTGGCGAAGGCCGGGGAGCCACCGGCGGCCGCGGGTGGCTCGCAGACGGCGGCGGTCGACGGCAAGAAGCTCTTCACGGAGGGCAACGGCACCGCGACGGCCTGCGGCTCGTGTCACACCCTCGCCGACGCGGGGACGACCGCCAAGATCGGCCCGGACCTCGACAAGGCCATCGCCACCCTCGCCCCCGCCGCGATTCGCAAAGACATCGTGGACCCGAACGCCGCCATCTATCCTGGGTTCTCGAAGGGCATCATGCCCGCGGATTTCGCAAAGACCCTGTCTCCCAAAGAGCTGGACGCCCTGGTGAACTACCTGGACAAGGTGACGTCGAAGTGAGCACCGCAACCGCCACGAGGACCCAGCGCCTCCTGCCGCCGCTGATGCGCCAGCCGAGCCTGTTCCGTGCGCTCGAGTTCACCCTGCTCGGCGTGGCCTTCAGCTTCGGGTTGAGCGCCCTGGTGCGCTGGGGCTATGACCTGCATCCGATCGTCGACGCCACCGCGGCAGCCCCGATCATCATGCTCGCGGCGCCGCTGTTCTTCCTCGTCGGGCTCGGGGCGTTCGACTACTGGTTCTACTGGGCGGCAGGCAAGAAGACGCGCGCCGAGGACCATTCGAGCCACGGCGCGCGCTCGTGGAAGGACTACTTCCGCATCAACACCGATCACAAGGTGATCGGGATCCAGTACACGGTTCACTCGTTCCTCTTCCTGTTCGTCGGCGGCCTCATGGCGATGCTCATGCGCGCCGAGCTCGCCGCGCCAGGCCGCCAGTTCGTCGATCCCAACACGTTCAACGGGCTGTTCAGCGTCCACGCGTCGGTGCTGATCTTCCTGTTCATCATCCCCGTGTTCGCCGGCCTGGCGAACTTCGTCATCCCGCTGATGATCGGGGCGCCGGACATGGCGTTCCCGCGCCTGAACGCGCTGTCGTTCTGGCTGCTGCCGATCGCGGGAGTCCTGATGATGGCCTCCTTCTTCATGCCGGGCGGCTCGTTCGCCTCGGGCTGGACGGCCTATGCGCCGCTGTCGGACTCCGCGCCGATCGGGCAGGACTTCTTCACCATCGGCGTGCAGTTCGCCGGCGCGTCCTCGATCGCGACGGCGCTGAACTTCCTGGTGACGATCATCACCATGCGCGCGCCCGGTATGTCGTTCTTCCGGATGCCGCTGCTGGTGTGGGCGAACTTCTCGACATCGCTGCTGGTCGTCATCGCCACACCGTTCATCGCGGCGTCGCAGTTCTTCGTCCTGCTGGACCGCTCGCTGGGCTTCAACTTCTTCGACGCGAGCCAGGGCGGCGACGTGTTGATGTACCAGCACGTCTTCTGGTTCTACTCGCACCCGGCCGTCTACATCATGATGTTGCCCGGGTTCGGCATCGTCAGCGAGGTGCTCGCCGCCCGGGCGCGAAAGCCGATCTTCGGCTACCGGATGATGGCCTTCTCGCTGCTGGCCATCGTCGTGCTCGGCTTCACCGTGTGGGCGCACCACATGTTCGTCTCGGGCATGCAGTCCTGGATACGCCTGCCGATGATGGTGACCACCGCGATCATCGCGGTGCCGACCGGCATCAAGATCTTCAGCTGGCTGGCCACGCTGTGGAAGGGCGTCATCCATCTCGACACGCCGATGCTCTTCGCGCTCGGCTTCCTGACCATGTTCACGCTGGGCGGGATCTCGGGGGTGATGCTCGCGATGATCCCGCTCGACATCCACGTCTCGGACACGTACTTCATCGTCGCCCACATCCACTATGTGCTGTTCGGCGGATCGCTGTTCACGATCTTCGCGGGCGTCTACTACTGGTTCCCGAAGATGACCGGCCGAATGTTCGACGAGCGCCTGGGCCGGATCCACTTCTGGGGAACGTTCATCTTCTTCAACGCGACCTTCGCCCCGATGCACCTCATCGGCGTGCAGGGCATGCCCCGACGCGTCTCTGACTACTCCGAGCAGTTCGCCGGCTGGAACCTGTTCATCTCGATCTCCAGCTGGATGCTGGGGCTCGTGTCGCTGGTCTTCGTCTACAACATGGTCGCCTCGTGGCGCGGCGGACCGCGGGCGAGCGCGAACCCGTGGCGGGCGCTGACGCTCGAGTGGCAGGTGTCCTCCCCGCCCCCGATCTTCAACTTCGACCACCTGCCGACCGTTGTCGGCGGACCCTACGAATACGGCGTCCCCGGCGCTGTGCACGGCGTCTTCAAGAAGCCGGAGGTCCCGGTGGCCACCGCGGGCGCGACCGCGGGACCGCCCGAGGAAGGGGCGTGACCGTGCGCACGGTCCTCGCAGTGGCCAACGAGACGGTGGGCGGCCAGTCGCTCATCGACGCGATCCACGAGAAGGCCGGAGACGGTCGCACCCGCGTGGTGATCTGCGTGCCCCGGACCCAGCCCCGCCACGGCAACGTCATCTACGACGACGCCGTCTATGACGCCGCTCAGATTCGTATCGATCTCGCACGGGGCTTCCTGCGCCAGCAGGGCATCGACGCGATCGGCGACGTCGGCGATCCGGACCCCTACACGGCCACGATGGACTCCGTCGCGGAGTTCGGACCGGACGAGATCATCATCTCGACCTTCCCGGCCCAGGCCTCGGGCTGGCTGCGCCGAGACCTCATCGAGCGCATCACGGATGCGACCAACCTGCCCGTCACCCACGTGACGACCGACCTCGACGAGGAGGGCCTGCCCTACAAGACCACGCTGGTGGTCGCCAACCGGACGACGCGCAGCGGCGAGCTCATCGATGCTCTCAAGAGCAAGGCGACCGACGAGCAGCACCTGTTCATCGTGGTGGTTCCCCAGGAGGGCGGGGGCGGTACGGCCGCGGCGGCCGCGCGCGGGCGCCTCTCCCAGATGCGCGAGCGCGCCCGGCACGCCGGGCTGGTCGTCGCCGGCATGATCGGCGACCCGGACCCCTACACCGCCATCCAGAACGCGCTGCAGTTCTTCCGCATCGACGACATCATCATCTCCACGCTGCCCGAGACCAGGTCCGGGTGGATGCGGGCCAACCTCATCGAGCGCGTCAGGAAGTCCAGCACCTGCCCTGTCGAACACGTCGTCGAGGGCGCCTCGGCGCCCTCGCCCACCGCGAGCTGATCGATGGAAGCCGCTGCCATCGGCGCCCAGGCGCACGCCCACGACGACGATCACGACCACCACGGCCCGCCCGAGGCCAACCGCTCCTCGCGGGTCGAGACCCAGTTGCTGGGGATGCTGCTCTTCATCATCTCCGAGATCATGGTCTTCGGGGCGTTCTTCACCGCCTACTTCTTCATCCGTGTCGTCAACGGCGACGACTGGTTCCCCGTGGGCGGCCACTCGCTGCCGGTCGCGGTCGCCGGCGTCAACACCGCGATCCTCGTCAGCTCCTCCTTCACGCTGCACTGGGCGGAGCACTCGATCAAGAACGACAACCGCTTCGGGCTGAAGGCCGGCATCCTCGCCACCTTCCTGCTGGGGTGCACGTTCCTCTTCGTCCAGATCAACGAGTACATCCACATCGGCTTCTCGCCCCAGGACTTCGCCCAGGGTTCGATCTTCTACGGCCTCACCGGCCTGCACGGCGCGCACGTGTTCATCGGCCTCACGCTGCTGGCGATGGTCGTCGTGCGCTCCTTCCGCGGGCACTTCTCCCCCGAGCAGCACCGGGGCGTCGAGGTGCCCGGCATCTACTGGCACTTCGTCGACGTGATGTGGATCGTCGTGTACTTCACGATCTACATCCTCTGAGAAGCCAGCCCGCCGATGAAACCCCTGGACCCGCTGCGCTCCGAGGCCGCGATGTTCCGCGTGCTCGTGGCCGTCGTGGTGATCTTCCTGCTCGCCCTCGCGGTCGTCGAGATCCTCCGCGCCGTGACCTAGCGGGGACCGACGAACTACTTGACAATCAGCTTGCCCACCATCCCGGCCTCCCTGTGGCCCGGGACCTGGCAGTAGTACGTGTAGGTTCCGGGGGCGAAGGAGGCGGAGAACTTGGAGTCGCCCTTCGGGACGATCGCGCCCCTGCCCTTGCCGTCGATGGCGATGTTGTGCGGCGTGCCCGACGTGTTGGGCATGACGAGCGTCAGCTGGCCCGCGGGAGCGGTGGCCTTCGTGTTGACAAACGCCAACTGTCCACCGGGGTCCGCGGGGATCGTCAGCGTGCCCTTGACCGCCACGGCGGGCTTGCCCGACCCCGGCGCCTGGACCGCGGTGGCCAGCAGGCCGGAGTCCTTGCCGGGCTTGGCGACGACGAGCGCGACGTAGGCCGCCACGTTGTGGGCATCGTCGCCCGTGACGAGATCAGCGGGCATCGTGCCGCCCTTGCGCGCCAGGTCGATCTGCTGGCGCACCATTCCCCGGATGGCCGTCTCGCCGAAGCCCTCGCGAACGGGATTGGCGAACGCGTGGTCGAGGTTGGGCCCTATTACGCCCTTTGTGGCCGCGCGGGAGAGCACGTGGCAGGACCCGCACTTCTGCACGAACAGCTTCTTGCCCGACACCAGGTCGGCCTTTCTCGAATCGTCCTTGGTGGAACATCCCGAGAGGACGACGAGGGCGGCGGCGCCGGCGGCCAGCAGCGAGAACCGGGGAGCTGAGGTCATGCGGCGCGGAACTCTATCGGTCCGCCCGGCAGGGCGGCCGGGCCAAGGCATGGCGTCAGGAAGGTGGCGCGAGCGCGTCCAGATCCCCCTGCGCGGCAGCCAGGACGCCCTGGGCCACGCCGTGCCAAGACCAGCGGGCGCGCGCGGTCTGGACCAGCGCGGCGCGCGTCGCGGCGCGTAGCCCGTCCTGCGCCTCCAGCCAGCCGATCAGGCGTTCGGCCAGGTCGCGGACGGCGCCGGGGCCCAGCGTGAAGGCCAGCAGGTCCCGGGCGGCCGACGGCACCTCCCCGGCGAGCACCCCGCTGACCTCCGCCAGACCGGAATGGGCCGCGCTCACGGGCAGCACCCCGCACGCCGCCGCCTCCGCGGCGACCATCCCGAACGCCTCGGGAAACGTGCTGGGGACGACCTGCGCCTCGCACAACGGCAGCAGCGATGCCAGCTCCGCGTGGTCGAGACGGCCGACCACGGTGACCTGCGACGCCAACCGCCGAGAGGCCTCCCGGTAGGCCCGTTCCTCGGGCCCCGACATCGATTTCAGGAACGCGTCGAGCATGTCCAGCCGGCCCGCGGGGCCGCCCTCGGCCGCCCTCCCGATGCCGGCGAGCGCGCGCACGGCCTCGAGATCTCCTCGCGCGAGCGCCGCCAGGAGGTCCTCGAAGCCCTCGCGGAAGGCCCCGAAGCCCACGACCACCAGTCTCGCTTCGGGCACGCGCTGGAGCACCAGCGGCCAGGCCGCCGCCAGCAGATCGACGCCCTTGGACAGGATGAGCTTGCCCACGTAGGCGACCAGCCGGTCGTGGTTGGGGTCCAACGACGCGAGGGCGCGCCCGGCCGCCGCCTCGTCGCGCGCGAACGACCCCGCCTCCTCGGCGTGGGGCAGCTCCTGCAGGCGGAGGGCCAGCGCCCGTAGGCGGCGCTTGGCCTCGCCGCGGGCCCGCGGCGCGAACTGCTCCACATCGACTCCCGGTGGGCCCAATCGGGTCCGGGCCTGGAGGTCTGAGCCCTTCACCGTCGCCCACAGCGACTCCGCCGTGTGCCGGGAGCCCACCAGAACGGCACGAGCGGGCTCCAGGCCCTCGCGCACGAAGGGCTCGAAGCGCAGTGGGTCGAGCTTGACGACGTACTCGAGCGCGCTGCCGTGGATCTTGACCGCGTAGGGGACGCGGCCGCCCAGCGCCCGCGCGAGGACGACAGGGCCCATCACCGCGTGGTTGGCCAGGGCGACATCGGGGTCGATCGCCGCCGCGAGTGCGGCGACCGCGATCACGTTGGCCTCGACGTAGCGAGCAATCTCCTCGTCGGTGCAGTCCATGAAAGGCTTGGCTTCGAAGCCGTCGTACTGATCCGCCACGTAGACCGGCAGCAACCGGCCGATGTCGGGGTTGTGGATCGTGACGCCCTCGATCTCGAGCCCCGCCGCCTTGGCGTCGCGCTCCTGGCATACGAGGTGGACCTCATGGCCCATCCCCGCGAGCGCAGCGGCCAGGCGGGCGTTGTAGACGTTCGACCCCGTGCCGCGGAGCAGGTAGCCGTGGAAGATCAGGATGCGCATGGTCCGGTAACCTGCAAGCCGGCATGGCCCTCCAGCGTTACCGCATGAGGACCCCTTCGACGGGGCGGGAGCTCATCGTCGAGGCCGAGCCGGACCGAATCTACCGCGACCGCGACACCGGCGAGGAGCTGGAGATCGTGGGGATGCTCGTTCCACTCGAGCCGTCCCCCTCCCGACTCCCATGGGCGGTCGAGAACCTGCGCTTCTGCTCGTGGTGCGATCAGCTCGCCCAGAAGGATCTCAACGACTGCCCCACCTGCGGTCGCCGCATGGCGCCGCTGGCGGCGTCCTAGCCGCCCCCTAACCTTCCGGACATGCGATCGTGCCATGTCGCGCTGATCTCGCTCGCCACGCTGACCGTCCTGGTCGCGGGCTGCGGCGGAGGCAGCGTCGCCTACAACGTGCCCAAGACGACCCCGGTGCTCACCGCCCCACCATCGGGCGGGACACCGGCCGCCTCCGCCACGACGTCGACATCCACGACGACGACATCGACGAGCACGACGCCGGGCACCGCCTCCGGGTCGTCGGGCACATCCTCCTCGGGCGGAACGGCGGTCACCCCGGCCCCGGCGACCACGACGCCGTCCAACACGGGCGGCTCGTCCACGCCGACGCAGACGACCCCGGCCGCCGGAGGAACCAGCCCCAGCACGTCGACCAACAGCGGTGGCGCCGGCGGCGCTGACTTCAACGCGTTCTGCCAGCAGAACCCCGGCGCCTGCTAGACCGGGCTCTCAGAGCCGTCAGCGGGTGGTCGCCCACCTGCCCTTCGTGCTCGGCGGATCGTTGGTGTGCTTGGCGTAGGTGACCAGCGTGGCGCTGTAGGCCACGCGCGCGGTCCGGTACAGGCAGAAGTACTGAGCCATGTCGTTGACCTTGAGCTGCGCGGTCTGCGTCGCGTTGTCCTTGCACTTGTTGCGCGGCCGGGAGGCGCGCCAGCTCGTGTCGCCGGGCAGCCCGACCTGGAGCGCCGGGGCCCAGGTGGGAACCGTCAGCGCGATGAGGTCGCCCTTGAGGACCGGCAGCGATGTGGTCAGCGGCAACTGCGCGACGCTGCCGAAGTACGGCGTCAACGGCACCAGCGGGCTCGAAAACTTGACCCTGTCCCTCAGGTGGCTACCGACCTTCAGAACGCTGATGGCGGCCTGCGAGGCGCCGCCGAGCTTCGTCGTGAAGAACCTGACCTGCGGCGTGCTGGGCTTGGACAACGCGATCGTCCAGGCAACGATGCGACCGTTGGCGGGAACGACCATCAGGCCCCGCGTCGACCCGACCTTCGCCTGGTAGCCGGTGGTCCGGCTCACGGCGAGACACGGAGCGCCGGGACACGCAGGTACGGCCTGGACGGGCGTCGCGCCGATCTCGATGATCTTGGCGCCCGCGGAGCCCGGGAGCATCACGAGGGCTGTGGATGCGGCGGCAGCAATGGCTGAAAAGTGTCTCATTACCGAGCATTCAACACGAACGCGAGCCCATGGTTGCTCTGCGACAAGTTGCTTGCGCCGGCCGGCTCGCCCCCGGATGAGCCGATCAGCGCCCCTCGAAGGTGGCCTTGCCGGGCCCGTCGGCGAGAAACGACCTCACGGCGTTCTGAAGGTCTTCCGTTGCGAACAGCGCCCCCGATTCGGCGGGAACGATCGCGTCGGCGGCCCCCGCACCCCCCTCCTTCTGGGCGCGGACGATCGACTTCGTGGCCGCGTGCGCCCTGGTCGGCCCCTCGGCGAGCTCGCGGGCGAAGGCCCGCGAGCGCTCCTCGAACTCGGCGTCGGGGTAGACGCTCGTCACCACTCCCCAGCTCTCCATGGTGGCGGCGTCGAACAGCCCGCCGGTCATCACGAAGTGCCGAGCGCGAGCGGGGCCCGCACGCTCTGCCATTCGCTGCGGACCGCCCATCGACGGCGTCAGCCCGACCCGCGTCTCGACCAGGCCGAACTGCGCCGACTCGGCCGCAAGCAGGAGATCGCAGGCCAGCGCGATCTCCAGCCCCCACGTCAGGCACAGCGCATGGGCCGCGAAGATGACCGGGCAGGGCATGTCCTCGAGCTTTCGCACGAGATCGAAGCCACGCTCCCACAGCTGCGCACCGCCCTCGGGATCGAGCCCGGCGAAGAGGTTGACGTCCACCCCACCGGTCCACACGCGACCCTCGGCGCGCACGAGCAGGCCGCGTGGAGGCGCGGCGCTGAGCTGCTCCACCGCCGCGTGCAGGCCCTGCTCGACATCACGGTCGAACAGGTTGAGCGGCGGCTTGTCGATGGTCAGGACGGCGAGGGGGCCGTCCTGCGTGATCGCCCAGGGGCCGAGGATCCCGGCGCCCGAGCTCATCGGGCCAACTCCTCGCACGCCGCCTGGATCTCGGCCTCCCCCCCGCCGGCACCCGGACGCGCCGGGAGGCGCATAGCGTCGTCGGGGTAGCGGGGGATCACGTGCAGATGAAAATGAAAGACCGTCTGCCACGCGGCGGCCCCGAACGAGTTGAGCAGGTTCACGCCCTCGGCCCCAAGACGCTCCTTCTGCAGCAGCGCGATGCTCTTCGCCATGGCCGCGACGGCGGCGAGGTCGGCCTCCCCGATCTCGCCGAGGTCGACGGCGTGGGCCTTGGGCACGACCAGCGTGTGCCCACGCGTCCACGGCGCGATGTCCATGAACGCCAGGGTCCGCTCGTCCTCGCGCACCTTCCTCGCCGGCAGCTCGCCCTCAACGATCCTGCAGAAGATGCACTCGTCAGCCATGGGGCGCGGGACCCTACCCGGCGAGCCGTGTGTCCATCGCGACCACGACTCGCGGCTCATCGGGCTCAGAGGCGCCGCGCGAGCTCCAGCGCGTCCTCGCGCGTGGCCACCTCGCCCACGAACTGAGCCTCGCGCAACCGCTCGAGCAGTCGCCCCACCTCCGGGCCGGGATCCAGTCCGAGCTCGCGGGCCAGCTCGTCGCCCCTGACCAGGGGCCGCGGCCCGCCGGAGGCATGCCAGTCGAGGGCCTGCGGCAGGACGTCCCGGGCCAGATCGAGGTGCTTGGCGATGGCCTCTTCGGCCTTGCGGCCCCGGGTGGCGAGACGGTCGGCGACCGAGAGCAGCGTGACGTCGACCGCCACCGGCTCCGTCGTGGAGAGATAGTCGTACACCGCGCGGGGCTCCAGCGGCCGCCGGTGCACCAGGAAACCCAGCCGGAGGTGATGGCGGGTGATCGATCCGACGTGCACGCGCAGGCGCTCGCTCGCGCGCAGCCGGCCCAGGACCTCTCGGGCCAGCTCGGCACCCGCCGAGTCGTGCCCGGGAAAGCCGAACCCACCGAGCGGAAGGGCGGTCTGCGTGCGGGGCTTGGCGGCGTCGTGCAGCAGCGCCCCCCAGCGCAGCGCCCCGCCGCGGCTCAGCCCGTCGGCCAGCGGCTCGGCGAGGAACGCGGCGACGCGCTCACCCGTTTCTACGCCGAACAACGCGGCCGGGTCGTGCTCCAGTTCGATCGTGCGCTCGAGGACCTCGAGCGTGTGGCCGTGGGCGTCGAGGTGGTGATAACGGGTCTGCTCGACGCCGTGCAGCGCGGCGAGCTCAGGCAGTACGGCCTCGGCGGCACCCACCGCCTCGACCAGGCCGAGGCCGCGGGCCGCGGCGTCGGAGGCCACGATCCGCCGCAGCTCGGCGAACACCCGCTCGGGCGCGACGCCGGCGGTGCGCGAGGAACGCCGGCGAGCGGCCGTGACCGTGTCCTCGTCGAGCTCGAAGCCCAGTTCGCAGGCCAGGCGGGCGGCGCGGAGAACCCGCAGCGGGTCGTCGTCGAAGGCGCTCGCCGCGACCATGCGCAGTCGCCGCGCGTCGAGGTCGGCCCGGCCGCCGTGCGGGTCCAGCGTGTCGCCCCCGGCCAGCGGCTCGGCCATCGCGTTGACGGTGAAGTCGCGCAGCGCGAGGTCGGCCTCGATCGATCCGCCCCGCAGGGGCGAGAGGTCGGCCTGCCAGGTGCGGTCGGCGGCCAGAACCCGCCACGCCCCGAACTCCTCGGACAGCTCGAACACCGGCCCACCCGCCGCGCGCGCCAGCGACCTGGCCCCCGCCCGGACGTTCCCCGCCACGACGAGGTCGACGTCGAGGACGGGCCGGCCGAGCCGGCGATCGCGCGGAGCCCCGCCCACGAGCCATGCCGCCTCGCCCTCCAACGCCCCGCGCGCCAGCTCGAGCGGGTCCTCAGCCATACACGCGCGGAACCCGCGCGGTGATGCCGCAGGTGATCTCGTAATTGATCGTGTCGAGCCGCCGGGCCACCTCCTCGGCGCTGATACCAGCTCCGATGAGCGTCACCTCGTCCCCTGTTCGGACGCCGGGCTCCGGCCCGACGTCGGCGGTGACGTTGTCCATGCTCACGGTGCCCACCAGCGGATAGCGCGTCCCGTCGATCACCACGTCGGCGTCGTTGGTCAGGCCGCGCCGCCAGCCGTCGCCGTACCCGATCGGGATCGTCGCGATCATCGTCGGCCGCTGGGTGGTGAAGCGCCGGCCGTAACCGACGGTCTGCCCTGCCGCCAGCGGCTTGACGGCAGCCACGTAGGAGACCAGCGACAACGCGGGCTCGAGATCGCGCGCCGCGGGATCCTCCTGAAAGGGGTCGAGCCCGTAGATCGCCACCCCACAGCGGACCAGGTCGAGATGGGCGGCGGGGTCACGCAGGGTCGCGGCGCTGTTGGCGATGTGAACCAGGGCGCCGGGGAAGCGCGATCGCAGCGGGCCGGCCCATGCCAGGAACCGCTCCAGCTGCTCCTCGAAGAACGTATCGCCCGGCTCGTCGGCCGTCGCGAGATGGCTCATGAGGCCGGCGACCTCGGCGCCCGCCTCCTGCACGGACCGCGTCACGGCCGTCGCCTCACCGGGATCGCGCGCGCCCAGCCTCCCCATGCCGGTGTCGAGTTTCACATGCACCCGCGTGCCGGCCGGGAGCGCCCCGGCGAAGGCGGGTTCCCACGCGGTGACCTCGGCCCCGGCCCGAAGGGCGATCTCCAGCTCGCCGGCCGTCAGCGCCCCCATCACGACCACCGCCACCGGCTGCTCGCCCAGCGCCTGCGCCTCCCGCGCCGTGGCGACGAACAGCCGCTGCGCTCCCCCGGCCAGTGCCGCGGCCGCCGCCTCACGCGCGCCGTGGCCATAGCCATCGGCCTTGACCACGACGCCCAGCATCGCCCCGGCGCGGAGCTCGCGCTCGAGACGGTGGCAGTTGCGTGTGATCGCGGCCAGGTCGATCCTGGCCAGCGCCCGCTCCATCAGCGGCTACTCCTCGCGCGCGAGGGCCTGCAGGACGTCCACACGCGTGACCACGCCCACGAGCCGTCCGTGCTGGACCACCGGCAGCCGGTTGTGCCCCTCCTCGGCGATGATCCCCGCGGCCTGCCTGACCGACGCGTCCGCATCGACCGTGACGGGCTCCGCGGTCATCATGTCCTCCGCCTTGGCCGCCACCGCCTTGCGCAGCCGTTCCTCGAAGCGCCGCAGCGGCTCCAGGAACACCACCCCGCCCATGAGCTCGATGTAGTGCGGGATGTGCAGGTCGCCCTCCTCGTCGGCGATGACGAGGTCGGCCTCGGTGACGATCCCCACGCAACGGCCGCCGTCGTTGACCACCGGGACGCCGGGAAGCTCGTGGCGTTTGAGCGTCTGCACGACCTCCTCGACCGTCGCCTCGGGCGAGACCGTGACGGGCTCGCGGTCCATGATGTCGGCGACGGTGGCCATCGGCCGCAGCCTAACGCCCGCCCGCCCGGCGGTGGGCCGGCGCGCCGCATCAGCGGACGCCGAGCAGATCCACCACGAAGACGAGGGTCTCGTCGGGGCCGATCGCCGCCCCCGCGCCGCGCTTGCCGTAGCCGAGCATCGGGGGAATCGTGATGCGGCGCCGGCCGCCCACCCTCATCCCGGCCACGCCCTGATCCCAGCCCGCGATGACCTGCCCCTTGCCGAGCCCGAACTTGAATGTGTTGCCGCGGTCCCACGAGGCGTCGAACTGCTTGCCGGTCGACCAGGAGACGCCGACGTAGTGGACCTCGACGGCGCTGCCGTCGACCGCCTCGTCGCCCGTACCGACCTCGATGTCGTCGAGCTCGAGCTGATAGGACGGCGATTGACCGGAGGGGATGTCGACCTGGGGCTTCTCGGTGGGGGCCATGACCGTGACGCTACCGGCCCCGGGCCTCGGGCAGCGCGGCCACGACGTCGGAGGCGATGACCCCCTCGCCGCCGATGCGCTCGGCGGCGATCCGGCCCGCCCGGGCGTGCAGTGCGACCGCGGCGCACGCGGCGGTGAACGCGTCCATGTCCTTGGCGAGCATTGCCGCCGTGACGCCGGACAGGACGTCTCCGGTGCCGGCGGTGGCCAGCGCGGGCGAGGCCCCCGGGTTGACCGCCACGCGACCGCCCGGCTCGGCGACCAGCGTGTCGTCGCCCTTGAGGACGAGAATCGACTGCGCGCGGCGGGCCGCCTCCCGTGCGTGGTGAAGGCGGCGCGCCCTGATCACGGCGCTGTCGACCTCGAGCAGCCGGCCGAGCTCGCCCTCGTGGGGCGTGAGCACGGTCGGCGCGGAGCGCGAGGTGAGGTCCTCGAGACGGCCGGCATGCGCGTTGAGCCCGTCGGCGTCCAGGACGAGCGAGACCTCCGCGCGTCGGGCGAGCTCGCGGGCGAGCTCTCCGGCGTGCGGCGCCGAGCCCAGGCCGGGGCCGACGACGAGGGCACCGCCGCGGCCCGTGCGGGAGAGGACGATCTCGGCGCCACCGCCGCCCGGAAGCCCGATCGTCATGACCTCGAGCAGGCGGGTCTCGAAGACCGCCGTCAGCTCCTCGGGAACGCAGGCGGTGACGTAGCCGGCGCCGGCGCGCATCGCGGCCTCCGCGGCGAGGCACGGCGCTCCGGTGAGGCCGGGCGAGCCGCCGCACACGATGACGTGGCCCGAGTCGAACTTCGTCGAGCCGCGCTTCCGCAGCGGAATGGCCTCGAGCACGTCGTCGCCGATCAGCCAGACGGCCGGGGTGCCCGGGCCGCCCTCGGGGATCCCGATGTCGATGACATGAACGTCTCCGGCGTGCGTCTTTCCCGGCTCGATCCACAACCCGGGCTTGGCGCGGGCGAAGGTCGCGGTGGCGCCCGCCCGTACCGCCGACGCGGCGACCTCGCCGGTCGACCCGTCGACCCCCGACGGCACGTCGGCTGCCACCACGGTTGCCGCGGCTGCGTTGATCCCCTCGATCGCCCCGAGCGCCGGCTCGCGCGGCGCCCCCTCGAAGCCCGTCCCGAGGATCGCATCGACGATCACCGCGGTTCCGTCTAGGCGACCCGCCGCAAACGGCTCCGCGCCGCCGTCGAGGCGAGCGAGGTTCGCCGCCGGGTCTCCCGACAGCTCACCGCCGAGCAGCAGGACCCGCACCTCGCGGCCCATCGCGCGCAGCAACCGCGCCGCGACCAGGCCGTCGCCGCCGTTGTTGCCTGTCCCGCAGACGATCGCGACCGGCCCACCGGGGGCGAGCTCGCCGATCACGCGCGCGAGCCCCTCCCCCGCACGCTCCATCAGCTCCAGCGACGGGATGCCCCTCTCCTCGATCGCCCACCGATCGGTGGCCCGCATCAGCGCCGCGTCGGGGAGGGGCTCGAGCCAGGTCACCGCGCGATCGCCACCGCGCCGGCCATGCCGGCCTCGTGCGTCAGCGACACCGAGACGGGCCCGCGGCCGGCCAACGGCCCGTGTAGGACGATCTCCGGAGCGCCGCTTTCGGCCAGCACGACCTCCACGTCGCGTGGCGACCACGCCTCCAGCGCCAGCGCCTTGGCCACGGCCTCCTTGGCACAGAAGCGCGCGGCGAGGTGCTGACCGGGCCGGGCGCGCGATGCCGCGTAGGCTCGCTCCGCCTCGGTGAAGAGCCGCTCGGCCAGGCGCGGCCGGCGCTCCAGCGCCCGTTCCAGGCGCTCGATCTCGAGGAGATCGAGGCCGATGCCGGTCACTCGACCGTGACGGTCTTCGCCAGGTTCCGCGGCTGGTCGACGTTCAACCCGCGCTTGCGCGCGATCGCATAGGCCAGCACCTGCAGCGGGATGACCGCGAGCAGCGGCTGCAGCATCCAGTCGACGTCGGGCACGCGCAGCCGGTAGTCCGAATGCTCGCGGATCTCCTCGTTGCTCCGGCTGGCCACCGCGATGATCAAGGCTCCGCGCGCACGGACCTCCTGCATGTTGGAGATCACCTTGTCCAACACGGGCGAGTCGGTGGCCACGGCGACGACCGGCGTGCTCTCGTCGAGCAGCGCGATCGGCCCGTGCTTCATCTCGCCCGCCGCGTAGGCGTCGGTGGAGATGTAGGAGATCTCCTTGAGCTTGAGCGCCCCCTCCTGCGCGACGGCCATGCCGACCAGGCGCCCGATGTAAAGAAAGAACTTCGACTGGGCGAACTTGTCGGCGATCGGCTCCACGTCGGCCTCCGCCGTGGCGACGACCTCCTGGATGAGCGAGGGAACGCTGCGAAACTGGGCGAGGATCCGGCGGCGGGTCTCCTGCTTCATCGTGCCGCGCAGCTCCGCGAGGCGCAGCGCCAGCAGGTACATGACCGCCACCTGGCAGACGAACGTCTTAGTGGCCGCCACCCCGATCTCGAGTCCCGCGCGCGTGAACAGCACGCCGTCCGCGTCGCGTGTGGCCTGCGAGCCCACCACGTTGGTGACGGCCAGCACCTTCGCGCCGCGATCGCTCGCGAGCCGCATCGCCGCCAGCGTGTCGGCGGTCTCACCCGACTGCGTGATGCCGATCACGAGATCGCGCGGCCCCACCACCGGATCGCGATAGCGGTACTCCGACGCGATGTCCATCGTCGTGTAGACACGCGACCACTTCTCGATCACGTAACGGCCGATGAGACCGGCGTGGTAGGACGTCCCACAGGCGACGATCGTGATGCGATCGATGTCCTCCAGCAGCGACTCGTCGAAGGCGGCCTCCTCGGCGAGGTCGACGCCGTCCTCGCGGATCGTGCGGTCGGCGATCGTCTCGGCCACCGCGTCGGCCTGCTCGTGGATCTCCTTGAGCATGAACGTCTCGTAGCCCGCCTTCTCGGCGGTCTCCTCATCCCAGTCGAGCTCCTTGACGGGGCGCTGCACCTCGGTGCCGTCGGGGAGCAGGACCGTGACGCCGTCGGGCCGCACGACGACCAGCTCGTCGTTCTCGATGAACTGCACGCGGCGGGTGTGGGCCAGGAAGGCCGGCACCGCCGAGGCGATGAAGCTCTCGCCCTCACCCCGGCCGACGACGAGCGGGCACTCGCGACGGGCGCCGACCAGGACGTCGGGCTCGCCGAGCGTCATGGCGACGAAGGCGAAGTGGCCCTGCAGCTCGTTGTAGGCGGCGCGCACGGCCTCCTGGAGGCTGCCCTGGGCGAGGTGGTGGGCGACGAGATGGGCGATCACCTCCGCGTCGGTCTCCGAAGTGAAGACCGCGCCCATGTCGAGCAGCCGGCTCTTGAGCGACATGTAGTTTTCGACGATGCCGTTGACGACCACGTGAACGCGGTCGGTGGTGTCGAAGTGCGGGTGGGCGTTGACCTCGTTGACCCGCCCATGGGTGGCCCACCGCGTGTGCCCGATGCCGATCGTCGCCGGCCGGGTGGCCACCGCGACGGCCCCGTCCTCGTCGCGCGCCGCGTGCACCGCCGCGTAGAGGTTGTCGAGGTTGCCCACGGCCCGCACCGAGTCGATCTCGCCGCCGGAGATCAGCGACACGCCCGCGGAGTCATAGCCGCGGTACTCGAGCTTGCGCAGACCCTCGAGCAGGATCTCCTGCGCGGCGCGCCCTCCCACGTAGCCGACGATTCCGCACATGAGCCGCGAAGTCTAGAGCGAGCGGTCTCCCGCTTCTAAGCGAGAGGGGGGAGCGAGCCGTTGCGCACGACCGCGACCAACCGGGCGCACACCGCATCGGCCTCGGCGGCCGTCGGAGCCTCGACCATCACCCGCACGAGCTGCTCGGTGCCCGACGGCCTCACGAGCACGCGCCCGCGCCCCGACAGGGCGGCGCTCTCGCGATCGGAGGCCTCCAGCAGCGTGGGCGAGGCCATGACGGCGTCGCGATCGGGAACCGGCACGTTGACCAGCCGCTGCGGAAGCTTCTCCATCCCGCCGCGGTCGGCGAGATCGCGCCCGCCGAGAGCCTCGAGGGTCAGCAGGGCGCTGGCGATGCCGTCGCCCGTGGCGTTGAAGCCCATCTCGATTACGTGGCCGGACTGCTCGCCGCCCAGCGCCCAACCGCGCCTGCGCAGCTCCTCGAGCACGTAGCGATCGCCTACGCCGGTGACCGCGACCTCGACACCGGCCCTCTCCATCTCCACGTGGAACCCGTAGTTGGTCATGACCGTCACCACGACGCCGTCGCCGGGCAGGCGCCCGGAGTCGCGCAGGTGCAGGGCGGCCAACGCGATCAGCTCGTCGCCGTCGACCACGGCTCCGGTGCGATCGGCGGCGAGTACCCGGTCGCCGTCGCCGTCGAAGGCGAAGCCCAGGTCGTGATCGCCCGTGACGACCGCGCGGCCGAGCGCGTCGACGTGCGTCGATCCGACCCCGTCGTTGATGTTGCGGCCGTCGGGCGCCTCGGCGATCGTCGTGACCGTGGCGCCCAGGCGACGGAAGATCTCGGGCGCCGCGCGGAACGTCGCGCCGTTCGCGCAGTCGAGCAGTACGTCGAGCCCGGAGAGGTCGAGCCCCCCGAACCGCTCCCCGAGCTCGCGCAGGTAGTCGTCGAGCGTGCCGTGGAGCGTCCGGACGCGCCCTATCCGCTCGGGAACGGGATGGCTCCTGGCCTCCAGCCGGTTCTCGATGGCCAGCTCGACGCGGTCGTCGAGCTTGTTGCCGTCGGGGCCGAAGAGCTTGATGCCGTTGTCGCGGTAGGGGTTGTGCGATGCGCTGATGACCACCGCCAGGTCGAAGCCATAGCGGGCGAGCAGGAGCGGGGCGGCGGGTGTCGGCAGGATCCCTCCGAGCAGGACGTCTCCACCCGCGGCGGTGACGCCGGCCGCCAGCGCTGCCTCGAGCATCTCGCCCGACTCGCGCGTGTCGCGGATGACCAGTACGCGCGGGGCATGGTCGGAGCGCAGCTCCTCGCTGGCGGCGCGCCCGAGCGCGAGCGCGAGTTCGGCGGTGAGCACTTCGCCCGCCACACCGCGGACACCGTCGGTCCCGAAGAGCTTGCGGCCCAAGGCCGCTTAGCGCTTGGAGAACTGCGGGCGCTTGCGCGCCTTCTTGAGGCCCGCCTTCTTGCGCTCCTTGACACGCGCGTCGCGCGTCAGGAAGCCACGGCGCTTGAGCTCGCCGCGGAGGTTCGGGTCGGCGTCGATGAGCGCTTTGGAGATGCCGTGGCGCAGCGCACCGGCCTGGGCGCTGACGCCGCCGCCGTGCAGGCGCGCCACGACGTCCATGCGATCCTCGTAGCCCACGGCCTCGAGCGGCTGGCGGATCTGGCGATCCAGCGTGGCGCGGGGGAAGAAGATGTCCAGCGGCTTGCCGTTGACGGTGTAGACGCCGGTTCCGGGCCTGAGGATCACGCGGGCGACCGCGGTCTTGCGCTTGCCGGTCGCCTTGTAGCGAGCATGAGCCGCGAGGTCGATGGTGGCCGTGACGGGCTCGACCTCGACGACGTCGGCTTCCTCGCCGGACTCGCCGGCGGGCTCGCCGTCCTCGTCGTAGGCGTAGGGGTCGGACGGGCGGTCCGGACCCTCCAACACGAGGTCGACCTCGAGGTCGGCACCCGGGATGGACGGCTTCTCACGTGCCGCGGGTGGTGTGTCCTCGGCCGCGTCCTCGTCGTCCTCGTCGTCCTGGGTCGAGGCCTGCCCTGGTGCCTGCGCACCGGTGGTCGCCTCTTCCGGGGGGGCCTCGGCGGAGTCGGCGGCGCTGCCGTCGGATGCCTCGGCAGGCGCCTGCTCCTCCTCGGGCGCCGGCTCCTGCACGGGCTGCTCCTCCTCGGGCGCCGGCTCCTGCACGGGCGGCTGCTCCTCGGGCGTCTCGTTGGCCGGCGTGTCCTCGGCCATCAGGACGCTATCTCCATGATTTGAGGCTTCTGGGCGATATGCGGATGCTCCGGACCGGCGTAGATCTTGAGCTTGGTGATCTGCTTGCGGGCCAGGCGGTTGCGGGGGAGCATGCCCTTGACCGCGTGCCGGATGACCTCTTCGGGGCGGCGATCGAGCTGCTCGGCGAGCGTACGGACCTTCAGCCCGCCCGGGTACCCGGAGTGCCGGTAGTACTTCTTGTCGGCGAGCTTGTTGCCGGTCACCGAGATCTTCTCGGCGTTGACGACGATGACGAAGTCGCCCGTGTCCACATGAGGGGTGTACTGGGGCTTGTGCTTGCCGCGCAGCGCTGTCGCGATCCGGGTCGCGAGGCGGCCGAGCGTCTGCCCGGTAGCGTCGACGATAAGCCAGTCGCGCTGGCGGTCGGATGAATTGGCGACGTAGGTCTTCACGCGAAAACGCCGCGCTTGACGGCGCGCGGCTCCGGAGCATTGTAGGACCTTGAGACTTCCGCCGCCCGGGACGTCTATGCTCTCCGACAGGCCGAGTCCTCTCCCGCCGCCGCTGGCGAGAGGGGATCGGGGGAACCGATGGGCGCCGCGTGCGCCCAGGGGCGAATCCGGGTGCGAGCACCCGGTAGCGGAGCGCAAACGCGTTCTGCGAGCCCGGCAGCTAACCCCGTAGGCCGTACACCGGCGGGCGGCCGTTCGATCCTGTGCCCGACCTTCGCGCCTGGGACCAATTCAGCTGAGCTCGCGCCGCAGGCGCAGGCGCACCTCCTCCAGCGCCATCCCGTCCGCGACGGCCTGCCAACCGCGAGGCCCGAGCACCAGCCATTGCTCGGCCTCCCGCAGCGCCATCCGCACGGGCCGGATGCCCACCGTCGTGGCCAGCCGAGCCTCGCTGAGCGGCCAGCGCCCATAGTCGCGCAGCCGTTCGATCGCCGAGTGCACCGCGGCGTGCGACGTACCGCGCGCCAGGAGCTCGGCGACGATCGCCGCCTCGGCCACGTCCTCGAAGCTGTACACCCGGGGGTCGTGATCCGACATCGACGACCGGATGTAGCCCCGGCGGGCCCATTGCCCGATCGTGGTTCCCGACACGCCGGCCAGCGCCCCGGCCTCGCCGGCGAGCAACCGCCCGTGAGGCCGCTCGGTACGGGGCAGGGGCCCGGTCGAGGGCATCGCCGAAGTATGCGTGTCTCGCCGCCTCGCCGTGCACCGGGCTATCGAACCTCCGCCATGCGCAGGTTCGACGCCCCAACCGCTAAATGAAGGTCACTCCCATTCGATGGTGCCGGGGGGCTTCGACGTGATGTCGAGCACCACCCGATTGACCTCGCGCAGCTCGCCGATCATGCGGGCCGCGATGGTCTCGAGGAGGTCGTAGGGCAGACGGGCCCAGTCGGCGGTCATGGCATCGTCGCTGGTGACGGCCCGGATGACGACGACGGATCCGTACGTGCGCTCGTCGCCCTGCACCCCGACCGTGCGGATGTCGGGAAGGACGCAGAAGCTCTGCCACAGCTCGCGATAGAGCCCCGCCTTGCGAATCTCGTCCTGGAGCACGGAGTCGGCGTCGCGCAGGAGGTCCAGGCGCTCCTTGGTGGCCTCGCCGCCGACGATGCGGATGGCCAGCCCCGGGCCCGGGAAGGGCTGGCGCCACACCAGGCGCTCGGGCAGGCCGAGCTCGGCACCCACGGCGCGGACCTCGTCCTTGAACAGCGCTCGCAGCGGCTCGACGAGCTCGAACTGGAGGTCCTCGGGTAGGCCGCCGACGTTGTGGTGGCTCTTGATCGTGGCCGCACCCGTGCCTCCACCCGACTCGATGACGTCGGAGTACAGCGTGCCCTGGACGAGGTACTTCGCGTTGCCCAGTTTCGCGGCCTCCTCCTCGAAGACCCGGATGAACTCGGCCCCGATCGCCTTGCGCTTGGTCTCGGGATCGGTGACGCCGGCCAGCCTGTCGAGGAAGCGCTGCTCGGCGTCGACGGGCACCAGCGGCACCCTGAAAGTGTCGCGGAAGGTCTTGATGACCTGCTCGCCCTCGTTCTTGCGCATGAGGCCGTGGTCGACGAACACACAGGTCAGCTGGTCGCCGATCGCCCGGTGGACCAGCAGCGCCGCGACGCTGGAGTCCACGCCGCCGCTGAGGCCGCAGATGACCTTGCCGTCACCCACCTGCGCGCGGACGCGAGCGATCTGCTCCTCGACGATCGACGCAGCACTCCAGGTCATCTCGCACTCGCACACGTCCCCGAGGAAGCGCTCGAGGACCTCCTGGCCGTAGGGCGTATGAACGACCTCGGGATGGAACTGGATGCCGTAGAGCCCCTTCTCGACCGACTCGAAGGCGGCCACGGGAGAGGCGGTGGAAGACGCGAGCGCGGTCGTGCCCGCGGGCGGCTCGAAGACGGTGTCGCGGTGGCTCATCCAGCACGTCTGCTCCGAGGGCAGGCCGGCCAGCAGCCGACCGTGGTCATGAATCCTGAGGTCGCTGCGGCCGAACTCACCGACCTCGGCGCCCTCGACCTTGCCGCCCAGGGACACCGCCAGCAGCTGCATGCCGTAGCAGATGCCCAGCACCGGGATGCCAAGCTCGAGCAGCTCCTTGTCCAGGCGCGGTGCTCCGTCGCCATAGACCGACGCGGGCCCCCCGCTGAGGATCAGGCCCTTGGGCCGGCGCCGGGCGACCTCCTGCGCGCCCACGTGGTGGGGAAGCAGCTCGCTGAAGACCCCGCATTCGCGCACGCGGCGCGCGATGAGCTGGGAGTACTGCCCGCCGTAGTCGAGGACGACGACCTCGTCGACCGCCGCCGGCACCTGGACTTCGAGCGCGGACTCGTCGACGAGCTCGGTCGCGGCGGTCGCCGCGGTGACGAGCCCGTCGGTCACTAGGCGCCGCTCACCAGTGCGGCGACCTTGTCGCCGGTCGGTTGGCTCACCGCGTCTCCCGCGACGTCAAGGCCCTCCGTCTCGTCGTGCGGGCTTCCCGCAGTGGAGCCCGCGCCCGGCGGCAGGTTGACCTCTCGCGCGGCTCCGCTCGAGCCCATCCCGACCCGCTGGGCGGTCTGCAGGGCCTTGCCCTCGGTCTGCAGGGAGGGGGCGATCATCAGCTCGGCCCGGTTGAACTCGGCGATGTCGTGGTAGCCGCAGGTGGCCATCGAGGTCCGCAGCCCGCCCATGAGGTTGAACGTGCCGTCGTTCTCGCGGGCAGGCCCGACGACGATCTCCTCGAGCGTTCCGTTCTGAACCGTCGCCACCCGCGCGCCCCGCGGCAACGTGGGGTGAAAGGTCGCCATGCCCCAATGGAATCCGCGGCCTGGAGCCTCGAACGCACGGGCCAGCGGCGAGCCGAGCATCACCGCGTCGGCGCCGCAGGCGATCGCCTTGGAGACGTCGCCGCCGTTGCGCATCCCGCCGTCGGCGATGACCTGGACGTACTCGCCGGTCTCGAGCATGTGCTGTGACCGGGCACCGGACACGTCGGCGATCGCGGTGGCCTGCGGGACACCGATGCCGAGCACGCCCCGCGTGGTGCAGGCGGCCCCGGGCCCCACTCCCACCAGGACACCGGCGGCGCCGGTGCGCATGAGATGGAGCCCGGTGTGATAGCTCGCGCAGCCGCCGACGACCACCGGGACCGGCACCTCCCGGCAGAACTCCTTGAGGTTCAGCGGCGGGCGGTCTGGGTCGGCCGAGACGTGCTCGGCGGAGACCACCGTGCCCTGGATGACCAGGACGTCGAGCCCGGCGTCGAGTGCCAGCTCGTAGTGGTCGCGGACGCGCTGTGGCGTAAGCGCCGCGGCGACGACGACGCCCTGCTCCTTGACCTCCGCCACGCGCTGAGATATGAGCTCCGGCTTGATGGGCTGGCGGTAGATCTCCTGCATCTCCCGCGTCGCGATCTCCTTGGGAAGCCGCGCGATGCGCTCGAGCTGCTCCTCGGCGTCCTCGTAGCGCGTGTAGATCCCCTCGAGGTTGAGCACGGCCAGCCCACCCAGCTTGCCGATGATCCCCGCGGTGCGCGGCGAGACCACGCCGTCCATCGCGGAGGCCAGCAGCGGCAGCTCGAAGCGGTAGTCACCCAGCTTCCAGGAGATGTCGACGTCGTCAGGGTCTCGCGTGCGCCGCGAGGGCACGATCGCGATGTCGTCGAAGCCATACGCGCGGCGGGCCTTCTTGCCACGCCCGATCTCGATCTCCATCAGGGCATCCTAGGGTCGGCAGCGGACGAAAACCCCCGAACAACGGGGTCATCCGAGGCTAGCACCGCAAATTACGAGGAATGCCCCGCCGGGGTCAGCCGACGCGGGCGGGCACGTCAAGGCGCTGTACGTCGATCTCGGAGAGAAGCCGCTCGACGGCGGGGACGTCGATGAGCCCGGCCCCCAGCCGCCCCGTCGACTCGGCACCGCAGGCCACCGCCCGTCGCAGGCATTCCGAAGCCGTTTCGCCCGTGTAGCGAGCGGCCACGTAGCCGGCCAGGAACGCGTCCCCCGCGCCCACCGCGGCCACTGCCTCGCGGGGCGCGATCCATACCCGGTGCAACACGCGCTCGCCGTCGACCTTGAGGCTGGCGACACAGCCGTCGGGCAACGTCATGATCGCCTCGCCCGCTCCGAGGGCGACCATCTCTCCCACGGAGGCCACGCGGTCCTCCTCGTCGTTGAACTCGTGGCCGACGAGCTCCTCGGCCTCGACGACGTTGGGCGAGATCACCTCGGGCTCGGCGCGCACCGCATGGCGCATGGGCTCGCCCTCGGAGTCGACGATGGTGATCACGCCGAGCCCGCGCAGCTCGGTGATCAGAGTCGCGTAGATGTCGCTCTCGACGCCGCGGGGCAGCGAGCCCGCGAAGACGACGATGTCCGCGCCGCGCGCGAGGTAGAGCAGCTTGTCGCGAAAGAGCCCGAGCTCGGATTCCGTCACGGCCGGGCCGCGCTCGTTGATCTCGGTCTGCTCGCCGCTCGTCGGGTCATGCACGGCGGTGTTGGTGCGCGACTCCTCGCGGATGCGCACGAAGTCGTTGAGAATCGACTCGGCGGTGAGTTGCTCGACGATCCGCGTCCCGGTCTGACCGCCCGCGAACCCGGTGGCGATCACGGGCTGGCCCAGCGTCTTGAGCGTGCGGGCGACGTTGACCCCCTTGCCGCCCGGCATCGTGGTCTGGTCGACGGTGCGGTGGCGGCGCCCGAGGCGGAAGTTGGGGACCGACAGCGACTTGTCGATCGCAGCGTTGAGGGTGACGGTGATGATCATCGTGCGTCCGGCTCTCCCGCCGCCCGGCGCCGCATCACGCGGCGACGCAACAGCACCAGCACAAAGGTACACAGCGCGAGAAACGCCAGAAGCACGATCGTTCCCGAACGACCCAGCCACGCCCGCACCCGCTGCGGGACCGTGGGGGCCGGAACGTCTCGCGCGACGACCAGGTCCGTCGTGCCCACCACCTTGCCGCGCCGCAGGGCCTGCACGGTGCCCACCCGCGTGCCGGCGGCCAGCGGGCCCTCCACCTCCTTGCGCGCGCCGACGATCCGGACCGCGAGCTGCTCGTCCCGGCGAGCCACGGCGCTCAGCGAGTGCGCGGCCACGAGCTGCACCCGGGTATCGCCCTGGTCGGCGACCGAGGCGGTGCCCAGCGCGTGGTGGGCGCGAACCACGGCCGCGCGGTGATAGAGGCTCAGCCCGTAGCGCAGCAGCGCAAGGCTGTCGGCGTCGCGGTCGGCCAGGGTGGGCGCCCCGAGGACGGAGCTGACGACGTTGACGCCATGGCTGGTCGCCGAGCCCACGAGCACGTATCCGGCGTCGAGCGTGTGACCGGTCTTGACGCCGTCGATGAACGGGTACCGCGCCACGAGGTCGTTGCGGTTGATCACCACGCGCTCGTGCGACCCACTGTGCAGGATGGCGCGGGGCTGGGCCATGACCTCGCGGACGAACTCGTTGCGGCGTAGCACGAGCGCCAGGAGCACCAGGTCGCGGGCGGAGGAGTAGTTGCCCGCCTCGTCGAGGCCGATCGGGTTGGCGAAGTGGGTGTCGTTGAGGCCCAGCTTCCGAGCGCGCGCGTTCATCTCAGACACGAAGGCCGCCTGGGACCCGGCCGCCAGGACCGCGACGTCGTGGGCGGCGTCGTTGGCCGACGGCAGCATCATCGCCCGGACCAGGTCGGCGAACGTCATGCGCTCGCCTGCACGCAGCCCGGCCAGCGACTCGGCACCATGGGAGACGTAGGGCGGCAGGGTCAGCCTGTCGGTGAGCCCGAGGTCGCCCAGGGCCACCAGCGTGGTCATCAGCTTGGTCGTCGAGGCGATGGGACGGCGGGTCCCGGGATGGCGCGCGTAGATCACGTCCTGCGTGTCCGGCTCTACGACGAACGCCGCGCCGGCCGAGATGGCCGGGGGGGCGGCCCCAGCCGGAGCGGCCACGACCAACAGCGCCGCGGCGGCGGCCGCGACCATGCGCGGGGTCACGGGGCGAGCTTGATCTTCTGCCCAGCATGCAGCGTCTGTGCGTCCACGCTGGGGTTGAGCGCCTCGATGCGCGAGAGCGGCACGCCCGTGGCGTCGGCGATGGCCGAGAGGACGTCGCCGGTCTTGACGACGTAGTAGCGACGGGCCTTGCCCGTGGTCGTCGACCCGGTCGTGGTCGTGGTCGTGGTGGCGCTCGTGGTGGCCGACCCGGTGGTGCTCTGCGAGGCCGAGGCGCCCCCGTCCCGGCTCGAGGAGCCGTCGGAGGACGAGATGACGGCCAGGATCGCGGCCATCGCGCCGAGCAGGGCGAGCGGCGCGAGCCATCGGGCTGAGCTGCGATAGGCCATGCCATTCGGAGGATACGGTCCGGATCGCGCCAATCCTGCCCGCCGCAAGGGCTCGTGCGTGTTTCAGGCGACCAGGTTCCAGGCCTGCTCGCGGAGCCGCTCGGCCTCCGCGCGGGCACTGGCGGCGGGGTCACCGCCCTCCTGCTCGTGGGCCCCGACGATTCCCCGCGAGGATGTCAGGAGCCCGCCCGCGCGGCCCGGGGTGAACGCCGCGGCCAGCGCGGTCACCTCCCCGCCCTGAGCGCCGATGCCGGGCAGCAAGAACGGGGCGTGCGGCATCAGCTCGCGCAGGCGTTGCAGGTGCTCGGGCGCCGTGGCGCCGGTGACGGCGCCTGTGTCGGAGAACCCCGAATGCGGGCCGAGGCCCTGGGCACCGAGCCCGGCGACCCATCCGGCGACGTGCTCCGAGACGGTCGTGCTCTCGGCCAGGCGGCGGTCCTGCAGCTCGGAGGCTCCCGGATTGGAGGTGCGGACCAGGACGAAGACGCCCCGGCCGGCGGCGCGGGCGGCGTCGATCACCGGCCTGAGGGTGTCCGGACCGAGATACGGGCTCACCGTGACGGCGTCGGCCGCCAGCCCGTGAACCTCGCCCCAGGGTGTCTCGGTCGACCCCACGAGGGCCTGGGCATAGGCCGCCGCCGACACGTCGATGTCGCCGCGCTTGGCGTCGGCGATGACGAGCAGGCCGTGAGCCTGGGCGCATCCGGCGACGCGTTCGAGCGCACGCCACCCCGGCGCGCCGAGCCGCTCGAAGCAGGCGAGCTGCAGCTTGGCGGCGACACAGGCACCGGCCACCGCGGCCAGCGCCGCTGCGCAATGCGCGACGACGCCTTCGGCGGCACGCTCCGCCGGGCTGCCTGCGGCGTGCTCGCCCGCCGCCCGCCCCGCCGGCCACAGCCGCGCCGGATCCGGGTCGAGGCCGAGCACGATCTGTGACTCGCGGGCGGCCACCGCCGCGGCGAGCCGGTCGCCGAAGTGCCGGGACGGCGCATCGGCGCTCATGCGGTTCAACCTAACAACAACGCAGAGACCGCCGCCCGTGTCACGATCCGTGTCGTGCCGCTCTCGCGCATCGCCTGGATCCTGACCGTCTGCGCCGCCGTGCTCACCGGCGTCCTGCTGCTCGTCTCGGGGTATCAGGGCTACGCCGCGCTCGCCGGGGCCGTGGGGCTCTCGGCCGCCATCAACATCCGCTGACGGCACCTTCAGCCCGACGGGATCTCGGTTCCCGGAACGACGCGATCCTCGGGCTCGAGGTGGATCAGCACCTCGGCGTGGCGCACGCGCGAGGCGATCTCGGCCTGGAGCACGTGCGCGGTGCGGTGCGCATCCTCGAGCGTCGTGCCCGCACGAAACTGGACGTGGAGGTCGATGTGGCGGCGGGGTCCGGCCCGGCGCGCGCGCAGCTTGTGATATCCGGCGACGCCCTGCGGCCCGAAGGTCTGGACGGCCTCGACGATCGCCGCTATCTCATCCGCCGGCAGGTTCTCGTCGACCAGCACCCGCCCAGAGCGCGTGACGATGCGCACGCCGGTGACGAGGATCACCCCCGCCACCGCCAGAGCCACGGCCGCGTCGATCCACGCTTCTCCCGTCGCCTGCACGAGGATCAGCCCGACGAGAACGGCGGCGGACGTCGCGGCATCCGTGCGCAGGTGGGCTGCGTCGCCCTCCAACGCCGGCGAGTCGGTCTCACGCGCCCGGCGCGACAGGAACGTCGAGACGACGAGGTTGACCACCAGCGACACGGCCACCACCGCGATGCCGAAGCCGAGCCGCTGGACATGGCCGCCCTCCAGCAACCGCCGAACGGCCTCGAAGACGATCACGCCCGAGCCGACGAGGATGAGCATCCCCTCGATGACCGCAGCCAGGTTCTCCATCTTCTCGTGGCCGTAGGGATGGCTCTCGTCGGCGGGCTCGTCGGCCTTGCGGATCGAGACGTAGGCGACCAGCGAGGCCACCAGGTCGATCGCGGAGTGCATGGCCTCGGTGAGGATCGCGACGGAGCCCGTGAGCGTCCCCGCCACGACCTTGAGCAGGATCAGGGCGGTGTTGGAGAAGACCGAGAGAAGCGCGGTCCGCGAGCGCGGCGCGCCCGGCGAAGACGTCCGCGTCAGCGCGGCGTCAGCCATGCCATGAGCTCCCGGGCGGCGCGCCCGCGGTGGCTGATCGCGGCCTTGTCATCGTCGCTGAGCTCGGCCATCGTCCGATCGGGATGCTCGTCGGGAACGAACGCCGGGTCATAGCCAAAACCGCCGTCGCCGCGCGGCGCGGCGGCCAGCGTTCCGTCACAGGTCGCCTCCACGACGTGGTCGGTGCCCGTGGCCGGATCGACGAAGGCCAGCGCGCACACGTAAGCGAGGCGGCTTCCCGCCGGAGCCTCGCGCAGGAGCTTGGCCAGGTTCTCGCCATCGCGGGCGTCCTCGCCGGCGTAGCGCGCCGAGCGCACCCCCGGGGCGCCTCCCAGCGCCTCGGCGGTGATCCCGCTGTCGTCGGCGATCGCCGCGCAGCCCGTCGCCGCGGCCGCCGCGCGAGCCTTGCCCATGGCGTTGTCGGCGAACGTCTCGCCGTCCTCGGCGGGCATCTCCACCTCGCCGGGCAGCGGCCGGAGCTCGTGGGGAGCCAGTAGCGCCGCGAGCTCACGCACCTTGTGCGGGTTGCGGGTGGCGAGGACGAGCTTCACGCCGCGGGAGCGGCCGGCGTGGCGACAGCGGCCTCCTGAAGCCCGCGCAGCTCGTCGATGCCCCGAGCGGACAGCGCCAGCAGGTCGTCGAGGTGTGCACGCGACAACGGGGTGCGCTCGGCCGTGGCCTGAACCTCGACGAGCCCCCCGTCGTCGGTCATGACCACGTTGGCGTCCACCTCGGCGGTGGAGTCCTCGGCGTAGTCGAGGTCGAGCAGCGGAACGCCGTCGACGATCCCCGCCGAGATCGCGGCCACCGAGCCCGAGAGCGGCCAGGCGGTGACGAGGCCGCGCTCCTGGAGCACCTTGCAGGCGAGCGCCAGCGCGACGTAGGCGCCGCTGATCGAGGCGGTGCGGGTGCCGCCGTCGGCCTGCAGGACGTCGCAGTCGATCCAGATGGTGTTCTCGCCGAGCGCCTCGAAGTCGACGATGGTGCGCAGGCTGCGCCCGATGAGGCGCTGGATCTCGACCGTGCGCCCGTCGGGACGCCCCTTGGTGACGTCGCGCTGCTTGCGGTCACCCGTGGACGCCGGGAGCATCCCGTACTCCGCCGTCACCCAGCCGCGGCCCTTGCCCGCCAGCCAGCGCGGCACCCCCTGAGCGGCGGAGGCCGTGCAGATGACGCGCGTCTCGCCGACCGAGATCAACGCCGAGCCCGTGGCGGTGCGGACGAAACCCGGCTCGATGGTCACCGGGCGCATCCGGGCGGCGTCACGGCCGTAGGACCGAGTGGGGCTCATGCGGCCATCGCCGTCCTGAGTGTGACCTGGACGGTGGCGGCCATGGGCATCTGCAGGAAGCGGATCCCCAGCGCGCGGAACGAGTTTGGGTCGCCCGTGCAGAGGAAGTCGTAGTCGCCTTCCTCCGTGCGCGGGTTGGTGAGCCCGCGCGAGGAGAGGGCGTGCTCGACCTGGCGGGCGAGGGCGGCCCCCGATGTCACGATCGTCACGCCCCGCCCGAGGAAACGCTGGAGCATCGGGCGGACGAGGGGAAAGTGCGTGCACCCCAGGATCACGGTGTCGACGCCGGCGGCGCGGAGGGGCGCGACGTACGCGCGGACGGTGTCGACGACGGCGTCGGAGATTCCGTCGCCCCCCACCCCACCGCCCTGGATCAGCGGCGCGAGATCCGGGCACGAAACCGACACGAGGTCCACGTACGGGTCGGCCTCGGCCACCGCGCGGTCGTAGGCGCCGCTCGCCACGGTCGCCGGAGTGGCGAGCAGCCCGATCCTCCCGGTGCGGGTCGTGGCGACCGCCTGCAGCGCCTCCGGCTTGACCACGCCGATGACGTCGACGCCGAGCGTGGTCTCCATCATGCGCCGCCGAAGCGCCGGCATCGCGGCTGCCGTCGCGCTGTTGCACGCGACCACCAGCAGCTTGGCCCCGCGACGCAGCAGCTCCTCGGCGATCTCCATCGAGAAGCGCTCGAGCTCGAGCGCCGACCTCTCGCCGTAGGGGAAGCGCGCGGTGTCACCGAGGTAGAGGAAATCCTCGTTGGGCAGCGACACCAGCAGCTCGTGCAGCACGGTGAGCCCACCGACACCCGAGTCGAACACGGCGATGGGCCGCTCGCGCGGATCACGGTCGGTGGCCACCCGTGCATGGTCGCAGGACGGCCCGGGCTAATGCCCGCTCCCCTTCGAAGTCTGGTCGATCGCATGCGTGAGCTGGCCGATGACCTTCTTGCCGATCCCCTGGTCACCGGCCTTCGACGTGGCCCAGACGACGACGGCGGCCAGAACTCCCGCGACCAGCAGGATCAGGCCGACGTACTCCACCGTTCCCTGGCCCTGTTGCGGAGCAAGGCGACGGCGCAGCGCAGCGCCGGCACGCAGCAGGTTGACGGTCACGACAGCGGCGGCACGGTGGGGCATCGGGTCCTCCCGGGTGGTTTGACTGGGAGACCGAGACTCGGCGAGTCGGAGTGGCGCGTGGTCCTCGCACTGCGACAAAAGACCCGCAAGACCACGGGGCTTTCCCGTGCACCCACTCACATCGACGTCGCGTCCTGCCCAAGGGTCCTCTGGCGACACCCATCCAGGATGCGATGCCCTTCGCGGGCCGCCCGCAGGAACGACGCGGGGACGAACACGGAACTTTGCGGGGGCTATAGTCGTTCGTCGAGGCATGCCCGGCTTGATGGCACGCATCCGGACCCGGCGCGCCAACGGCGTGCCGCCCCCGGCGCTCCGTTTCCCGGACGCCCCACCGGCCCACCAGCCGACCGTCGTCGTACCCGCCGAGGACGAGAACCCGGCCGCCCCCGCCGACGGCGCGATCCGGCCTGTCGGGGCCGCGACGGCTCCGGCCGAGCGCGCTTCCTTCAAGGACCGCGGACGGCTGCGGCGGCGGCTGCGATACCTGCGGCGCGTGCGCGAGCTCGCGTTCCGCGATCTTGGCGGGCTCGTCTTCGACCTCGACCGTTTCGGCCGCGACCGCCCCGACCTCGTGCAGGTCAAGCTCGAGGCCCTGAGGGCGATCGACGACGAGCTGCGCACGCTCGAGACCGCGCTCGACGACATCCGGCCCATCGAGGAGCTCAGGGAGCCCGGTGTGACGGCCTGCCACCGCTGCGGCGCGCTGCACGGCAGCGAGGCCCGCTTCTGCCCGGCATGCGGAAAGGCCGTCGATGCGGCGCCGTTCACCGCCGTGGCGATACCTTCGGCCTCGCCCCCGA